>NZ_JBIRVR010000018.1:0-158899 GCF_044387105.1 Streptomyces sp. NPDC020379
CTGTCCTGCCGTGTCCGTAAGACCATCGCCCGGCACCCCACCCCCGAGACCGACCTGTCACCAGGACATATACCCACCGAAAGAGGAATCGAGCACTACTGAGTTTTTCGTTAGTTCTGTGGTAGTTGGGGGTGGATTGTCAGGCCGGTGTGAGTGAGGAAAGACCACGGGAGTTGCTCGCTGGAGCAGACTCGGTGGATGCCGCGTTCGGCCGCGTCGGCGACATCGGCGAGGTGGTCGCCGGCGAGGTTGGCCAGCTCACGGGCCTTGATAGCCGACCACAGCAGTTCCACCGGGTTGAGTTCGGGTGCGTAGGCCGGCAGCCGCTCCAGCGTCAGCCAGTCCTGCTCGGCCACCCAGGCCCGCATGCCCCGACTCCAGTGGGCAGACAGTCCATCCCATACCAACACCACCGGCTCACCGGCGTAGAAGGTCTTGATCTGTTCCAACACATCGATCAGGGACGTGGTGTCGTAGCTTCCCGGCTTGAGGTGGAAGCACAGCCGCGGACCACGTTCGGGGTCAGTTGCGTGGTAGCCCAGCGCGGCGGCCATCGAGGCGCGTTTCCAGTTCAGCCGGTGGCGCAGGGTGGGAGTGCGCCCGCGGGGTGCGTAGGTCCGGCGGACCTGGGGCAGCAGCGACACGCCCGATTCGTCGAAGAACACGAGCCAGGCACGTTTCTTCACCGCCCCTTTTCGATGCGGGGCCACTCCTGGGCGACCCACCGGGCGATCTCGGACTCGTCCCGCTCGACGGCCTGGCGCCTGGGCCGCTGCAGACTCCATCCCAGCCTCCCGGTCAGCAGGCGCCACACCGATGCCCTCGCCAGCCTCACCCCGGTCACCCGCTCCACCACCATGCCGACCCGTTCCACGGTCCACAGATCCGCCTCGAACCCGTGCGCCTGGGCGCCCTGCTCCAACGCGGCCCGCACCACCTCGGCTTGGGCGTTATCCAGCTTGGGCGGCCGGCCGGTGGCCGGCCGCCGCCGCAGTGCCCGAGCCCCGCCCTGCTCCCACGAACGTTTCCACCGGCGCACGCTCTCGGGGTGCATCCCCACCATCCGTGCGACATCGGAAGTAGAGCGTCCCTGCTCGAACAACTCGACCGCCCGCATGCGACGGGCCTCGGCCAACTGCGGCCGCGTCAGCGGCGGAACAGAGCAGCCGGAAACTACAGCCTGCAACTCGGAAGACACGCCACCATTCTCACACCGCCGAAGCCCCAACTACCACAGAACTAACGAAAAACTCAGTAGGGAGGGCGGACGTGGACAGGTGGAGTTTCCTCGCGGGCCGAGTTCATCGATCCCGCGTATCTCGGAGGCGAGTGGGACAACGCTTTCCGTGACATCGACCGGCCGGACCACGCCGAAGAACACGCCCGCGCGTCGATCTTGCACGCCCGCAAGCCGGACTTCACCTGTGTGGTTCGATGATCTGGATCAAAGAACCAGGACCGCTCAATGAGCAAAGCTCGGCCGTTACTCCACCGGTGACCAGGGAGCAGAGCGCCAGTGGGCGACGCTGTGTCGAGCACGGCCCTCCGGTGGCCCGCCGACCGCCTTGCTCACCGCGACCATGGAGACGATCGCCCACCCCGGGATCGGGTCCAGCTCCTTGGTGAGCCCTTACAGGTCGAAGGCCCGGAACTGGCGCGCGGCCAGCCCCATGGCCTGGGCCTGAACAGTCATGTGGGCGATGGCTTGGCCGAGGTCGTAGTCCGCGAACTCGGAGTAGAGCAGCTGGCTGTCATCGACGTACCGCCGCGTCAGGGTGACGACGAGCAAACCTGCGTCCGTCGCCCGGCGGGCCGAGCTCGGCGCAAGGTGAGGGAGAACACGGTCGTGCTCCGGCTCACCGGGCCTGCTGGTGAACAAGCCCCATGGCTGGGAGTTCCCCGCCGACGGCGCCCATCGCACGGCTTCCAACAGCAACCCAAGGGCGTGGTCATCGACGACCGCGGACGGATCGAACCGGTTGGGGCTGAAACGTCCGGCGAGCAGTGGATGTATGCCGCTGGGCGCCTCCTGAGGATGCTGCATGTTCCGCTGCAACCGGCGACCGCGAGCACCTCCCACACCAGACCACCTACCGGGTCGCAGAGCCACTCCTTGAGCAAACCTGCAGACCACGACTCGAAATGCTCCCTTGCGCCCCTGGCGATATCCTCGAGCAGCCCCAGCTGCGGCGCGCCCATGATCTGACCCACAAGTCCGGTCCGACTCCTGAGCGAACGAGTAGGGACAGCTGAGCACAAGCGGGTCCGAGGAGCGTCCGCTGTGGCTGTAGAGGTGGCAGAACGAGCGATCCGCACTGGTTGGCGCGTCCGCCGAAGCCGTTGAGTGACGTCCGCCGCCAAGACCAGACGCCGTCAGCCGCCTCGGGTATCCCCGCCGGCACCGCCGCAGCCGCGGCACATCGATGCGCCCTCTGTGCAAAGCACCGTACATTGCACGCCGTTCACGCCCGGTGCTCCGCCGCTGGCGTCAGATCCACCCGTGTGGTCGTCCGCGCACAGAACGCTGAGGAACTGGCCGGTGGCGGCAGCGATACGGTGCTGAAGAACCAGCCGGGATCGTCGTCGTGTCCATCCGGACGCTTTCTGAGTCGGCCAGTACCGGTATCAGCTCTCTGGCCCCATGCACCTCCCGCAGGTCGAGATCCACGGTGGCGAAGTCCGCGGCCGGGCCCAGTGCCGCGCGGACCTGGCCGAGCGGCGAGACGACCAGGCTGCCGCCGACCCCTGTGGGAGGCGCACCTGGCGTGACGCCGGTGGTGGTGACCCCGCTCGGAGCGGCTTGGCCGCAGGCGACGATGAAGCTCGTCGAGTCCAGCGCCCGGGCGCGGGCCAGCAGCGTCCACTGGCCGAGTTTGCCCGGGCCCGCGCCCCACGAGGCGGGCACGATCGTCACCAGGGCGCCTCGTGCGGCGAGTTCGGTGAACAGGCAGGGGAAGCGGATGTCGTAGCAGGTGGCGACTCCGATCCGGACCCCATCGACGTCCACCGTCAGCGGTTCTGTGCCGGATGCGACTGTGTCGGACTCGCGATGCCCGAAGGCGTCGTAGAGGTGCATCTTGTCGTAGTGGCCGAGCAGTCCGGTGGGACCGGCCGCGATCACTGTGTTGTGCACCCGGCCGTCACCGGCAGGGGTGAACATTCCAGCCACGACCGTGAGTCCTGCGTCGGCGGCGAGTTGGAGCACCCGGCTCGCCCAGGGGCCGTCCAAGGGCTCGGCAACCGCATGCAGAGGGATTCCGAAGCGGCACATGGTCGCTTCCGGCAGTACCAGTACCTGGGCCCGCGCGGCCGCCGCCCTGGCGACCTCCTGTTCGACGAGAAGGAGGTTTTCCCCCGGGACCGTGGTGCTGCTGATCTGTCCGAGCGCGATGCGCAGCGACGCGGGCGCGGTCATAGGGACTTCAGGACGGCTGTCAGGCGCTCCAAGCCGGCCACCAAGTGGTCGTGTCGAGAGGCTGAGTACGCGATCCGTACGTGGTCGGCGTAGCGGCCCTGTTGAAGCGGGTCGTAGAAGGTGCCGGCGGAGTAGACGACCCCGGCCTTACGCGCCCGTTCGGCGAGGAACTCGGCAGCCGACGGGCCGCCGCCTACTTTGGCCCAGACGAAGAAACCGCCCGCCGGGTCGTCGAACTCCAGCTGATCACCGGCCTCGCGCAGGCCCCGGACGGTGAGTTCGGCACGCTCGCGATAGATGTCCCGGCCCCGGGCTAGCAGTTGGTCGAACCAGCCGTCGCGGGCGAGCAGCGTGCGGGCGATGCCCTGGGAGAGGGTCGAGCTCTGAAAGTCATAGCGGCGCCGAAGGTTGATGACGTGCGGCGCCAGCCATTCGGGGGAGGTCATCCAGCCAAGGCGCAGGCCCGGGCCGAGTGTCTTGGCAAAGGTCTGGACGACCACCACCCGGTCGCTGTCGAGCGGGAAGTCCGACTCACTCCGGTCGTCCGGCGCAAAGGGCCGGTACGGGTTGTCGGACAGTACGAAGAACCCGTACCGCTCCGCAAGCCGGACGAGCTGGAGCCGCTTCTCATGAGGCAGCAGGCCACCCGACGGGTTGTGGAAGTCCGGCACCGTGTAGACCGCCTTGGGACGGAGCCCGCCGCGCAGCCGTTCGGCGAGGACGTCGATGTCGAGGCCGTGCGGTCCGACGGGGACGGGGTGGACGGCCGCGCCGGTGTTCTCGATGATGCGGATCGTGTCGGGGAAGACCGGGTCGTCGACGACGATCACGTCACCCGGCTCGGCCACCGCGTGCAGCGCGAGGGCGGTGCCGTGCAGTCCGCCGTTGGTGATAAGCACCCGGGCCGGGTCCACGCCTTCGCGGGCGGCGATGAGCGAACGCAAGGTCGGATCACCCGCGTTGGGGCCGTAGGCGAGCGCGGGTCCACCGGTGTCGGGACCGGCCAGCAGGTCGTTGGTCACTTCCCTGATCTCGGCCAGCGGCAGCGCCTCCACCGCGGGCGCGCCGCTGACCAGGTTCACGAAGTCGAGCCCCGGCTTGCGGTTGGGAACGGCATAGGGCGAGGAGACGGAGAGGGCGGAGATACGGGAGGAGATCAGAGTGCCGGGAGGGGGAGTGGTGAGCGCGGTGGTCATGCGAGTTCCTTGTCATAAGTGTGGGTGTTGGTACGGCCCCGCCCTACGAGCGTGAGCCGGTAGGAGCGGGGAAAGGGTGCTAGGCCGATGCGCGGTTCGGTCCTTCCGGTCGTCGGGTGCGTGGGGAGGCGCCCTTGCCGGTCGCAAGGGGGGAGTCGCGACGGCCCGCCCAGCAGGCGTGGAGCCGCAGAAGGCGCGGTGACGGGGTCAGGCCGAAGCCCGGCCCGGGGAGCGGCTCAGCTCGGTGGTGTGTGCGGTCGATCCGGTACGGCGGCACGGTCAGGTCCTGGGCGAACCACTCGTCTTGGCGACCGGACTCAACGGCGACCAAGCCGCCGACACGGGCCGCGAGCAGGCGGCCCGCCGCCCACAGCGGGCCCACCTCGGCCACCTGGACACCGAGTTGGGCGCGCAGGCCGAGGGTGCGGGCGCGGCGCAGCATGCGCAGACTCGCCAGCGGGCCGCCGCACTTGGAGACGCGAACGTTGACGTAGCTCGCCGCCGCGTGTCCGACCGCGTCATCCAGATCGGCGGGGACGACCGCCGACTCGTCCAGCATCACGGGACAGCCTGCCTCCCGCTGGACGCGGCGCAAGGTGGCCCAGTCACGGGGGCGGGTCGGTTCCTCCAGCCAGTCGACCGTGCCGACGAGGAGGGCGGCGGCCCGCAGGGCCTGCGTAGGCGACCAGGCGCCGTTGGCGTCGACGGAGACCGTGGTGCGGGACGGGGAGATGTACTTCCGTACCAGTAGCACGAGTTCGCGGGTCGCCTCGGGATCGGGCAAACCCTTGACCTTGACGTGCGTCAGGCGGGAGCGCGCCTCGGCCGACAAGGTGCCGAGCAGCTCCGCGGGCGTACGGCTGGAGTCGACGACCAGCGTGGAGACGGGGACCCGCGGCTCGGGGCGCAGCAGGTCGCCGCCCACGGCGGCCACGGCGTCCGCCGCGTCCCGGCTGTGGGCACGGCACCAGGCGTCCAGTAAGGCCATCTCCAGGGCGCAGGCGGCGGCCGGGGCGGGGTGCGCGCGGGTGCCGAGGGCGGCTGGGAGGTCGAGGCCGGCCAACGCGCGGACGCCCGTGTGGAAGGAACCGTCGAACACTCCGTCCAGTTCCGGGAGCCGGGTGTGCAGGAGGGTGTGCACAGTCGAGTCCAGGCTCTCCCCGGTGACGTAGGTCCGTGGCGCCCCTTCCCCCCAGCCGGTCGCGCCCGCCAGAGTGCAGCGGACCAGGACCGAACGGGAGGTACGGCGGACATGCGCGGCGTGTGAGAAGGGGCGAGCCATGGGGATCTCGGCGGTGAACACCTCTACTGGCAAAGGGGGTTCACTCATCGGCTGTTGCCGTTGCCGTCGCTGCAACCCAGTCCCAGTAGCGGTGCCGGGCCGGCGAGAACTCGAGGTAATGGCCCGAGTCCGGGAAGTCGACAGCGGTCGCGCTCCGAGTCAGGCCGGTCAGGACTCGCCAGGCGATGTCCAGGTCGATGATCGCGTCGGCTTCCGGGCGCACGAAGTGCACCGGATGCGCGGGGCGCACGGCCGAGGCCGTGTCCCAGGTTCCGCCGCGCATGTACACGTCCTCCAGCCCCACCATCACCGAGCGGCTTGACGCGGTGATCTGCCGGATCATCAGGATGTCGTTGGCCATGAAGTCCAGATAGGGAATGTCCTGCGTGTAGTCCGTGTCGGTCAGCGCCAGCGGTGTCGTGTTCAGGCCGCCTGTGCAACGCACCGCCGCCAGGGCCTCGCCGTTGCCGTGCCGGGCGCGCTGCTGACCCAGCGCGGGGGCGCAGAAGACGAGGCGATCACCGGCGGTGCGCCCCGCGGTGACGAGGGCCGCGAGGACGCTGCCGCCGAAGCTCTGACCTACGAGGGTCAGTGGAATGTCCTCCACCCGTGTCCGCACTGCGGTGATGGCGGTCGCATAGTCGTCCAGAACCTGTGCAACCGAGGGAAGGTGGCCGCGCGGGCCGCCGCTGGTGCCGCTGCCGCGCCGATCGAGGACGAACACCGCGAGGCCGCGCGCGGCGAGTTCGGGGCCGGTCTCGAAGAGCCAGCCCGCGTGGCTCTGGATGCCGTGGACATAGAACACGGCCGCGGTGGGTGGGCACCGGGGCGCCCAGTGGTGAAGCGCGAGTTCGGTGCCGTCGGAGGCGGTGAGCGAGAGAGCCGTACGGTCCTGGGAACGTGCTGTCGCGCTCATCGGGCCCCACCGGTCCCGGTGGACGCGGAAACGAGCATCAGCCCCGGTTCCGTGGTGGCCGTGAGCAGCCCCTGCTCGGCCAGGTGGTCGAGTATGTCCCGGTCGCGCTGCAGCCAGTGGTGCTTGACCTGGTTGGAAGAGGTACCGCGGGTGCGCAGCCGCTGCTCCGAGGCACGGCCGAAGGCGCCCCACTCGGCTGCGGTGACCTCGATCCGGCCCAGGCGGCGGGAGGTGCGCTTCTCGCCGTACTCGATGTTGACGCGGCGCAGGGCGCTGTCGATGTCCCTGGCGAAGGACTCCAGGCCGGCCGAGCCGAGGCCGACGGTCCCCTCGACGACCACGTGGTAGCGCGGCGGGGTCCCCCATACGGGCACGCAGGTGAACAGCGGGCGCCCGCCCGGACCCGCGGGCAGGGCGGCCACGACGGCCTCGTGGACCTGACGCTCGGTGAGCTTCTCGCCGGTGAAGGAGGAGCGGAAGCCGGCCCGGCCGGTGAACTCCAAGCGCGGGGTGGCGCCATAACGGCCGACGACGCGGTAGACGTCGCCGACGTCGTAGCGGAGCAGACCGTTGGCCTGGCTCATCACCAGGCGGTACTCCCCGCCGTCCTCCAGCTCGTCGAAGAGCACGGTCGCCGCGTCTGGGGCGAGCGCGTCCGGGCCGTCGGACGCTCGGGGGCCTTCGGCGGGGACGAACTCGTAGAGGCCCTGGCTGACGGCGAGTGGACCGGCAGAGGGGTGGCCGTCCACGGGGAGGGTGACGATGCCCTCGGTGCCGGTCGTGCTGAAGGGCAGGCGCCGTACGCCCGGCAGGATCTCCGTCAGCCAGTCCCGGTACAGGGCGGCAGACGCGGAGTTCCAGACGACCGCGAGGTCCAGGCGCGGCCAAAGGTCGCGCAGGGCCGGGGCGGCACCGGTTGAGTCGAGGGCGGCGGCCAGCCGGTCGGCGGTCTCCCGGTCCGGGGTGAGGGCGGGGTGGCGCCGACCGTCCAGGGTTCCGTCGCGCAGGTCGGCGATCAGCCGTTCACCGGAGGCGGCCAGAGTCTGCGCCAGGCTGATGATCTTCGAGGGGTTGAGGGCGACCACCGCCCGAACGTCGTCTCCCGCGAGCAGCCGCAGCTTGCGGTACAGCGCGGCCTCCCAGCCCTCACCCGGGTCGGCGAGCAGCCAGGGCTCGTCGTACCAGGGCGGCAGCCAGTCGTGTGGACTGACCGCCGTGGGGCGGTTGGAGATGCTGTAGACGGGGAGCTCGCCGTCCGGTCCAGGACGGCCCGGGGCGCGTTCCCAGGAGAGGTCGAGGATCTGTGGGATGTGGCCGGCAGGCGCCGCGAGCGCGTCTGCCTCGGCGAGTGCCTCGAAGTACAGGCCCCACTGGGCGTACAGGGCGGGCCCGCGGTAGTGGTCGCGCCAGTGCCGGGTGGTGGGGATGTGCTTGGGCGTTCCGCTGGAGCCGGAGGTCTGCAGGAAGGCGTACGGCCCACTGCGGGTGAGGACCGCGGGAAGGCCCTGGCGGGCACGGCGGATGTACGGCTCGACGTTTTCGTACTGCTGGATCGGCACCGCCCGCCGCCATTCGCCGAGGGTTCGGACGCGGTGCAGGCCGTGGGCGCGGCCGAATTCCGTGTCCGCGCTCTGGTCGAGAATGTCCGCGAATACATTCCGGGCGGTGTCTTCGGGATCTGTGAAGACTTTTCGCATGGCGTGCAGGGCGTGTTGGGTGCGGATGCCGAAGGCGTGGCACGAGCAAGTGGCGATGGTGGAGAAGACCGAATTGAATGTGGGAGCGGCGGAGGCTGCCATGTTCGTCCTCTGGTCGGGATGTGCGGGGTACGGGACCAGTAATGGTGTCCCGCTTCTCCGATGGGAAAACCAGTGGAGAAGGCGCTTGTCAACTGCCGTGTGCAGAGTCGACGCGAAGGCGTGCGCCGGCACAGCAGAATCAGCGGGAAGGGTGACAGAAGTTCCGCATGAATATTATTCTTTGCGTTTCTGCTGCTGTCCGTCAAGGAATCGGTGAGGAGAACTTCCGACTTTTGCTGCGCACTGATGAATCTCCCTCAGTAACCGGTACGGGATTCCTTCGTGCGCTGATGCGCCGGTCGCCGAGCACACTCGCCAGGGCGAAAAGCGTCACGGCGCATCCGGCGCCCAGGAGCATCCTCGGGCCCAGCGCCATCAGACTGCCTGCCAGCGCGGTGCCGGCCGAGGAGACGGCCATCTTGAGGGCGCCCATGGAGACGTACACCTGGGCGCGGGCCTCGGGCGGTGCGTGGACGGAGCGGACGGCGAGCGTCGCCGTGAACAGCAGGGCGCCGGCCGCCCCCGTGGCGGCGAACGTCACCACGGCCACCGTGTAGCTGGGCGCCACCGCACAACAGGCCACTGTCGCCGCACTCACCGCCACCAGCAGGGTCGACGTCCTCTCGGGCTCGCCCGGCAGCGGCACGATGCCCGCCGCGACTGACCCGGCCAGATAGCCGAAGCCATAGACGGCGGCCAGCGCGGCGCCGGCCTCGGCACTGCCGGCGAGCTGTCGGCCCAGTGTGGTCGCCACGACTGTGATGCCGCCGGCGACCAGCGCGGTCAGCGCCATTGCCACCATCACACGGCGCAGTTGCCCCACGGTCGCGATGATGCGGAAGGTTTGCCGGACCCGGAGCGGTTCCGTTCCTTTGACGGGCGGCGCCCCGGCGGGCAGCGTCAGTAAGGTGAACGCGGCCAGTGCCGCCGCCGCGCCGAGGCACAGCACCGCGGTGCGTGCACCGAGGGCAGCACCCACTGCGCCCACGGCCGCGGGCCCGAACGTGTTGCCAACACCGTACGTCGCCGAGTCCCAGCCCTCCGCCCGGCGTCGGCCGTGTTCGTCCCAGCCGTCCATAGCGGCGAGCCGGCTGCTCAGTCCGCCGGTCACCAGCGGCCCGCACATTCCGGCGACGGTGACGAGCCCGGCCACCACGAGGAAGTGGATCCGCCCGAGCAGCAGCGCGGCCGCGGCGAGTGCGACGCCGAACAAGACGAAGGAGGCGGCCAGGACCCGGCGGGCGTCGAGGGCCCGGTCGAGCACGCCGGCCAGCCAGGGGCCCACCACGTACGGCGCGGTCAGCAGGGCGGCGAGCACACCGCCCAGGGTCGCACCGCCCGAGCCACCCGTACGGACGGCCAGGGTGAACAACCCGACGGCCGCGCCGCCGCTCGCCGTGCGGACCAGGCAGGCGGTGAGGAGGTAGCGGACCAGGGTGTCGACCGTACGGGGAGGGCGGACGAGGACGGCGGTGACAGGAGAGGTATCGGTCGTAGGGGACGTACGAGGGGTGCCGGTGTCCTCGGGGGAGTCACCCATGTCAGCCGTCTCCCCGTGCCGGAGCCGCCGCGGCCTGTTCGCCCCGTGACTCGGCCACCGCCGTGAGTGCGAACCCGAGCCGCTCCTCGATGTCCCGCCGCACCGCCGCGACCTCTCTGGCGGCCCGGTCGGCGTCGTCGCCGACGACCCGGATCATGCCGAAGGTGTCGAAGTTGCCTTTCATCGAACGGAGTCGGGCCCCGGGCTCGGCGCGGTTCCACCCCGAGTGCAGGCGTGGCCGGAATTCCTCGAACCAGTCGGCCGGCAGGTCCCGCGGTACGACGGAGTCCCGAGCGGCGGCCAGGAAGGTGTGGCTGGCCGCCCGGTGCCATGGCAGGGGCCGTGCGGGCGCGGGCGCGCCGAGGAACAGGTCGACCAGGATCTCGAAGACGTTGTGGTCCGTGGCCATCCGCACCGAGTCCGGCAACGAGCCTCCGGATATCCGCGGGTTGACCTCCACAAGCCGGAACCCGAGTACCGTCTGCATGACTTCGACGTGGAAGATGCCGAGGGTGAGTCCGAGGGCCTCGCAGACCCTGACCGCGTACCGACCGAGTTCCGCCTCCTCGTCCGCGGGCAGCCCCGATGGCACGGTGCAGCCCAGTTCCAAGACCGGGTTGTCGCGGCCCATCTTGCGGCCGACCGCCACCAGAGGGGTGAACCGCTCGCTGCCCGCGGCCACTTCGACCGAGTACAGCTCGCCGACCGCCAACTCCTCGACGATGTACCGCTCGTCCAGCTCGGCCGCGATACCCGGCTGCATTGTCCTCAACTCCTCGGCGGACGACGCGAAATGGGCGCGCAGCCCATCCGGGTCCTTGACGATGCTGGTGACGGCCTTGCCGACGCCCGACACCGGCTTGATCACGACCGGGTAACCGATGTCCGCCGCGGCCGCAAGGGCCTGCTGCGGCGTGGTCACCACAGCGAACCCCAGGCTCGGCACACCCGTCTCCCGCAGGATCTCCCGGCACCGGCCCTTGTCACGGGCGGCGGCCGCAGCCTCGTACGGAGTGCCGTGGGCGCCGAGTCGTTCGGCGAGTCGCGAGGCGCTCAGCACGCACAGGGACAGGGTGGACAGGACGGCGTCCACGTCCCCGACGCCGATGCCGTGCTCACCCAGCAGGCCGGTCAGCAGGCCGACCTCCTGGAGGTCGGCCGAGTGGAGTGTGCGGTCGGCCAGTACCTCGGCTCGGGCGCGCTCGGCGGGTGGGGTGATGAAGTCGTACAGCGGTGAACGTAAAAGGGTCACTTCGTGACCGAGCCGCTTGGCGTACGCGATGGACTGGACGCCCAGCGCGGTGGTCTCGATGAAGACGAGGTGGGCCATCGGTACTTCCCCTCCAAGTTGAGTCGTGAGGCGTGTCGGGGAGTGGCCGGGGACATGCCCGACCTCTGGCCGAGGGTGATGACTCGTTCCGGCATGGCTCAGGACGCGCCGCGGGAGAACCAGTGCTCGGGCCGCACGCGGATCAGCACCGACCCGGCGGTCCGCTCGGCGGACGCCGCCACGAAGGCATCGCCCTCCTCGGCCCCCAGATATCGGTGGGCCAGCGCCCGCCGTTCATCGAGCCTGGCCGGCTCGCGGAACTCGGTCACCGGGCCCTCCACGCTGACGTAGGTGCGCGGCGGTTCGGTCCGCTGCACACACAGGGAGACCCGGCCGTGCCTGCGCATCAGCGCGGCTTTGCGGCTGTCCAGCGCGGTGATGAGCGTGATGTCACCGCCGGGTGTGTAGCCGTACCAGAGCGGTACGGACAAAGGCCCCCGGCCGTCCTCCGACGCGACACTGACGACCGCGATGTGCGGCTCGGCCAGAAACACCTCGCGCTCGGCCTTCGTCATGGCACCCACCTGCCGGTCCTTTCCTCGCCCACTCACGTGGTCCCAGCCTGCGTGCCGCCGCAGCGGAGGTCCAATACAGCTTTTCTCGCCGCCGATCAGGCTTGTTTATCGGGTCCCGGACAGGCGGTGTGTGTACGGCGCATGAAGTGTCCGTGAGCCGGAACGGCACGTATGCCGAAACTGTTTATGGTGTCCATATGGAACTGCGCCGCTTGAGGTACTTCGTAGTGCTCGCCCGGCACCGGCACTTCGGGCGGGCCGCCGCGGAGCTGAACATCGCGCAGCCCGGACTCAGCCAGCAGATCAAGGTCCTGGAGCAGAAGCTGAAGGCGTCCCTGCTCAACCGGGGCCCACAGGGGGTCACCCTCACCCCGGCCGGCCGGGCACTGCTGGAAGGTGCCGAGCCGCTGCTGACGGCCGCCGACGAACTGGGTGAGCGGGTACGGGCCGTGGCCGAGGGCACGCACGGCAAACTGCGCCTCGCCTACTCCCGTTCGGGCGCCGACGACCTCATCACCGCTGTAATCCGCCGCTTCCGCAAGGACCACGAGGACGTCCGTGTGTCGGTCACCACCGGCATGTCGTCCTGGTGCCTGCGCCTGCTGCGCGACGGTGACCTCGACGCCGCCTTCGTACGCGGCGTCATCAGCGAACCGGGCATCACCTCCGTCGTCGTGGCCGAAGCGGAGGCCGCAGTCGTCCTTCCCGCCGACCATCCCCTCGCCACCCGCGACCGCCTCACCCGCCGTGACCTGCGTGACCTGCCCGTAGTCCTGTGGCCGCGCGAGGCCGGGCCCACGCTGTACAAGGAACTCGTCGCCGACGTGTGGCCGGACGGGCCTCCTCGACTGGTCTCCGAGGAGCCCGACTTCGAGCAGGTCGTGGCCTCGGTCGCCGAAGGCACCGGCATCTCCGTGATGGACCTGGGCCGTGCCCGTAAACTCCGCCCGCCCGAGGTGGCCGTCCGCCGCTTCGTCGAGGACGAACCCGCAGGACCGCCCCGCTACGCCGTCTCCTTCGTCCACCGCACGGACGACCCAAACCCGGTCCTGGCCAGATTCGCTGCGTACGTAGCGCAGCCGGATGGCTCATGCGGTGCCGCACGGCTGACCCCGAAACCGCTGGGTCAGTCCACGGGGTCGGCTCAGGCGGGGCGGGCGGGTACTGCCAGCGGTTCGAGTGCTGCCTACGAATATGTCGGCGGGTCGCCCGCTCATGAACGGGCGACCCGTGGGATGACTTTCTTCCGGCACCATTGGTCCGCGACTGGTCCGTGTGGAACTCCACCGGATGCCAGAGGCTAACGGGAAGAACCCAACACGTTACATCGCGCAGCTGTCGCGTCGGGTCACCTGGAGCGCAATGATGCCTCCAGGCAACCGACTTGAGGCCCTAGAAGAACCCCAACCTCTGAGCCGAGTAGCTCACCAGCAAATTCTTCGTCTGCTGATAATGCCCCAGCATCATCCGATGCGTCTCCCGCCCGATCCCCGACTGCTTGTACCCCCCGAAAGCCGCATGCGCCGGATACGCGTGATAGCAGTTCGTCCATACCCGCCCCGCCTGGATCGTGCGCCCCGCCCGGTAAGCCGTCGTGCCGTTGCGGGTCCAGACGCCCGCCCCCAGGCCGTAGAGCGTGTCGTTCGCGAGGGTCATCGCGTCGTCGAAGTCCGTGAAGGGCGTGACCGCCACCACCGGGCCGAAGATTTCCTCCTGGAAGACCCGCATGCTGTTGTCGCCTTCGAGGATCGTGGGGCGGACGTAGTAGCCGCCCTCCAGTTCGCCGCCCAGTTCGGCGCGGGTGCCGCCGGTGAGGACTCGGGCGCCTTCCTGGCGGCCTATGTCGAGGTAGGAGAGGACCTTCTCCAGCTGGTCGTTGGACGCCTGGGCGCCGATCATGGTCGTGGTGTCCAGCGGGTGGCCCGCGACGATGCGTTCGGTGCGGGCCACCGCCGCCTCCATGAAGGCCGCGTAGTGGCCGCGCTGGATCAGGGCGCGGGACGGGCACGTGCAGACCTCGCCCTGGTTGAGGGCGAACATCGTGAAGCCTTCGAGCGCCTTGTCGAGGAAGTCGTCGTCGGCGGCGGAGACGTCGTCGAAGAAGATGTTCGGGCTCTTGCCGCCGAGTTCGAGGGTGACCGGCTTCAGGTTCTCGGAGGCGTACTGCATGATCAGGCGGCCCGTCGTCGTCTCGCCGGTGAAGGCGATCTTGGCGACGCGCGGGCTGGACGCCAGCGGCTTGCCGGCTTCCACGCCGAAGCCGTTGACGATGTTGACCACGCCCGGCGGCAGCAGGTCGGCGACGAGGTCCAGCCATACGTGGATCGACGCAGGGGTCTGCTCGGCCGGCTTGAGGACGACCGCGTTGCCCGCGGCCAGCGCCGGGGCGAGCTTCCACGTGGCCATGAGGATGGGGAAGTTCCACGGGATGATCTGGGCGACCACGCCGAGCGGCTCGTGGAAGTGATAGGCCACCGTGTCGTCGTCGAGCTGGGAGAGACCGCCCTCCTGCGCGCGGATCGCGCCCGCGAAGTAGCGGAAGTGGTCGATGGCGAGCGGGATGTCCGCGGCCAGCGTCTCGCGGACCGGCTTGCCGTTCTCCCACGACTCCGCGACCGCGAGCTCTTCCAGGTGCTCCTCCATGCGGTCGGCGATGCGGTGCAGGACCAGCGCCCGGTCGGCCGGCGACGTGCGGCCCCACGCGGGCGCGGCGGCGTGCGCGGCGTCCAGCGCGCGCTCGACGTCCTCGGCGGTGCCGCGGGCGATCTCGGTGAACGGGCGGCCGTTCACCGGGGTGGGGTTCTCGAAGTACCGCCCCTGCTTGGGCGGTACGTATTCACCGCCTATCCAGTGGTCGTACCGCGGGCGGTAGGAGACGATCGCGTCGGGGGAGCCGGGGTCGGCGTAGCGGGTCATGAGGACGGCCTTCCGGAAGCGGGGGTACGTCGGAGGTGCGCCTCGGAAGCTAGCCCTGCGCAGGTTGCGCGAACGTTGCCCGGGCTCCCGGCCCGTATGTCGCCCGGCCGTTCTCCGCGTACGCCGCCCCGTACTCCTCCCGCAGCCGCCGCGCCCGCGCCGCCACCGACCGCCGCTGCGGGGCGCTCATCGGAAGCGCGGCCAGCAACCGCTCCCACACCTCCAAGTCCTCCTCGCCCCACGGGGCCTCGGCCCACATCTGGAGTGCGGCGGCGTCGCCGCTGGTCAGCACCGCCCCGCGCAGCCGGGCCTCCAGGAGGTGCCGCATCCGGCACACGCCCGGCGCCTCCGACAGCGGGAGGAGCGGGCCGTCGTACGCGCGGAGCGCGGCCCGCGGGCCGCCCACGGCCAACTCCCGCTCCAGGCAGCCGAAGTCGGTGTCGACCGCGCCACGCAGCCGGTACGGCCGGGACGCGAGCAGCGGGCCGACCAGCCGCCGCAGCCGGGACAGTTCGGCCCGCAGGGTCACCGGTGGCACCGGGCGGTCGCCGTAGAGCGCCGCCGCGAGCCGCTCGCCCGTCAGCCCGTCGGGGTGGGCGGCCAGCAGGGCGACGATCTCGCTGTGCCGGCGGCCCAGGCGTAGCCGGCGGCCGTCCACGACGAGCAGTGCCTCGTCCCGGCCGAGCGCCGACAGGACGCAGCCGGGCACCTGCTCCGGCGCCGCCAGCCGCGCCTCGGCCGCGCGGGCGGTGGCCTGGACGAGCGCCAGGCTGTGGGGTGAGGCCAGTTGATCGCCGCCGGTGATGTCCACCGCGCCCAGCAGCCGGCCGGTGCGGGGGTCGTGCACGGGCGCGGCGGCGCAGGTCCACGGCTGGACGAGGCGGTTGTAGTGCTCGGTGGCGAAGACCTGGACGGCGTGGTCGAGGGCCAGGGCGGTGCCGGGGGCGTTGGTGCCCGCGTGGGTCTCGTCCCAGCGGGCGCCGGGGACGAAGTTCATGCGCTCGGCCCCCTTCCGTACGCCCGTGTGTCCCTCCACCCACAGCAGCCGGCCCGCGGCGTCACAGACGGAGAAGAGGTGCGCGCCGTCGGCGGCGATGGAGCCGAGCAGCTCACGGAAGAGGGGGAGCGCGGCGGCCAGCGGGTGCGCGCGGCGGTAGGTCTCCAGCTCGGTGCCGGTCAGTTCGACGGGTGCGAGGAACTCGGGCGCGGGCAGGGCTCTCGCCGAGCGCCGCCAGGAGTCGGCGACCACGGCGCGTACCTGGGGACCCGCCGGGCCCCCGGTCACGAAGGCCGCGTGGGCGCCACGGACCGCGCGGCGCCGCCGCGCGGGGTCGTCGCCGGACACCAGCGCCAGCCATGGGTTGACCATGCGGACCCTCCCAGCCCTCGGCGGCCCCCGCAAAGAGGGCAGCATCCCACAGGGGGCGGGGCCCGCACAGGTCCCGTGCGGAGTCTCACTGTCCGTCAGGTCTTGCGGTGCGGGTGGCGCACCCAGCACGCTGCCCCTTCAGCCATACGACGCGAACGGAAGAGACACGAGAAGGCCATGACTGCCCTGTCCAAGAAAGTTCTCCTCGACATCCTCGAGCGCACCCTCGCCGCCTATGTCACCACCTTCCTCGGCCTCCTCATCGCCGACGGCTTCGACCTGACCGACGTCTCCGCGCTCAAGGCGGCCGCGATCGCGTCCCTGCCCGCCGCCCTCTCCGTGATCAAGGGCGCGATAGGCAGCCGCTTCGGCGACACGAACAGTGCCGCCTGGCTGCCCAACCGCGGCGGCGGCGCCAGAAGCGGAACCAAGACAGGCTCGCGCGCGGGGCGGCAGTCGAGCGGAGGCTGACCGTTCACACGGGGTGTGCGCGGCGCACCCATGCCGCCCCCGCGCACACGCTTCCCGGCGCGGCCCGCCACACGGTTGACTCGAAGACGCGAGTCCCACTGGAGCGACGGGACCCGGGCCGTCGGCCCTTCCCCCGAGCCGACGGCCCACCGCCTCGTACCGCCGGGCGGACGGTACGGGGCGGCTCGTCGCCTCGCCGCGAGGGCCACACGTGCCTCAGACCAGTTCGGGCTGCGGTTCCGCGCGCGGCATCGGCGCGGGCTCCCGCTCCTTCGCCTGCCAGCGCCTGGTGGTCCGTACGTAGCCGTAGATCACCGAGGCCATCGCCAGGATGAGGAGTGGTCCGGAGACCCACCGGTGCTCGGCCATCTCCACCGGCAGCCAGCGGTATGCCGCCAGGAGTGCGGCGAAGACGGCCGTGCCGTAGGCGACCAGCCGGATCCCCGAGCGGTCCCAGCCGCGGTCGTATGTGCGCAGAGCCGTCTCGATCGTCAGCGAGAACACCACGCCGGCGACGAGGTCCACGCCGTAGTGGTAGCCGAATCCCAGCGTCGCGCTGAGCGTGGCGACCAGCCAGAACGCCCCCGCGAAGCGCAGCAGCCGCGGGCCCTTCCGGGTGTGGATGAAGATCGCGGTGGCCCACGCCGTGTGCAGGCTGGGCATGCAGTTGCGCGGGGTGATCGTGTCGTAGGGCACGGGGTGCGGGATGTGGACCGGCGGCGGTGTGTGCGGCCACAGGTCGGCCACCGCCCACTGCACGCCGCCGGTTCCGGAGGCGCCCGGGCCGTAGGCGAAGACCGGTCCGACCACCGGGAAGATCATGTAGATCGCCGGCCCGAGGAGGCCGATCGCCAGGAAGGTGCGTACGAGGTGGTGGCGCGGGAAGCGGCGCTCGGTCGCGACGTTGCGCAGCTGGTAGAGCGCGACGACGATCGCGGCCACCGCGAGCTGGGCGTAGACGGTCTCCAGGAGACGGTCGCCGACCGGGCCGATGGCGTCGAGGACCCGGCCCATCGCCCAGGACGGGTTGCCCAGCGCGTGGTCGGCGGTGGCCAGATACGGGTCGAGCACCGTCGGGCGGGTCTTCGCCGTGATGAGCAGCCAGGTGTCGCCGATCTTGCGGCCGGCCACCAGCAGCAGGCCCAGCGCGACGCCCTTCAGCATCAGGGTGCGTTCGCGGCCGGTGCGGCGGGTGAGAGCGATGACCGCGCAGCCGAGCATCACCCACAACGCGCCGTTGCCGAAGTAGTGGCCCTCGGGCACCTCGGCGCCGATCGCCCACCGCACCAGCACGAAGACGACGTCGATGCCGATCGCCGCGCCGGCCGCGATGAACCGTTGCCGCCAGGTGAGCACCACCATCATCAACGCCATGCCGCCGTACAGCGGCCCCGGCTTGGGGGCGAAGATCACCTCGCGCACCTGGGTCGTCAGCGGCCCGGGCACGCCGGCGTAGCGACGGGCGGCGATCTCCAGCGCGACGAGGAGCGCGAGGGCTGCCACGCCCGCCGCGGCCCACAGGAGCACCTGGGGTCGCCGCCGCGCGGCGATGTCTGTTCGCGAAAACACCTGGTCAACTATAGGCATCGATCACGTAACCGATTTATTGGGTGTTGGTCAGTTGTTCACCCTTTGTGGTGAATGGAGTGATTCTCCGGTGTGTCGAGAAGGGGCGGCGGACCGGGCGGACCCATGCGCCCGTGCGGGGGGTCGTGCGGGCGTCAAGGCGCCCCCCGCCGTCCGGCCGCGCGCAGCGGGTGCAACGATGTGCACGTCATGAGAGCAGGGCAGGCGCACGAGGGTCCGCGAGCGCTGCGAGCCGCGGTGTTCGCAGCGGTCTGTGTGCTGCTCGCTGCCCTGGGACACGCGGTCATGTCCGGCACGACCGTCCCCTGGTGGGCCGTCGCGGTCGCGCTGTGCGCCACGGGCAGCGGCGCGTGGTTCATGGCGGGACGCGAACGCGGCCCGCTGCTGATCACACTCGCCACCGTCGGGGCGCAGACCGGACTGCACTTCTTCTTCGCCCTCTCCCAGAACGTCGTGGCCAACGCGGCCCGAGCGGCCGCGGCCGCACGCGCCGGGCTGCCGACAGGGCTGCCGGGGACGGACCCCGGCATGCCCATGGGGCACGACATGGCCGGGTCCATGAGCGGCATGGCCGGCATGTCGACGGGCGCCATGGGTGACATGGGCGGCGCCATGGGGCACATGAGCGGCGGCATGTCCGGCATGGCCGGTCACTCCATGGCGGGTCATTCCATGGCCATGCACGCCGGGCACGGCGCCCTCGGCATGTGGTCCGCGCACGTCCTCGTCGCGGTCGTCTGCGGCGTCTGGCTCTCCGGCGGCGAACAGGCCGCCTTCCGGCTCGGCCGCACCCTGCGCACCCGCCTCTTCGCCCCGCTGCTCGTCCTCTTCCGGGACGTCCCGACGCCCTCCGGGCCGCCGCGCATCCGCGCCGACCGGACGCGTGCCGCGCAGCGCCTGCGGCAGCTGCTCTACGCCCATGTCCTGGACACGCGTGGTCCACCGGCCCGCGTCGCCGTCGCCTTCGGCTGACGGCGACCCCTCGCGCCGAACCACGTCACCGGGCCCACCCGCACTCCAGGGCGCCCGGATTTCCAGGAAGGACCCAGGGCGATGACCCCTGCCCGCACATGGGGCGTGCCGCGACAGCACGTCCCCCCTGCCCTCGGCTCACGCCGTACGGCCGTACCCAGCGCGTCAGATGTTCCCCAGGCCCGCCGACAGCAGCTTCAGCCGGCGCGCGCCTGCCTCCCAGTGCCGGCACGCGGCGCACTCCCGCAGGTGGGCGTCGAGCGCCGGGCCGGAGATCTCCGGCGGCGGCTCCTCGCCGTCGACGCGGGCGGACAGGGCGGTACGGGACTCGACGCAGTGCACCCCGCCATCGTCCCCGGCGCCGTCGGAGCCCCGCGCACCACCCCCCACGCGGGGGGCCGCCGTGCGTGACGACGAGGCGGTGACCACCTGGGCGCTCGCGGCCCGCGGCGGTGACGCCGACGCCGTGGAGCGCTTCATCCGCGCCACCCAGAGCGACGTACGGCGATACGTGGCGCGGCTCAGCAACGACCCGCAGGGCGCGGACGACCTCGTGCAGGAGACGTATCTGCGGGCCCTGCGCTCGCTGCCCCGCTTCGAGGGGCGCTCGTCGGCCCGCACCTGGCTGCTGACCATCGCGCGCCGCACCGTCGTGGACCGGATCCGCTTCAACGCGGCCCGGCCCCGGCTGTCGGACACCGACGACTGGCAGTCGGCCGCCGAGCGGGCGCAGTCCGCGGAGCTGCCCGGCTTCGACGAGGGCGTCGCCCTCTCGCAGCTCCTCGACCGCCTGCCGTACGAGCGGCGCGAGGCGTTCGTCCTGACCCAGCTGCTGGGCCTGCCGTACGCGGAGGCCGCCCTGGTCTCGGGCTGCCCGGTCGGCACGGTGCGCTCCCGCGTCGCGCGGGCGCGCGAGGCGCTGATCAGCCAGCTGGAGACGGCCGAGCGGGACGCCGTACGGGCCGCCCCGGTGCTGGCCGGGGCCGCCTGACCGGGCGGGAATGAAGCGGGAATGAAGAGGGGCGGGGCTCGTCATGAGCCTCGCCCCCTTCTTCGTACCGCTTGGTGCCGCCGCCTATCCCCGGTTCCCCGGGCGGACCACGACCGCTTCGACCCGCACCGTGCCGCTGTCGCGGAAGCGGAGCGTCAGCGGGAGGCGGTCGCCGACGCGCAGGCGGGGCGGGGACGCCACCATGATGTCCAGCGTGTGCGGTGACATCTCGAGGGTGCCGTTCGCCGGGACGGTCGCCGCCGGGACCATCCGCATCGACCCGGCGCCGTCCTTGACCACCGTGCGGCTGAGCATCGCGCCGCCGGCGGTCGGTGCCTCGACGCCGACGAGCTCGTCGTCCACGTCACCGGTGTTGCGGAGCTCGACGAAGGCGGCCGTGTCGTCCGTGCCGAAGGGAAGCAGGACGCGGGGGCCCTCGACCTCGATCGCCGCGGGCCGGCCCGCGGCGCCGGAGGCCGTCCACGCGCACAGGCCGCCGAGGGCGACGGCACAGGCGATCACGGGCACGGCGGCCGCGCGGGCGGTCGCGACGAGCGGCCTGGCGGCGGGGGAGGACAGCTGCGTCTTCACGCGTCACCTCGTGTCTGGACGGCGGTGCTCCGGGTCGCCGGGCGGCGCCGGGCGGGGGAGTGCGTACGGCTCAGGCCCGCGGGCGCCGGCTGCCAGCCGCGCAGGCGGAGGCTGTTGGCCACCACCAGCACCGAGCTGACCGACATCGCGGCCGCGGCGAACATCGGGCTCAGGAGACCGACCGCGGCGAGCGGGACGGTGACCAGGTTGTAGCCGAACGCCCAGGCGAGGTTGGCGCGGACCGTCGCCGACGTGCGGCGGGCCAGGCGTACGGCGTCCGCCAGCGCGCCCATGTCCTCGCGCACCAGCGTCACGTCCGCCGCGCCGATCGCCGCGTCCGTCCCGCTGCCCATCGCGATGCCCAGGTCGGCACCCGCCAGCGCCGCGGTGTCGTTGACGCCGTCCCCGATGACCGCGACCCGGCGCCCCTGGGCGCGCAGTTCACGGACGAGCGCGGCCTTGTCCTCGGGCGTCGCGCGCGCGTGGACCTCGGTGATGCCGAGCTCCTCGGCGACGGCCCGCGCGGCGCCCTCGCTGTCACCGGTGGCCAGCACCGGCCGCAGGCCGAGCCGCTTGAGGTGGTCGACCGCGCGGTACGAACCGGAGCGCACCGAGTCGCCGAGCGCGACGACCGCCTCGGGCGTGCCGTCCACCCGGACGAGCACCACGGTCCTGCCGTCCCGCTCCGCCTCGCGCACCGCCGTGGCCAGGGCCTCCGGCAGCCCGCTCCTCCTGGGCCTCTTCTTCGCCGGGGCGGCGGCCTCCTCCGGCCGGACCACTTCCACGAGCCGGTCACCGACCCGGCCCGAGACACCCCGGCCCGGCGTCGCCGCGAACCCGGTGACCTCCGGCAGGGCGGCGGCGTCCGGTACGTACGCGCACACCGCCCGGCCCACCGGGTGCTCCGAACCCCGCTCGACCGCCGCCGCCAGCCGCAGTGCCTCTTCGGAGCCGAGCCCGTCCGCGCGGGCCGTCACCCCGGTCACCGCCATCGAACCGGTCGTCAGCGTGCCTGTCTTGTCCAGCACGACGGTGTCCACCCGGCGCAGCCCCTCCAGCGCCTGCGGGCCCGACACCAGGATGCCCAGGCCCGCGCCCCGGCCCGTGGCCGCGAGCAGGGCCGTCGGCGTGGCCAGGCCGAGCGCGCACGGGCAGGCCACCACGAGCACCGCGACGGCGGCCGTGACCGCCGACTGCGGCGGCGCGCCCGCGCCCAGCCAGAAGCCGAGCACGGTGACGGCGACGGCCAGCACCGCCGGGACGAAGACCCCCGCGACGGCGTCGGCGACGCGCTGCACCCGGGCCTTGCCCGCCTGCGCGTCCTCCACCAGCCGGGCGATCCGCGCCAGTTGGGTGTCCGCGCCGACCGCCTCGGCCCGCACCTCCAGCAGACCACCGGAGTTGACGGCGCCACCGACCACGGCCGCCCCGGGCCCCGCCTCCACGGGCGCGCTCTCGCCCGTCACCAGCGACAGGTCCAGCGCGGAGCTGCCCGCGACGACCACGCCGTCGGTGGCCACGCGCTCACCGGGGCGTACGACGAAGCGGTCGCCGACCCGCAGTTCGGCGATCGGCACCCGCCGCTCGCTGCCGTCGGCGTCGCGCACGACGACGTCCTTCGCGGCGAGCGAGGCCAGCGCCCGCAGCGCCGAACCCGTACTGTGCCGGGCCCGCGCCTCCAGCAGCCGGCCGACCAGCACGAACAGCGGGACGCCGACCACCGCTTCGAGATAGACGTCCGCCATGCCACCACCCATGGACGGCACCAGCGTGAACGGCATCCGCATGTCCGGATCGCCCGCCCCGCCGAGGAACAGCGCGTACGCCGACCACGCGTAGGAGGCCAGCACGCCGAGTGAGACAAGCGTGTCCATGGTCGCGGTGGAGTGCCGCAGACCGCGCAGCGCCTTCTCGTGGAACGGCCACGCGCCCCACACGGCCACCGGCGTCGCCAGCACGAAGCACAGCCACTGCCAGTTGCGGAACTGGAGCCCCGGCGCCATCGACAGCACCAGGACGGGCACGGACAGCACGGCCGTGACGATCAGCCGGGTCATCGCGGAGGCCGCGGCCACGCCGTCGGCCGGCGTCCCGGTGACCTCCGGCTCCGGCAGCGACGCCGTGAAGCCCGCGCCCTCCACCACGGCCATCAGCTCCGCCGCCGTCACCCCGGCGGGGTGGCTGACCCGGGCCCGGCCGGTGGCGAGGTTGACGGTGGCGGTCACACCGTCGAGCCGCCCGAGCTTCTTCTCCACCCGCGCCACGCACGCCGCGCAGGTCATCCCGCCGACGACGATCTCGGTGGCGGCGGGCGCCAGGGGACTCGCGGTGCTCATCGGATCACCACCGGGCCCGCGGGCGCGCCCATGTCGTGCATGCCGCCCATCCCGCCCATGCCACCGCCACCGCCGGAACCGGAGCCGCCGGAGCCACCACCGGTGCGGTGTATGCCGGGGGCCGCGGGTCCGGCGGCCGAGCCGACGGCGTACGCGACGCCGAAGAGGGCGGCCAGCAACAGGACGAAGCCGAGCAGGGATCCGTACGGGCCGAGAGGACTCGGACTGAGAAGACGACGAGCGGTCATCGCCGCATCGTGACACGTCGCGCGCCACGACCGGCCGCCCGCGACGGCTTCACGGCGCGTGAGGATTGTCCCTTTCGCGTACGGGAACCAGGGGGCCTCCGCGGCCGACTACCCAGGAATCACCCGTCACCGCCCGCACGGTGCGAACCGGTGGGAGCTCGTCGCCCGCACGGCGCGATCCGGCGGGGCTCACCGCCCGCGAGCTCTGGGTGAAACCGGCGGGAGCTCACCGCCCGCGAGCCTTGGACGATCCGGCGGGAACTCATCGCCCGCGCCGTCCGACTTCCTTGGGGTCCACGACTTCGCGAGGAGCCCCCGCCGTGCCGCTGCCCGAGCCGATTCCCCTCTACGGACCCGAATACAAGCGGGACCCCTACCCGCTCTACGCGCGCATGCGCGCGGCCGGGCCCATCCACCGGGTGCGCTTCCCCAGCGGTGTCACCGCCTGGCTCGTGACCGGCCACGCCGCCGCCCAGCGGACCCTCGCCGACCCCCGGCTGGGCAAGAACCACGCGCTGGGCAACGACCGCTGGCGCGAGAACGCCTCGATCATGCCCGAGCCGCAGCACTCCCAGCTCCAGGTCCACCTCCTCCACCAGGACGCGCCCAAGCACACCGCGATGCGCCGCCTGATCACCGACGCCTTCGCGCCGCGCCGGGTCGAGGAGCTGCGCCCCCGCTTCCAGGAGATGGCCGACGCGCTCGTCGACGCCATGCCCGCCGACGCGGACTCCGCGGACCTCGTGCGCTGCTTCGCCGCGCGGTTCCCCTTCCAGGTGCTCGCCGAGGTCATCGGCCTGCCGCCGCACCTCGCCGTCCGCTTCCGGCGCGACTGGGGCAAGGTCGTCGCCCCCGTCGGCCCCACCGACCCGGGCCGCCCCGCCTACGAGGCGCTGCTGCGCGAACTCCAGGGCTATATTGCCGAGGTGGTCGCCGACCGGCGCGCCGCGCCCGGCGACGGGCTGCTCTCCCGCCTGGTCACCGCCCGCGACGCGGGCGAGCTGACCGAGGAGGAGCTGGACTCCATGATCTTCCAGCTGCTGGTGGCCGGCCAGGAGCCCGTCACCAACCAGATCACCACCGCCGTCGTCTCGCTCCTTCGAGCGCCCGAGGCACTGGAGCGGCTGCGCGCCGAGCCCGGGCTGCTGCCCGCCGCGGTGGAGGAACTCCTGCGCATCGACAGCGCCTTCGAGCTCACCACCTGGCGCTTCCTCGCCGAGGACGCCGACCTGCACGGCAGGCGCGTCCCCGCCGGCGACTCCGTCATCGTCTCCCTCTGCGCCGCCAACCGCGACCCCGAGCGCTTCCCCGACCCCGACACGCTCGACCTCGACCGGGCACAGGGCTCCCACCTGGCCTTCGGGCACGGCACCCACTTCTGCCCCGGCGCGGCCCTGGCCCGCGCCGAACTCCAGGTCGCCCTCGGCACCTTGCTCACCCGCCTGCCGGGCCTGCGACTCGCCGTCCCCGAAGAGGAACTCCCCTGGATCCCCGCCGTCCTCGGCCGCGGCGTCGGCGAACTGCCCGTCGCCTTCGACCGGCCCGCCTGCCCCCGCCCCCGTGGATGACCGCACCATGTCCTACGCAGCGACCCTGACCCGCACCACCGTCGAAGAACGCGTGCTCGGCCTCCTCCTGCCGTACCATCGCACGGCGGAGGCGACCCCCTCCGAACCCGCCGATCACCCCGAACAGCTGGAACAGATACGGCAGTTCACGTCCGCCGACGAGACCATCGTCTTCACCCTCCCCGGCTTCCCCTGCAAATCGCCCAACCCTGCCAAGGTGCTCGGCCACCTCCCCGACGAGGGCGAGCGGCTCTCCCTGCGCTTCCTCGACGGGCTGTGCGCCCGCGTCGGCGAGATATACGAGCCCGGGGCCCGTATCGTCATCTGCTCCGACGGGCATATCTTCGGCGACCTCATCCGGGTCCCCGACCACCACATCGACGCCTACGGGGACGAACTGCGCGCCCTGATCGACCGCGAACGGCTGGGCCACCTCGAGACCTTCGACATGCGCGACGTGCACGGCGACCTCGACCACGACACCAAGCGGGAGCTGGTCACCGCCGCCTACGCCCCCTCACTCGACGCCCTGCGCGCGCAGGTCCGCGCCGGTGACGAGGAGACCCTGCGGCTCTACCGCGGCATCACCCGCTTCCTCTTCGAGGACACGGCGGACTTCACCGGCACGAACTCCGCGCTCCAGCGCGAGTGCAAGCGGCGGGCGTACGGCGTCATCGCACGGAGCCGCGCGTGGGGCGACCTCATCGCCGACTGCCACCCGCGGTCGGTACGGCTGTCCATCCACCCACAGCGGGCGGGCTCGGAGAAGTTCGGCATCCGGCTGCTGGACGCGGCGGACGCGTGGGCCACGCCGTGGCATGGCGCTGTGCTCCGGGGGGCGGGGGGAGAGGCTCGTTTGATGCGTCGCGCGGACGCGGAGCGGGTGGGCCGGCTGGTGTCGTCGGGCGGGCGGCCGAGCCATTTCGAAGCGGTGGCTTGAGCGGGGCTTTGGGTACGGGGTGTGTGGGGCGGGCCTGCCTCCTCCCCGGCCGCGTCTGATGTGCGGCTCCGCCGCGGGGATCTCCGGGAGCGGGCAGGGCCCGCACCCGCCCGACCAGCGAGAAGCCCCGTCCCCACGCCTCGCGATGAGGGCGCGGACGGGGCACGAGCCGTGACCGGTTTACGGTTGCTTCCTGCTCTTCTCCCCGACGCAGTCGAGACAGACCCATCCCGTACGGACCACGAGCCGTGTCCGCTCCTTCGGATGCTTGCCGCACCACTCGGAGGGTCCGGACCGGTCGGGCAGATCGCGCTTGATCAGCATTCCGATCAGGAACCGGTTGCTCGGCGGCTCGTCCGGGACGGGCTCGTCAGTCATCGTCGCCGTCGCCCTCCTCCGGCTGTGGGGTCGGGGTCACGATCTCTTCCTCGAATACGTCGTACCCGTTGACCTCGTTCTCTCCACCCATGGTGCGGCTCCAGTCTGTCGGGTGGTGGATGGAGCCGGCAGTCGGCGACAGCGGCGGGGAGACGGTCGGTGCGGCCGCGTAGGCGGGGCTGAGTGGGCGTGGCATCAGCATGGCGGCCTCTCGTGGTGTGTCTCCACGGTGTACGGGCCGACCTGGAAGATCCGTCGGGCCCGTGTCCGTTCCTCGGGGGCCTCGGCGGGCGGGTGGCTGGGTGTGCGATGGTCGGTTCGTGCTGGGGTGTCCGGTGTGGGCTGCGCCTGCTTATGCTCTGTCATGGCTGCCTGCTCGTCCTTCTCGGGTGGTCCACGCCCCCGGGCCGGTCGGACGGTCGCGGGGGTACGTGCGTCAGGCCAGCAAACCCTGAGAGGCGGGAGCGAGACAGGGACGCAACGTCCTAGTTTCGCGGGCTTAGTTGGCGACGCCCAGGAACTCGGCGAGCTTCCGCAGGCCGGGCGGGCGGTACGAGCCTGCCCACAGGTCGCTGACGATCGCCACGGCGAGCGTGTGGTGCCGCACCCAGGCCGGGGCGATCTGCCGAAGCTTCTCAAGTGCCTGCACGGCGCCCTCGGCGTCGCCCAGGTCCGTGTGTGCTCGGGCGACGTCCAGCAGGAGCCACGTGCGCCAGGAAGGGGGAGTATCGGCGCTGAGGCGCATTCCCTTGGCCAGTGCCAGCGCTTCTTCGGGCCGTGCGTGCTGGACGGCGAGGCGGACGCGCTCGATCCGTACGGATGAGCGGCTGAACACCGACACCATCTTTCCGTCGGCGGGAGGAGGGAGCGTGGCCAGTTTGTGGGTGGCGTTCTCCGCTGTGTTCATCATGTCGTTCGCTGTCGCGTAGTCGCCGGCGCGGGCGGCGGATGTGGCGGCGGACATGATGAGCGCACCCCAGACCCTCAACCCCTCGGCGTTCTTCCCATGCTCCTTCTCGACCGAATCGGCGGCGTACACGGCAAGGCGCTCGGCGTCGTCGAGCCGGTTCTGCCGCTGGTAGTTCCAGGCCACGCTGTTGCTGATCATCGGTGCGAGCAACGGGTCCGAGGAGTCCGAGGCGGCGCTCATGGCGCGCTCAAGTGCGCTCAGCGCGAGGTCGGTCTTCCCCAGGCGGATGGCGAGGTGCCCGGCCAATTGCAGCGCCTTGCCCAATGCGGCCTGCGCCGCCGCGCGTTCGTCCACGTTCCCCACAGCGGCAGCGAAGCGCGCGTCGGAGATGATGCCGGGCAGCATCTCCATGAGCCGACCGAAATCGGCGTCGTGGTAAAGGGTCCAGCTGTCGGAGATCTCGCGTCTCAGAAGAGGCGCGGTCAGTCGCTCGGCGCCGTTCGGCTCCGGAGGCGGGGCGAACAGCGGGGGCATGATCGCGCGACGCAGAGCAACCAACTGAGGAGGGTCGGCGTCTCCGGTGGACGGGACTCCGGGCGGGTCTCCGAGGAGGGTTGTCAGTTCGACGCCCAGTCCCCGGGACAGCGCGTGCAGGGTCGGCAGGCGTGCGCTGTGCTTCCGCTTCTGCTCAAGCTTGCGGACCACGTCCACGGACACGCCGGACCGCTCCGCCAGCCCCTCTTGCGTGAGGTCGGCAAGCTTGCGGAGCCTGCCCAAACGGTCGCCCAGGTGTTCCGTCACCATGGCCCCACGCTACCGCTCCCGGGCGCGACGAAAGCGGGGCGAAGCGAGATCGCCTCAGGCGACAACTACCGCCCAGCCCCCCGATGATCGAAAGCGATCAGCGGATCCCCCGTCAGCGGATGATCCACCACCGCCGCCCGCACCCCGAAGACCTCCGCCAGCAGCCCCGGCGTCAGGACGTCGCGCGGTGGACCCGACGCCACCAGCGCCCCTTCGTGCAGTACGTGCAAGCGGTCGCACAGCGACGCCGCCGCATTGAGGTCGTGCAAGGAGAGAAGCGTCGTACGGCGCTGCGCGCGCAGCAACGCCAGGAGTTCCACCTGGTGCTGGACATCGAGGTGGTTGGTCGGCTCGTCCAGGACGAGTACCCGGGGGTCCTGCGCGAGCGCCCTTGCCAGCAGCACCCGTTGGCGTTCGCCTCCGGAGAGGGCCGAGAAGCGGCGGGTGCCGGCGCCCGCCATGCCGACCTGTTCCAGGGCCGCCGCGACCAGGTCCGCGTCCGTGCGGTCCTCGGCCGCGAACGCCCGCTTGTAGGGGGTGCGGCCCATGGCCACGACCGCGCGGACCGACAGTTCGAAGTCGCTGCCGCGCTCCTGCGGCAGGGCGGCCACCAGGCGGGCCGACTCCGCCGTCGTCAGGGAGCGGACGTCCGTACCGCCGAGCAGGACGCGTCCGGCGTGCGGGCGCAGATAGCGGTAGACGGTGCGCAGGAGGGTCGACTTCCCGCTGCCGTTCGGGCCGATCAGTCCCGCGATCTCGCCGTCCTCCGCGAGCAGGTCCACGCCGGAGACCACCGTCCGCCCGGACAGGGCCACTTCGAGTCCTTCGATGGCGACACGCACGCCGCTACCCCCGCTCCAGCCGTCGGTCCAGCAGATACAGCAGCGTCGGCGCGCCGATCAGCGCGGTGACCACGCCCACCGGCAGCTCCTGGTCCGGCAGGGCCGTACGGGCCAGGAGGTCGACGACCACCAGGAGCACGGCGCCGAACAGCGCCGCCACCGGCAGCAGCCGGCGGTGCGCGCCGCCCACCACCATCCGGCAGACGTGCGGCACCATCAGGCCCACGAAGCCGATGGCCCCGGACACCGACACCAGCACGCCGGTGAGCACGCTGGTGACCACGAACAGCTCGCGCCGCAGCCGGACCACGTCCACGCCCAGCCCGGCCGCCGTCTCGTCGCCCATCAGCATCGCGTCGAGGGCCCGGGCGCGGGCCACCAGGGCCACCAGGCCGAGCAGCACCGCGACCACGGGCAGCGCGAGCGTGGACCACTGGGCGCCGCCCAGCGAACCCATCAGCCAGAACAGCACCCCGTGCGTCTGCTGGTCGTCCCCGGCCTGGAGCACCAGATAGTGGGTGAAGCCCGACAGGAACTGCCCGATGCCCACCCCCGACAGCACCAGGCGCAGCGGCGAGAACCCGCCGCCCCGGCGGGCCATGGCCCACACCAGGGCGAAGGACGCCAGCGCCCCGGCGAAGGCCGCCGAGGACAGGCCGAGCCCGAGCAGCCCGCCCGCACCCGCGCCCAGCACGATCGCCGCGACCGCGCCCAGTGACGCGCCGCTGGAGATGCCGAGCAGATAGGGGTCCGCGAGCGGATTGCGGACCAGTGCCTGGACGGCCGTGCCGACCAGGCCCAGGCCCGCGCCCACCACGGCCGCGAGCAGTGCGCGCGGCACGCGCAGCTGCCACACGATGAGGTCCTGGGTGCCCGGCACCGGGTCCGCGCCGCGGATGCCGCGCGCCACCGAGGACCACACCTCGCCGAGCGGGACGTCCGTCGAGCCCAGGCACACGGAGGCGGTCAGCGCGGCCACCAGGGCGACGCCCAGCACGGCGCCGACCCACCCGGCCCGCGCGCCCGGCTCACGCTCCCGCTCCGCCTTCGCGGCCGTGGCGAGCGCGGCCACCTACTTCACCAGGTCCGGGTGGAGCGTGTGCGCGATCTCGCGCACGGTGTCGGCGCTGCGCACCCCGCCGATCGTGGTCCGCTCGGAGCCGATGCGTACGAAGTGGCCCTCCTTGACGGCGGTGAGGTCCTTGGTCGCGGGGAAGGTGCGCAGGAAGTCGGCGGCCTCGTCGAACGCCTTCTTGTTGGCCTCCTCGCTGCCGCGGTTGCGCACGCCGAGCTGGATCCAGTCGGGGTTCTTGGCGACGACGTCCTCCCAGCCCACCGGCTTGAAGTCGCCGTCGCAGCCGGCGAAGACGTTCCGGCCGCCGGCCTGGGTGATCACCGCGTTGGCGACCTGCCGGTTGCACACCGCCATGGGCTGCTTGGTGCCGGCGTCGTAGTCGAAGAAGAAATACGTCGGCCGCTTCGCCTCGGGCACGTCCTTGAGCGCGTCGCGGACGGTGTCCGTCTTCTTGCGCATCTGGCCGACCAGTTCGTCGGCGCGCGCGGAGGTGCCGGTGACCTTGCCCATCTCCAGGACGTCGGCCTCCACGCCGGAGAGGTCCGTGCGCGGCGCCTTGCTCATCGACGCGCAGGCCGACGACTTCAGGAAGACGTGCTTGATGCCCGCCGCCTCGAACTCCTTGGCCGTCGGGGCGTCGCCCATCTTCCCCATGTTCTTCATGGAGGAGAACGAGTCGACGTACAGATCGGCGCCCGAGGCCAGCAGCTTCTCCTTGGGGATGCCCATCTTCCCCAGCACGGGGACCTTCGCCGCCTGGTCCGCGAACTGCTCGGGCAGCGCGCCCTTGCCGGGCGGGAAGCCCGTACCGGCCAGCTTGTCGCCCGCGCCCAGCCACATCAGCAGCTCCAGGCTCGCCGCGTTGCTGGTGACGATCTTCTTCGGCGCGGAGTCGAACGTCGTCCTCGCCCCCATGCAGTCGGAGACGGTCACCGGGAAGCCCGCGCGTGCCGAGGACTCGGCCCCCGCGTCGTCGGACTTCTTCGCACCGCCACTGCCGCAAGCCGTCGCCGACAGGGCCACAGCGGCCAGCACACCGCACCACACACGAGGGCGCATCAGAAAACACTCCAGAACTCGACATCCGCGCGGACCCGTCCGCGCGGGTCCGGACAGGTAGTCGGACCGTCGGCCCACCCGGTTCCCGCGCGTCGCGAGGAATCACGACGTACGCTGCCCGAGCCGAGTCGACGAGCGAAGGAGACCGCCGTGGCGGACCAGCTCAAGGAGATGCCCACCGACTGGCGGCGCGCCCTGGCCGTCGTCGCCCACCCCGACGACCTGGAATACGGTGCCTCCGCGGCCGTCGCGACCTGGCTCGACGACGGCCGCGAGTGCGTGTACGTGCTGGCCAGCGCCGGGGAGGCGGGCATCGACACGCTCGCCCCGGCCGAGGCAGGGCCGCTGCGGGAGACGGAACAGCGCGCCTCCGCCGCGGTGGTCGGCGTGCGGACCGTGGAGTTCCTGGGGCACCGCGACGGTGTCATCGAGTACGGGCCCCGGCTGCGCCGCGACTTCGCGGCGGCCATCCGCCGCCACCGGCCCGAACTCGTCCTGACCCTCAACCACCACGACACGTGGGGCGGCGTCTACTGGAACACCCCCGACCACCGGGCGGTCGGCCGGGCGGTGCTGGACGCCGTCGGTGACGCGGGCAACCGCTGGATCTTCCCCGAGCTCACCGACGACGGCCTGCTGCCCTGGGACGGCGTCCGCTATGTGGCCGTCGCGGGCTCCCCGCACCCCACCCACGCCGTCGACGCGAGCACGGGCCTCGACCGGGCCGTGGCGTCCCTGCTCTGTCACCGCACCTATATCGAGGCGCTGACGAAGGACGACCCGGAGACGTACTGCCGGAAGTTCCTGGAAGGCAACATGAAGGCGGTGGCGGAGCGCTTCGGAGGACGGCCGGGGGTGGCCTTCGAGCTGTTCAGCCGCTAGAGCCGTTCAGTCGCCGGGCGCGTTCGCTGTGCTCCGCGGGGACACCGCGTGCGGGTGCCTCCTCGGCGGGGTGCCGGGCAGCGCGGCAGGCCCCGCTACCCGGCGCCGAGCAGGAACTCCGCGTGTCCGCGGGGCCGGTACGCCCCGCCGCCGGCCCGTTGTCGGCCCGGCAGGCGGACAATCCGGGCTTGCCTCCAGGAGCCGCGCCGGGATCTCAGCCGCAGCCCACCGGCACCCGCTCCATCACCAGCACGGCCGCGTCGTCCTGCAACTTCCCGCCCGTGTGCGCGTCGAGATCCGCGCGCAGCCGCTCCAGCAGCTCGGAGGTCGACAGCGTGGCCCACGCGTCCAGCCGTTCGGCCAGGGGGTAGAAACCGCCGTCCGGCGCGCGGGCCTCGGTGACGCCGTCGGTGCAGGCCAGCACCCGGCCACCGGCGGGCAGCTCGACCCGTTGCGTGGTGCGCGGCGCCGTGGACAGGTCGCCCAGGCCCAGCGGCAGCCCCGGGTCCGGTGTCTCCAGCTCCCGCACCCCGCCCTCCGGACCGATGAGGAACGGCGCCACGTGACCGCAGTCGACGAACACCACGGGCACCGCCCCGGCCTCCGGCGCGGCCGCCTCCTCGGTCCCGAACACCAGCGCCGTCACGAACTCCTCCGACGCGCGCAGCGCCACGTCCTCCGCGCCCGTGGACCTCGCCTCGTACGCCGCCGACCGGTGGTAGCGGTAGAGCCCCTGCTCCATCGCCTCCACCCCGCTCTCCAGGTCGCGCCGGTGGTAGGCGGCCTCCCGGAACGCCGTCAGCACCGCGGCCCCCGCGCCGAGGGTGCCCAGGCCCTTGCCCCGTACGTCGCCGATCAGCACCCGGGCGCCGTACGGCGTGTCGACGACCTCGTAGAGGTCGCCGCCGACCAGTGCCTCCCGCTGGGACGACACATAGAAGCCGTCCACGACCACGCTGTGCGTGCGCAGCGGCAGGGGCCGCAACAGCGCCCGCTGCGCGGCCTCCCCGGTGGCCCGCACCCGCTCCAGCAGGTCCTCGCCGTCGCGCCGGAGCCGGGCCACCGCGATGCTCGCGCCCACCATCAGGGCGTTGCCCACGAAGGACCCGACGCGGTTGACCGCCACGTCGCTGTTGAGCACGCCGTGGTGGGCCACCATCAGGCAGAAGTCCAGGACGCCGACGAAGACCGTCTGCTGATACGTGCACACCGCGGCCGCCGTCATCGGCGCGAGCGCCGCGAAGACGTCCAGCCGGAGATTGGACGGGGTCGTCAGATCGACGGCCACGATGACCAGGAGATAGACGAGGACGAGCGCGAAAGGCCTGCTGCGCGACGACACCGTGGCGGGACCTCCACGCCGGAAATGGGCTGCATAGGGTATTTCGCCAGCTCCAGCCTTCCACGGCCGCCGCGCCTCGGCCACCCGGTGCGATCTTGACCCCGGGTTGCCTCAGAGTTTGCGGTACGTCCGCGCGTCGTCGGTCGCCGCGAGCACCGTCGCCAGGTCACCACCGGCGGACGCCGTCACCACGGCGGTGACCGCGCCCTCCACGAAGGGGGCGTCCGCGATGCGTACGCCGTCGGCGCCCAGCGAGCCGTCGGCCAGCAGTGCCTTGACCGTGAGCACCGCGCTGCCCATGTCGCACAGCACCACCACACCCGCGCCCTCGTCCACCCCCGTGACCGCCGCCCGGACCAGCTCCGCGCTGGTGCCGACCGAGCCGTCCGGCAGCCCGCCCGCCCCGGCGACCGGCGCGGGGGAGGGCGTGCCGGTCAGGGCGCGGGCGAGCGCGGCCGTGGCGGCGGCCACATCACGGCTGTGCGAGACCAGCACCACGCCGACCCGGCCCGGTGCGCGCCCGGGCTCCGGCGCGGGCGCCTGGCTCGCCTCGACGGGCGCCGCGCACAGCTCCGGGTCGGTGGCCTCGTACAGCGCTGTCATCAGCAGCGCCGACGAGGTGGCGCCCGGGTCCTGGTGGCCGATGCTGCGGTCGCCCAGATAGCTGGCCCGGCCGCGCCGCGCCCGCATCGGGATGGTCGCCTCCGCGCCCGCGCGGGCCGCCCGCGCCGCCGCGTCCAGCGCCGCCGTCACGCCGCCGTCCGCCAGGGCCTCGGTGTACGCGTCCGCGGCCGGCTGCAACGCGTCGACCATCGTCTTGTCGCCGGGCGCCGCGTCACCGAGGCGCCGCACGCTCGCCACGGCCGCGGCCAGCGCCCGCCCCAGCGTCGCCGGTTCGACCACGGCGTCGTCGCCGAGGATCTTGCCCATCCGGCGCAGGACCGTCCCGTACAGGGGGCCGGAGGCGCCGCCCACGGTGTTGGTGAGGTGCACGCCCACGGTGGTGAGCAGGGCGCCCGGCGTGGCGGGCGCCTCGGCGGCCAGGGCGTCGGCGGCGGAGGTGAAGCCGCGCTTGAGGTTGGCGCCGTGGTCGGCGTCGCCGATGGCGGCGTCGAGGTCGGTCAGATACGCGGCCTCCGCGACGAGGACGCGCGTGGCGCGGTGGAGGAACCGGTGGAAGAAGGCGAGGTCGAGCGGGGCGGTCATGGTGCGGTGCTCCTCGTCGCTGCGGCTTGGGGTCCGGGTCGGCTCAGCGTAATGCGCACGCCCCCCGGGACCGCGGGCAGCCGGGCCCGGCCCTCACGCGCCGGGAGGCGTCACCCCCACCCGCAGTCCGTCGGCCCCGATGACGTCCGAGGTGACCAGCGCCTGTTCCGCGTGGACGTCCGTCATGAAGACGAAGGGCGGGATCACCGGCGGCACGGGAAGCCCGTCGGGGGAGAAGGTCACGCACAGCAGGCCCTCCAGGCACCCGCTGAACTTCGTGAGATAGAGCGTCACATCGCCGCTCAGGTCCAGCGTGCGTGCCCCGAGGGACAGCTCCGCGCCGCCGTCCCGCGTGGTCATCCGGTAGTCCTTCAGCGAGGCGGAGCCCATCTTGAGGACCAGCACCTTCAACGGCCCCTTGGCCGTGGGCACCTGGGTGACCCCGCCGAACGCGAAGCCGCGCGGTGCGAAGAGCGACGTGCGCACGGCCGGCGGGACCGCCGCGGCCGGGATGCCGGAGGCGCCGCGCGGCGCCGCCTCCGCGTGGTCCGCCGCCGGGGCACCGACCGCCGCCGCCAGCACGAACGGCAGGGCGACCGACAGCGTCCGGGACGGCCCCGGCCCGGCCTCCCGGCGCTCGGCCGGGGTCCAGCCGAAGCCCATGGCGCTGCCCGCGACCCCCAGCAGCATGCCGACCAGGAAGCCGCCCAGGTTGGTCGCGGCGAAGGAGAGGACGGACAGGATCAGGGCGTTGATGCTCACGTAGTGCCGCGCCGACGGCGCGCACCACAGGAACACCCCGGCGACGATCAGCGCCAGTCCGATCCCGAGCGCGGCCAGCCCGCCCAGTCCCAGGCTGACCAGCACGGGCACCGGTGACAGCGGCACGACCAGCAGCTCCGCCCCGCCGAGCACGAGCAGCAGCCCGGCCCAGAAGGGCCGGGTGCGCCGCCATGCCCAAAAGGCCCGCCGCCGCTCCGGGAAGGGCAGCCGCCGCTCCACCGCCGTGGTGAACCGGCCGCTCAGAAGCACTTCTTGCCGTCCAGGCTCACGTTCAGCCGCAGCCCCGGCAGCCGGAAGTTGCCGCCGGTCGCGGACCAGGCGTGCGAGCGCACCCCGGCCACCGTGATGTCCCCGGCCTGGAGCCCGAACCGGCCCGCCTCGCCCTTGACGTCCGGCACCGCGTCGAGCGTGGAGGCGTCCCGGCCGATCTGAGCGGTGCCGAAGGTGGCGTCGCCGACGAGGTCCTCGCCGTCGATGACCAGCTTGCTCGCGCTCACCTCGCCCGCGCCGCCGCCCGCGGTGAGCTTGAAGACCACGTTCCCCAGCGGGGTGGGCACGGACGCGGACTGGCAGATGTCGCTCAGCCGCGCGTCGCCGATGCCCAGCAGCGACACCGGGTGGCCCTTGCCGTCCACGGAGCGGTCGGTCTGGACGAACGAGGAGAGCCCCTTGCTCGTCAGTTTCCCGGACTGCACCTGGAAGTTGGTGCCGGATACCGCGAAGGACGCGGCCAGCGCGCCCTGTGCCATCGCCGTCGCCATCGCGGCCACGGCGGCGAGGGCGGGGACGGCCACCACGGCCGTCTTCCTCCAGCCGGTTCTGCCCTCCGGCAGGCGTCGGTCGGTTCCGCTCACTGCGCCCTCCCGTAAGGAAGTGAGGAGTGTGGCTTCTGCCATACTGCGGACGTCCGGTGACGGGAGACTAGGGCCGAATTTGAATAATAGTCAACAGGCTGGGACCGACCGCTCCCAGGCAAGACGCTCCGAACTCATCGCGATCGGCCGGAAGTTGTTCGCCGACACGTCCTACGACGCGCTCTCGATGGACGACATCGCGCGGCACGCGGGTGTCGCCAAGGGCCTGATCTACTACTACTTCAAGAACAAGCGGGGCTACTACCTCGCCATCATCGAGGACTCCGTCGCCGAGCTCGCCCAGCGCGCGGCCGCCACCCACGACCTGCCCCCGGCCGACCGCGTCAGCCACACCATCGACGGATACCTCCGCTACGCGCAGCACCACCAGGCCGCCTACCGGGCGGTCGTCACCGGCGGCGTCGGCTTCGACGAGGAGGTCCTGGCCCTGCGCGACGGCGTCCGCGAGCGGCTGCTGGCCGCGATCGCCGAAGGCGCCTGGGGGCGCCGGGACCTCCCCGTCATCGCCCGCACCGCGCTGATCGGCTGGTTCTCCAGCGTCGAGGGCGTCACCCTGGACTGGCTGCGCACCGAGGAGCTCCCGCGCGAGACGGTGCGCTCGCTGCTCGTACGCGGCCTGGGCGACACCCTCCGTGCGATCGAGGACTTCGAGCCGACGTGCCCGGCGCCGCTGCGGAAGGAGCTGTGAGGCGAAGGAGGCTTCCCCGTTGGGGGAGTTGCTGACATAGTGCGTGCCCCTGCCGACAGCCCGCCCCGGAAAGGGCTTCCGCATGCGACGCGTCCTCGCCGTCCTCCTGCCGGTCCTTCTCACGGCCGCCGCCCTCGGCGCCGCCCCGGCCGGGGCCACGGCCCCGCCGAACCCGGTGATCTTCGTGCACGGCCGCAACGCGGGGCCCGGCGTATGGGACGGCATGCGCGCCGGCTTCGTCCGGGCCGGGTATCCCGCGGACCGGCTCGACGCCTGGTCGTACGACACCAGCAGATCGGCCAACGAGGTGCTGGCCGGTCAACTGGCCGCTCACGTCGACGCCGTGCTGGCCCGCACCGGGGCGTCGAAGGCGGACATCGTCGCCCACAGCCTGGGCAGCCTGCCCTCCCGCTGGTACGTCGAGTCCGCCGTGGGCGGCGCCAGGATCGCGCACTGGGTGTCGCTGGCCGGCCCGAACCACGGCACCGCCCTGGCGTACCTGTGCGCGCTCTGGGACCAGGGGTGCCGGGACATGACCCCCGGGTCGTACGTCCTCTCCCACCTCAACGCGGGCTCCGAGACGCCCGGGCCGTCGCGCTACGCCACGTGGTGGTCGTCGTGCGACGAGCAGATCGCCCCGGTCTCCAGCACCGCGCTGGCGGGTGCCGTGAACACGCGAACGGCCGGCTGCCTGAAGCACAACGACCTGCTGACGGACACCACGGTCGCGAGCCAGGTACGGGCCTTCCTCGCGGGGTGACGGACGCCGCCCGCAGGGCGCCTGGCACCATGGCGCGCATGACCGCATATGTGATCTCTGAGGCCGAAGTGCTGGACGAAGAGTAGAGCCCGGCCGGTCCCGCGGGCCGCGGGACCGGCCCGGCGTCAGGTCAGTTGATCGCCTTGATCAGCTCACCGTCCGCCGTGTCACCGCTCAGCTCCCAGAAGAACGTCCCGCCCAGACCCCGCTGGTCCTTGTAGGCCATCTTCCCGGCGATCGTGGCGGGGGTGTCGTAGCTCCACCAGTCACTGCCGCACGTGGCGTAGGCGGTCCCGGCCACGGTGCCCGTGGCCGGGCACTTGGACTTGAGGACCTTGTAGTCGTCGATGCCCTGCTCGTACGTGCCCGCGGCGGGCCCCGTCGCGCTGCCGCCCGGCGCCGCCTGCGTCACGCCCGTCCAGCCGCGGCCGTAGAAGCCGATGCCCAGCAGGAGCTTCGACGGCGGCACGCCCATGGAGAGGAGTTTGCTGATCGCGCTGTCGGTGTCGAACCCGGCCTTGGGGATGGCGTTGTACGTGGTCAGCGGGGAGTGCGGGGCCGTCGGACCCTTGGCGTCCCAGGCGCCGAAGAAGTCGTAGGTCATGGGGTTGTACCAGTCGACGTAGCGGGCCGCGCCCGCGTAGTCGGCGGCCTCCAGCTTGCCGCCCGCCGAGCCGTCCGCCGTGATCGCCGCGGTGACCAGGTTGTTGCCGCCGAACCGCGTCCGCAGCGCCGCCATCACGTCGCGGAAGGCGTCCCGGCCGCTGGTGTCGCAGGTCAGGCCGCAGGCGCCCGGGTACTCCCAGTCGATGTCGATGCCGTCGAAGACATCGGCCCAGCGCGGGTCCTTGACGAGGTTGTAACAGGAGTCGGCGAACGCGGCCGGGTTCTTCGCGGCCTCGCCGAAGCCGCCCGACCAGGTCCAGCCGCCGAAGGACCAGATGACCTTGAGGTTCGGGTGGAGCTTCTTGAGCTTGCGCAGCTGGTTGAAGTTGCCGCGCAGGGCGCCGTTGTCCCAGGTGTCGGCCTGGCCGTCGACGCTGCCCGCCGCGTCGTAGGCGCGGTCGTAGTCGGCGTAGGAGTCGCCGACCGCGCACTTGCCGCCGGTGACGTTGCCGAAGGCGTAGTTGATGTGGGTGAGCTTGGCCGCGGAGCCGGAGGTCTCGATGTTCTTCACGTGGTAATTGCGGCCGTAGACGCCCCAGTCGGTGAAGTAGCCGACGACCCGGTGCCCGGCGGAGGCGTCGCCGGTGCCGGTGCCGCCGCTGTCCGCGGCGGCCGCGCCCGCCGTGCCGGTGAGCAGCGTGGACGCGAGCATCGCTCCGGCGGCGGCGAAGGCCGCGAGCAGCGTCCGGGCGCGGCGGCGGGGGGCGTTCTGGTGCGGTCCGTACATGGTTCTCCTCGGTGGGTGGGGAGAGCTGGGGGTGACGCACACGCGTTTCGTTGCGTTGGCATGAACGCGGGTGAACGGTGCGCAAACCGTAGAAGGACTAGACCAGTACGGTCAATGGTTTGGACCAATCCTGTCCTGACGCTCCCACCGGATTTGTCAACCCGTGACGTCCAGCCGCCGATCGGGCATACTCCAACCCGCCACAGCCGCAGGTCACCCGGTGCCGCGACCCGGCGGGGGACCATGGGCTGGGCATCACGGACGGCGGGAAACACACCCTTGCGCTCCCGTCGCCGCAGCGCCCGACAGGGAGGAGAGCGCCGCCATGACCGACCACGGCCCGCAGCCGGTGGAGCGTCAACTGCCCACCGAGGAGGCCCGCGACCTGATCGCGCTCGTACGTGATCTGGTGCAGCGGGAGATCGAGCCCCACGCGGCCGAGGAGGAGGATGCCGGACGCTTCCCGCGCGAGGTCTTCCGCCTGCTCTCCAGCTCCGGACTGCTCGCGTTGCCCTACGCCGAGGAGTTCGGCGGCGGCGACCAGCCGTACGAGGTCTACCTCCAGGTCCTGGAGGAACTCGCCGCCGCCCGCCTCACCGTGGGCCTCGGCGTCAGCGTGCACACCCTCGCCTGCCACGCGCTCGCCGGCTACGGCAGCAAGGAGCAGCAGGCCGAGCACCTGCCCGCGATGCTCGGCGGCGGACTGCTCGGCGCCTACTGCCTCTCCGAGCCGTCGGCGGGATCCGACGCCGCGTCACTGCGCACCCGCGCCAAGCGCGACGGCGACACCTGGACGCTGGAGGGCACCAAGGCGTGGATCACCCACGGCGGCATCGCGGACTTCTACACCGTCCTGGCCCGCACGGGCGGTGAGGGCGCCCATGGCATCACCGCGTTCCTCGTGCCGGGGGACGCGCCCGGCCTGTCGGCGGCGGTGCCCGAGCGGAAGATGGGCATGAAGGGCTCGCCCACCGCGCAGGTCCACTTCGACGGCGTACGCGTCCCCGACGCGCGGCGCATCGGCGAGGAGGGGCAGGGCTTCGCGATCGCGCTGTCCGCCCTCGACTCCGGCCGGCTCGGCATCGCCGCCTGTGCCGTCGGGATCGCCCAGGCGGCGCTGGACGAGGCGCTGTCCTTCCTCGCCGAGCGGCAGCAGTTCGGCCGCCCCCTGGTGGACTTCCAGGGCCTGCGCTTCATGCTCGCCGACATGGCCACCCAGATCGAGGCGGGCCGTGCCCTCTACCTCGCCGCGGCGCGCCTGCGCGACGCGGGCCTGCCCTTCTCCAAGCAGGCGGCCATGGCCAAGCTCTTCTGCACCGACGCCGCGATGCGCGTGACCACCGACGCCGTGCAGCTCCTCGGCGGCTATGGCTACACCGCGGACTTCCCCGCGGAGCGCTACATGCGGGAGGCGAAGATGCTCCAGATCGTGGAGGGCACCAACCAGATCCAGCGGCTGGTCATCGCCCGCCACCTGGCGGGACCCGAGTCCCGCTGAGCCGCTCGGTTCACTTCCGTACGGGGAGGGGCGGGCGGCTCCCGACCCGTACGTGTGACGAGGGCACGGACGGTGTACGCCCGGGGCGGTGCGGCGGGACGATGGCGGTATGAACGCGGTCGTCGCACCGGAGCGGAGGGCGCCCGGGAGAGGCGCCCCCGGGCGTCACCGGGACCGGCGCCGCATGTCCGGGACGCGCACCGGGCGCGAGCCCGGGCCGCCGATGTGCGAGAAGGGCTGGGTGCGCCAGTCCAGGCTCTCCGGCAGCGTCAGCATCAGGGCCGCGTCGAACTCCTGGGTGCCCTGCGACTCGTCGGCGGGCGCGGCGCTCCCCACGCCGCGGCCGGAGCCCGGGCAGACCGTGAGCCCGAAGGGGTTCCACGGCGACGGGCACAGGGCATGCTCGGGGAGCACGTCCTCGTCCGCGAGCAGGGCGATCGGGCGCGCGCAGTCCGGGCACGTCACCCGGAACATGGCGGGAATCTCATATGTCTCGTACGGGCTGCTGCTGCCGTCACCCTCATTGAGGCGTTCCAGGCTGGGCATAGTCGTTCTCCCCCTCGGCTCGGCCGGCCAGGCACCTCGGCCTCGGCCACAGCAAGCACTTCCCGCGACGCGAGTCGGATAATCGCGGCACCCGGCAGGACACGGGCGCATAGGTGTGTTGTTCGTCACATGCTCTGCGCGGGCGGACGGGCCGCCGACTGTGCCGGGTCGGCTTTCACCCAGTAGGTTGATCCGCGTGGAGGAGCTGGACAGAGAAATCGTGGAACTGCTCGTCAAGGACGGGCGGATGAGCTACACCGACCTGGGAAAGGCCACGGGCCTGTCGACCTCGGCGGTGCACCAGCGTGTGCGCCGGCTCGAACAGCGCGGTGTCATCCGCGGCTACGCGGCCGTGGTGGACCCCGAAGCCGTCGGCCTGCCGCTGACCGCGTTCATCTCGGTGAAGCCGTTCGACCCCAGCGCCCCGGACGACATCGCCGACCGGCTCGCCGAGATCCCCGAGATCGAGGCGTGCCACAGCGTGGCGGGCGAGGAGAACTACATCCTCAAGGTGCGCGTGGCCACCCCGCTGGAACTGGAGCACCTGCTGGCGCGCATCCGCTCCCTGGCGGGGGTGTCGACCCGGACCACGATCGTGCTGTCGACGCCGTACGAAGCGCGGCCGCCCAGGGTGGGCTGACGCCCGCTCGCCCAGGCCGCCGGAGGCGGCGCCCCGGTGGGTGACAGACTTACCCCCATGAGCGACCGACCCGGCACGACCGGCAAGAACACCCGCACCGTGCTGCTGCGCCGCGGCACGGTGCACAGCCCCGCCGACCCCTTCGCCACCGCCATGGTCGTGGAGCGGGGGAGCGTCGCCTGGGTCGGTTCCGAAGGGGCCGCCGACTCCTTCGCCGACGGGGTGGACGAGGTCGTCGACCTCGAAGGCGCGCTGGTCACCCCGGCGTTCACCGACGCACATGTGCACACCACCTCGACCGGCCTCACGCTCGCCGGCCTCGACCTCACCGGGACCCGCACCCTGGCCGAGGCGCTGGAGAAGGTGCGCGCCCACGCGGCCGCCCGGCCCGCCGACCGGGTGCTCCTCGGCCATGGCTGGGACGCCAGTGTCTGGCCCGAGCGCCGCCCGCCGTCCCGCTGCGAGCTGGACGAGGCCACCGGCGGCCGCCCGCTCTACCTCACCCGGGTCGACGTGCACTCCGCCGTCGTCACCACGGCCCTCCTCGACCTGGTCCCCGAGCTGCGCGGACCCCAGGCGGACGCCCCGCTGACCGGCGACGCCCACCACGCCGCGCGCGCCGTCGCGCACGGCAGCGTCACCGCCGCCCAGCGCGCCGAGGCCCAGGCCGCGACCCTCGACCGCGCCGCCGCCCTCGGCATCGGCACCCTGCACGAGTGCGGCGGCCCGCTGATCTCCGGCGAGGACGACTTCACCGGCCTGCTGGCCCTCGCCGCCGAGCGCCCCGGCCCGCGCGTCGTCGGCTACTGGGCCGAGGCCCTCACCGCCGCGGGCGGAGCCGGTCGCATTCGCGAACTCGGCGCGCACGGCGCGGCCGGTGACCTCTTCGTCGACGGCTCCCTCGGCTCGCACACCGCCTGCCTGCACCAGCCGTACGCCGACGGCCCGCACGCCACCCACACCGGCACCGCCCACCTCGACGCCGCCACCGTCACCGCGCATGTCATCGCCTGCACCGAGGCCGGCGTCCAGGCCGGCTTCCACGCCATCGGCGACGCCGCCCTGACCACCGTCGTCGCGGGCGTGCGCGCCGCCGCCGACAAGCTCGGCCTCGCCGCCGTCCGCGCCGCCCGGCACCGCGTCGAGCACGCCGAGATGCTCACCCCCGAACACATCGCCGCCTTCGCCGAATTCGCCCTCACCGCCTCCGTGCAGCCGGCCTTCGACGCCGCCTGGGGCGGCGACGACGCGATGTACGCGCAGCGCCTGGGCGCCGAGCGGGCCCGCACCCTCAACCCCTACGCCGCCCTGCTGCGCGCCGGCGTCCCGCTCGCCCTCGGCTCCGACAGCCCGGTCACCCCGCTCGACCCGTGGGGCACCGTCCGCGCGGCCGCCTTCCACCGCACCCCCGAGCACCGGATCTCCGTCCGCGCCGCCTTCACCGCGCACACCCGCGGCGGCTGGCGGGCCGTCGGCCGCGACGACGCCGGCGTCCTGGTGCCGGGCGCGCCCGCCGACTACGCGGTGTGGGAGGCCGGGGACCTCGTCGTCCAGGTGCCGGACGAGCGGGTCGCCAGCTGGTCCACCGACCCCCGCTCCGGCACCCCCGGACTGCCCGACCTCACCCCCGGGATCCCCCTCCCCACCTGTCTGCGCACCGTCGTCGGCGGCCACACCGTGCACGCGGCTCCCGGGCGTCCGAACGAGTGATGAGGGCGGCGCGGCGTACCGCCGAACGACGTGCCGTCGGCCTGTCGCCGCATGTGATCACTCGCCGTACTGACCTGCTGATTTGAGACGTTCACGCAGGTCGGAGGGGTGTTGACACGGTGTGGGCGGCGGCGGGTAGGTTCGGCGGAGTCCACCACGGACGTCCGGCCGGTGAATCTCCACACAGTCGTCGAACGCCGCTGGGCCATGGGGTGGTGCGCCGGACCGGCACACCGCCACTGGCAGCCAGGTTCCAGCGCTCGGGGGCGGGGGGCGGTTCCGCCGCCCGGCAGGTGCGACCCGGGTGGGGCCCGGACGTTCAGTAGACAACGGTCTCGGCCGACCCGCAGCCAGCGGTTCCCGGGCCGGCCCGAAGGACGCCGGGCCCCCATTCGCCGCTCGCGCGCGCAGCGCGTTTTCCCCAGCCCAGCATCCGGGGTGCGCCCCGCGCGGGGTACCGTCGGCACATCACCGCTCAGCTCGCAGGAAGGCGAGACCGTGCCCCCGGGTCCCGAAACCACCGCCGATGGCGAGAGCCGCGCCGCCGACCTCACCGAACCGGTGCCCGCCCCGCGGGCGGAGGCGGAATCCGCCCCCGCCGCGCCGCGCCCCGGCCGGCTCACCCGCCTGGGCCGCCTCGCCCGCCGTGAGGCGCCGCGCACCGGCCTCGCCGTGCTAGGCGGGATCGCGCTCGCGGTGGCCTTCCCGCCGTACGACCTGTGGCCGCTGTCGCTCGTGGCCGTCGCCGCGCTGGCCCTGCTGACCCGTGGCCGCACCGCCCGCCAGGGCGCCTGGACGGGCTTCGCCTTCGCCTGGCCCTTCTTCTTCGTCCTGCTGCGCTGGCTGCGGGTCGTCGGCTATGACGCGGTGGTCGGGCTCTCCTTCGTCGAGGCGCTGTTCGTCGCCGTGCTCGGTGCCTGCCTGGCGCGCGTCTCCCGGCTGCCCGCGTGGCCGCTGTGGGGGGCGTGCCTGTGGGTCGCGGAGGAGCTGGCCCGCGACCGGCTGCCGTTCGGCGGCTTCCCCTGGGGGCGCCTCGCCTTCGCCAACACCGCCTCGCCGTTCACCCCGCTCGCCGCCCTCGGCGGCGCCCCGCTGGTGACCTTCGCCGTGGCCCTCACGGCCGGCCTCCTCGCGTACGGGACCGTCACCGCCTGGCGGCTGCGCCGCGGTGCGCGTACGGTCCGCGCGGCCCTGCCGGGCGTCGGGGCCGTCGCGCTCGCCGCGGCGATCGGCGTCTGCGGGTATGCCGTGCCGGTTCCCACGGGCGCCGCCGACACCGTGAAGGTCGCCCTGGTCCAGGGCAATGTGCAGCAGCCCGGCATCGACTTCCTCGGCCGCCCGATGGTGATCCTCGACAACCACGTCGACGCCACCCTCCAGCTGGCCCGTGAGATCAAGGAGGGGCGGCGGGAGAAGCCGGATCTGGTGATCTGGCCGGAGAACTCCTCCGACCTCGACCCCTTCCAGTACCCGCAGGCGTACGACCGCATCGACGAGGCCGTCAAGGCCGTCGGCGTCCCGGTCCTCGTCGGGGCCCTGGTCGACCACCCGGGCAGCAGTGGCTATATCGACAACAAGGGCATCGTCTGGGACCCGGGAACGGGCCCCGGCGCCTCCTACGCCAAGCAGCACCCCGTGCCCTTCGGGGAGTACGTGCCGTTCCGCGCGGAGCTCAGCAAGGTCATCACCCGCCTCCAGCGCGTCCAGCGCGACTTCTACCCCGGCGACCACACCGGGGTGATGCAGATCGGCCCGGCCCGGCTCGGCGACGTGATCTGCTTCGAGGTCGCGTACGACGAGATCGTCCGCGACACGGTCAAGGCCGGTGCCCGCGCCCTCGTCGTGCAGACCAACAACGCCACCTACGGCCGCACCGGCCAGCCCGAGCAGCAGCTGGCCATGTCCCGGCTGCGGGCCGTCGAGCACGGCCGCGCGGTGGTCACCGCGGCCACCAGCGGCATCAGCGCCGTGGTCGCCCCCGACGGCAAGGTGCTCCAGCGCAGCGAGGAATTCACCCGGGATGTCATCAGTGCCCGGATTCCCCTGCGGGACGGCACCACCGTCGCGGACCGCGTGGGTGCGGCGCCCGAATGGGCGCTCGCTATGGTGGGCGTTCTCTCCTGTGCGGCCGCGCTCCTGATCGGCCGACGGGGACGTACGGACGAGCTTCGAAAGAAGGACCAGCAGTGAACGACGGTGGGCAGCGGAAGTACGGTCCGCTCGGCACGGCCTTGGTGATCATTCCGACCTACAACGAGGCGGAGAACATCAAGTCCATCGTCGGCCGGGTGCGGGCCGCGGTGCCGCAGGCGCACGTCCTCGTCGCCGACGACAACAGCCCCGACGGCACCGGCAAGCTGGCCGACGAGCTCGCGGCCGACGACGACCAGGTCAAGGTCCTGCACCGGCAGGGCAAGGAGGGCCTCGGCGCCGCCTATCTCGCGGGCTTCCGCTGGGGCCTGGACAACGGCTACGGCGTCCTGGTGGAGATGGACGCCGACGGCTCCCACCAGCCCGAGGAACTGCCCCGGCTGCTCACCGCCCTCAAGAGCTCCGACCTGGTGCTCGGCTCCCGCTGGGTGCCCGGCGGGCGGGTCGTGAACTGGCCGAAGTCCCGTGAGTTCCTCTCCCGCGGCGGCTCCACCTACTCCCGGCTGCTGCTGGACGTGCCGCTGCGCGACGTCACCGGCGGCTTCCGCGCCTTCCGCCGGGAGACCCTGGAGGGCCTGGGCATGGAGGAGGTCGCCTCGCAGGGCTACTGCTTCCAGGTCGACCTGGCCTGGCGTGCCGTCAAGGCCGGCTTCCACGTGGTGGAGGTCCCCATCACCTTCGTCGAGCGGGAGCTCGGCGACAGCAAGATGAGCCGCGACATCGTCGCGGAGGCGCTGTGGCGGGTCACCTCCTGGGGCGTCGGCTCCCGGGTCGGCAAGGTCCTGGGCCGGCGCTGACCCCGGCCCGCCCCGTACGGCGGGCACCCAGGCACACTTGAGGCATGACGTTCGGAGCACAGCAGACCCCCGAAGGCCGACCGCCGCGCAGGAGCCGCGCCCGCAAGCTCATCCCGCTGGGGGTGGCGGTGTGGGCCGTGCTGGAGATCTGGCTGCTGACACTGGTGGCCGGGGCCGCCGGTGGCCTCACGGTCTTCGCCCTGCTGGCCGGTGGCGTGGTCGTCGGTTCGTATGTGATCAAGCGGGCCGGTCGCCGGGCCTGGCAGCGGCTGACGGTGACCCTCCAGCCCGGGGGAGCGGCCGGGGGCCCCGCGCCCGGGAGCGAGGGCAACGGCCTCACGATGCTCGGCGGGCTGCTGATCATCCTGCCGGGGCTCCTGTCGGACGTGGCGGGGCTGCTGTGCCTCTTCCCGCCCACGCGGGCGCTCCTGCGCAAGCGCTTCGAGAAGCGGCTGGCGCGGCCGGCGGCGCCGGGGAGCTTCGGGGACGCCTTCCAGCAGGCGCGCATGCATGTGCCCGACGGCAAGGTCGTCCAGGGCGAGGTCATCCGGGAGGACGAGCCGCCGCGCGCCCCGCGCGAGGGCGGGCCGCAACTGCCGCGCTGAGCCCTCGGGGCTCCGCACCGGCGGAGCCCCGCCTCTCACCCGCTGAGGCCGCTGACGCGCACAAAGGGCCCGGGCCACTGCCTGAATGCAGTGGCCCGGGCCCTTTGTGTGATGCTGCTATGCCGCCGTCAGGCGGACTTGCGGTTGTCCCGCGGGTGCACTGCGATGTTCATGGCACCGGAACGGAGCACGGCCAGCCGCTCGGCCAGCACCTCCTCCAGCTCCTCGCGGGTCCGCCGCTCCATGAGCATGTCCCAGTGCGTACGCGCGGGCTTGCCCTTCTTCTCCTCAGGACCGTCGCCGTCCACCAGGAGTGCCACGGCGCCGCACGCCTTGCACTCCCACTCCGGCGGAATCTCCGCCTCTACCGAAAACGGCATCTCAAATCGATGCCCGTTCGGGCATGCGTACTCCACCGCCTGGCGCGGGGCCAGATCGATGCCGCGGTCGGTCTCGTAGCTGGTAACCACAAGTCGCGTGCCGCGGAGAGCTCGCTCACTCATGAATCGTGCCTCCCGGGCTTGGTCGCCCACAGGACAGGTGTCGCTGTCGTCGTCATCCGGTCAACGTCCGGTCGGCGGTGAAGATTCCCGTTGAGGGACATGCGTCGCCCGTCGTGCCGCCCCTTGTTGTACCCACCAACGCCCGTTTTGTCACATCTGGCAACGGATGTCACCCTGCGTTTCCGTCGCTTTAGCGCGCAGTAACGGTCCGTCCGGTGGGTCGAAGGCGTACACTACCGGCCCGCGTCTCCCGGGCCTAAACCAGGTCCGGAACTTCGCGCGCCGCCGCCGGTCCGGCCGGTGCCGGGCCGCCCGAGGCGACCCGTACGGTCCCGGCCACGGCCTCCGCCGCCGGGGCCGCCCCGGCCGGGGCGAAGAAGCGCAGGAAGAACTGCGACAGCGGTCCGATCGCCAGCGCGAAGACCACCGTGCCCACGCCCACCGACCCGCCGAGCACGAAGCCCGTCGCCAGCACGACGACCTCGATGCAGGTCCGTACGAGCCGCACCGAGCGGCCCGTACGCCGGTGCAGACCGGTCATCAGGCCGTCGCGCGGCCCGGGTCCGAAGCGCGCCGAGATATAGAGCCCGGTCGCCGCCGAGCAGAGCACCACCGAGAAGGCCAGCAGCGGGATCCGCGTCCACAGCGACGCCGGGGTGGGGGTGAGGGTCAGCGTCGCGTCCATCGCGAGGCCGATGACCAGCACGTTCGAGACGGTGCCGAGCCCCGGCCGCTGCCGGAGCGGGATCCACAGCAGCAGCACCAGCGCGCCGATGGCGATCGAGGCGGCTCCGATCGAGGTGCCCGCGTGCCGGGCGACCCCCTGGTTCAGGACATCCCACGGCGCGAGCCCGAGCCCCGCCCGCACCTGCAGCCCCGCGCTCACGCCGTACAGCACGAGCCCGCCGTAGAGCATGAGCAGACGGCGGGCGAGCAGCAGTCCCCCTGATGCGGACACAGGATCCTCCCGAGTGAGTGAAACGAAGAATCGGCAGAGCCAGTGGTGCGAGTGGCCTGCCGCGTGACAGTCTGTGGACTGGATCGAGGGAAGATCCAGGGCCAATCCCGGAAAGGTGGACCGGTCAGGATGAGTCAGTGGACCTCTTCCGTGGGTGCGCAGAAGCTCGCGCATCTTCTCGGGTCGCAGCACGAGCGTGACGGCCAGGGCGTCGTGACGCTGATCGGCGGGCGCCGGGCGCCCGCCTACCGCTCCCTCGCGGACGGCATCCGGCTGCTCGTCCTGGAGGGCCGCGTCCCCGTGGCCGCCCGGCTGCCCGCCGAGCGCGAACTCGCGGCGGCGCTCTCCGTCAGCCGCACCACCGTCGCCGCCGCCTACGAGGCGCTGCGCGGCGAGGGTTTCCTGGAGTCCCGGCGCGGCGCCGGGAGCTGGACCTCCGTGCCCGCCGGGAACCCGCTGCCCACCCGCGGCCTCGACCCGCTGCCGCCGGAGGCCGCGGGCTCCGTGATCGACCTCGGCTGCGCCGCCCTGCCCGCCCCCGAGCCCTGGCTGACCCGCGCCTTCCAGGGCGCGCTGGAGGAGCTGCCGCCCTACGCGCACACCCACGGCGACTACCCCGCGGGCCTGCCCGCGCTGCGGCAGTCCATCGCCGACCGCTACACGGCGCGCGGCATCCCCACCATGCCCGAGCAGATCATGGTCACCACCGGTGCCATGGGCGCCGTCGCCGCGATCTGCCGGCTCATGGCCGGGCGTGGCGAGCGCGTCGCCGTCGAATCGCCCTCCTACGCCAACGTCCTCCAGCTGATGCGCGAGGCCGGGGCCCGGCTGGTACCCGTGGCCATGGCCGACGGGCTCGCCGGCTGGGACCTGCCGGCCTGGCGGCAGGTGCTGCGCGACGCGGCGCCCCGGATGGCGTACGTCATCGCCGATTTCCACAACCCCACCGGCGCCCTGGCCTCCGAGGAGCAGCGCCGGGAACTCGTCGAGGCGGCCCGCTCCGCGGGCACCGTGCTCGTCGCGGACGAGACCATGTCGGACCTCGCCCTGGAGCCGGACCTCGAACTTCCCCGGCCCGTCTGTGCCTTCGACCCCGCGGGCAACGCGGTGATCACCGTCGGTTCGGCGAGCAAGTCGTTCTGGGCGGGCATGCGGATCGGCTGGGTCCGGGCCGCCCCGGACGTCATCCGCAGCCTCGTCGCCGCCCGCGCCTACGCCGACCTCGGCACGCCCGTGGTCGAACAGCTCGCCGTCACCTGGCTGTTGAACACCGAGGGCTGGGACGCCGCCGTCGCCATACGGCGTTCCACCACGCGCGAGAACCGCGACGCCGTCGTCGACTCGCTGCGGCGCCACCTGCCCGACTGGGAGTTCACCGTCCCGCGCGGCGGGCTCACGCTGTGGGTGCGCACCGGCGGACTGTCCGGCTCGCGGATCGCGGAGGCGGGGGAGCGGCTGGGCGTACGGGTGCCGTCGGGGCCGCGGTTCGGCGTCGACGGGGCCTTCGAGGGGTTCGTACGGGTGCCGTTCACCGTCACCGGCGCGGTCGCCGAGGAGGCCGCGAGCCGGCTGGCGGAGGCCGCCCGCCTCGTGGCGAGCGGCGCGACCGTGGCCGTCGAGGCCCCGCGGACCTACGTGGCCTGAACCGGCAGCGGCTCCCCGCCGCCGAGCTGCTGCCCGAAGCCGCCCGCGGCCTCTTCGGGGGCGGGGGCCGCGCTGCCGTACGGCGCGCCCACGTCGCAGGGTTCCGGCGCCGCCTCCACGCCCGCGCCGTACAGCGGGCCGTCCGGGCGGGGCAGCAGTTCCAGGACCGCCTGCCGTTCGGTCTCGGCGGCCTCCTCGTCGAGCGGGTCCGGGGTGGCGGGCACCTGCACGCGGTACACGGGCCCCGAGCCCAGTCGCGCGTAGCCGCGGCCCGGCGGCACGTCCGGGGTGGGGGTGGTGTGCGGCGGGGCGCCGAGCGCGGTCCGCACCTGCTCGGGAGTGGCGGGGCCGAGGATCACCCGGGCGCGGGTGTGGGCGAGCACGGCCGCGCCGAGCAGCCCCGCGTTCTCCAGGTGGTCGGCCACGGCGACCGTGACGTTGGCCGCCCGGCCGTGTCGCAGCGGCACCTCCAGCAGCTCCTGCGGATCGGGGCGCCCCTCGGTCGCGGCGAGGTGGCTCAGCGCCGTGGGCCGGTCGATCACGATCCACAGCGGACGGCGGACGTCCTCCGGCGTGGGACGGCCCTGTTGCCGGGCCTGATTGCCCGTCATCAGCCGCCGCTCTGTCTCGTGCGAGGCCCACTCCAGGGTGGCGAGGGCGCCCGCGGGGGAGCACTCCAGGGCCAGCACCCCTTCCCGGCCGGGGAAGCAGGTGTAGCCGCCGGTGCCGCCGCCGTCGATCAGCAGGACGTCGCCGTGGTGGAGCGCCTGGAGCACGATCGAGCGCAGCAGGGTGGTGGTGCCGGAGGAGGGTCTGCCGAGGGCCAGCAGGTGCGGCTCGGTGGAGCGGCGGCCGGTGCGCCAGACGACGGGCGGCGCGTCCCGGATCCCCTCGCTGTCGACCACCGGCAGGGTCCGTTGCACGGAGTCGGCGTCGGTGAACCCGAGCACGGTCTCCCCGGGCGTGGTCACGAACCGCTGGGCGAGGATGTCGGTCGGCAGGGCGGGCAGCACGGTCAGGGTGAGGCGGTTGGCTTCCTCGTCCCAGTCGAAGCGGTACTCGCGGCCGCGGCCGGCCTTGACCCGCAGCAACTGCTCGACCTTGGCCCTCGCCTCGGCCTCGCCGTCGGTGAAGCAGGCGGGGTAGCGCAGCTGGAGGGAGACCAGCCGCCCGTCCTCGAAGGCGTGGGACAGGAACGCCTCTTGCGGGTCGCCCCCGCGGGCGTACAGCGGATCGGGGTCCTCGGGCGTGGAGAAGTACGGGACCAGGGACTCGTACAGCAGCTGGAGCCGCTCGTTCTCCTCGTCCTCGCCGTGCGTCTCCCCGGCGGCCCGCTCGCGCCCCGCCCAGCCCGCCGCCAGCATCAGGGCGATCGCGGCGCACGCCGGGCCGTACGGCACGAGCGCCACGATGACCATCGAGGAGACCACCAGCAGCAGCCCGGGGGCGCGCTGTTCCCTGGGGGTGCGCGCGCAGCGGCGCAGCCCGCCGTGGGCCAGCACGCGCAGGCCCCGGGCGACGGTGATCAGCGGGTGGAGGACGTCGGCGGCGGTGTAGGCGGCCGACCGCGCGAACTCCCGCCCGCGGGCGAGCGTGGCGCCGCCGGTCAGGCCGCCGGGGAGCGGTCGCCGGGCCATGGGCGTCCTCCGGGGTCGGTGACGGGTCAGAACTTGAGGCCGCCCAGCAGCCCGGCCAGGCTCGCGCTGCCCGCCTTGATGCTCGGGGCGATGGCCGTGCCGGCGAGGTAGAAGCCGAACAGGGCGCACACGATGCCGTGGGAGGGCTTGAGGCCGTCCTTGCGGAAGAACAGGAAGACGACGATGCCGAAGAGGACGACGCCGGAGATGGACAGGATCATGAGGTTCTCCTGGTTGATGGGGACGGTCACCACGAGTTCCTCAAGACTCACAGAAAGTGCTAATAAGGCAAAAGCGGATGAATCGCCGTTCGGCGGCCGGTCGCCGCACCAGGAGCGGGGGCTTTTGGGCCCCGCGGGCGGGGCGAACCGCTTGAACACGCCTCGAAACCCGGCCGGTGGCGATCAGCGCCCTCCTGTGAGCCGCCGCCGACGGGGATTCCCGGGATTCACCCGTTCGGCCGCGTCCGACCCCTGCCCGGCCCGCGCGCGTCGCCCTCCGGGCCGCTCGGTGCCCGGATGCGACGCGCGGCGGCCGGGGCCCGTGGTTCCGGCGGCCCGGCCGTACATAGGGTGGCAGCACTGACGTCACCAGGCCGCCAGCAGCCCAACCCGGAGGACAGCGGAGATGACCGAGCAGACCCCCGAGACCGAGCCCGCACACGACCCCGAGGTGCTCCAGCTCGCGGCCAAGGTCTTCGACCTGGCACGACACGGCGACACCGACACCCTCGCCGCCTACGTGGACGCGGGCGTACCGGTCAACCTCACCAACGACCGCGGCGACTCCCTGATCATGCTGGCCGCCTACCACGGCCACCTCGACGCGGTCACGGCGCTGCTCCAGCGCGGCGCCGACGCCAACCGCCCCAACGACCGCGGCCAGACCCCCCTCGCCGGAGCCGTCTTCAAGGGCGAGGACGAGATCGTCCGCACGCTCCTCGCCCATGGCGCCGACCCGTCGGCGGGGTCGCCCTCCGCGGTCGAGGCGGCGGGGGTCTTCGGCCGCCAGGATCTGGTGGAGCTTTTCCGCGACGCGTGAGCGGGGGCTGGGTGCCGGACGGGCTGAGATCGCGTCATCGCGTCAAGCCCGTCCGGCGATCGGCGGTGGTGCGGAACAGGGCGGCCCGCAGCGCGCACGGGTGGCCGGGCCCGGCCGGATGACGCGAACAGTGCCTCGCGAGCGCGTGGCGTCCTCCACGGGCCCGGCCGAACGCCGCGTCCTCGTCCGCTCACGGCCCGCAGGGCCCCGGAGACCCCGGCCGCCACGCCGGGCCGTCGGCATACCGGATCACGATATCGGCGCACGCACCCCGGAGCCGGCATTCAGGACCGGCCTCCCGCGCGAAGTGAAAGAGCGAGATCGGCCCTCAACTCCGGCAGCCGCATTCATGGCCTGAATGGCTGCTTGCGAGCAAGGTAGGGGACCGTCCATGGAGCGTCATCGAGTTCCCTCCGAGGAGCCGCTCGGCCGCATTCGATCGTCGGTTCACCGATTCGCGTGGAGGCGGAAAATGGCGAAAGGCAGCAAGGCCCAGGTCTTCGAGTTGCGCTTCGACCAGTTCGACGTCAACCAGGACGGCCGCATCGATCGGTCCGACTTCGAGCAAGAGGCGAACCGGCTGACCCGCGCGTTCGGCGCCGACCCGGATTCGCCGCGCGCGATCGTGCTCAAGCAGAGCTACATGAGCGTGTACGAGTACATCGTCAGCCAGGCCGACGTGAAGAGCGAGGCGCTCAGCCGGGAGCAGTTCGTCGCGGCGGCGACATCGGCGATCAGCAACCGGGGCGGCGCGGGATTCGCCGAGGTCATGGCCCCGTACGCGTACGCCTGCGCGAACCTGTGCGACATCGACGGCGACGGAATGATCAGCCGGCAGGAGATCGCCACGTGGCTCGCGGTCATCGGCGTGCGCGCCGACGCCGTGGACGAGGCATACCAGGCGATCGACACGGACCGGGACGGCAAGGTCTCCATCGGCGAGCTCGTCACGGCGATCAAGGGCTATGTCCTCGGCCAGTCCGAGATCAGGATCGGCTAGACAGCCCACGAGCAGGCCGTGGGGGCGGCGGACCGATTCGCCGCCCCCACGGCAGACTGGAGGAACACCCCTTCGGTGAAAGGGGTGTTCCTCCAGTTTTCCGTGTGCCGGATAATTCACCTGCCGAGGCTGCCCCGATTCGCCTGTGGCGCAGTGGACTGATTGATTCGCGAGGGCAGCGGGAGGCCGCACCCCGCTGTTTCGCCAGAGGCGCGGTTCTCGCGGTGCCGAAAACGAAAGTGCCTCTCTGGCCGCGGCGATGAACTTTGCCGAGGGGTTCTGCCGGTCCAAGCGGAGGTGCTTTCTGCGTGAGGGATATGGGTTCACGTCCCGGGCCCTGTGCCCGGTGCTCGGTGGCCGCGGTCGTGCCGCTGGGCGCGCGGTGGCGGGCGGCGACCCCGTTCTCGATCATCGCGGTGACCGGCGTGACCGGCGTGGCCCAGCTCTTCCACCTGGACATGGCTGGCTCGATCGCTGACCTGCCCGCCGGGCCGCCCATCCCCTCGCTGTCTTTTCTCGATCCGGGCGCGCTGGGTTCCCTGTTGGCCCCGGCGGTCGTGGTGGCGGCGCCGGCCGCGCTGGAGTCGGCGCTGTCCGCGTCCGTCGCGGACGGGATGGCGGTGGGGCGGAAGCGCGCTCCCGCCCGGGAGCTGTCCGGGCAGGGTCTGGCCAACATCGCCGCCCGCTGTTCGGCGGTGTCCCCGCCACGGGGGCCATAGCCCGTAGCGCGGTCAACGTCCGTACCGGCGCGGGTTCCCGGCCGACTCGCCCTGGCCCGCGTCCGCCGGGGGGTCAGGAATCTCCGGCCTCACCCGCACAGTCCGGCCCGTGCACCCAGATCATTAACTCCCGGCCCTGGGTGACCACTTGACTCGAAAGACGGCGAGCCCCTCGGAATCCTTACTTCAGCTTGAACTCGCACATCTTGTCCGACTTGCCGTTCTGGTTGTCCGCCACCTTCTTGCCGTCGACGGTGATGACGCAGGGTGCCGCGTGCAGCATGCCGTCGGAGCCGGTGACGGAGCCGGGGGCGACGGACACCCCGAGGCCGACCTTCTTCTCGGCGTCCGTCGTCAAGGTGATGGTCGAGGACCTCTTCCAGGGCAGCTGGACCTGTTCGAACTTGTTGGTGTCGAGGTTGTAGTAGACCGACGTGGTGCCGGTGCCGAGGACTTCGAGGGTGACCTCGTGCTTGACCTCACCGCTCCCGCTCTCCGGCTTCGCCTTCGGCTGCGTGGCCGTCGCGGGCTTGTCGGCGGTCGCCGGGCTGCCGTCGCTGCCGCATCCCGTCAGCAGGGCCGCGGTCAGGACCAGAGCCGCACCCATGATGATCTTGCGCATGATTCCCCCTAGTGGACAAGTGGACGATTCTAAGGGTGATCACGTGCGACTTTGAGCGGTGGCCGGCTGATCCCCAGCCTTTGCAGGTCACGCGGTGGCGTGGACTGCGGTTGGCCAGTCCGTGGCCCTGTAGTTGGCCGTTCGGAGATCGGCGCGCGGCCCGGGTGCGTCGGTGGCAGGCGCCGGTGTCGACGTGGTCGCCGCGCGCCTTCGACATCTGCGGGTCGGTCTCCCGCCCCGTGATCGCGCATGCCCCAGACCTGCTCGCTCCGACTCCTCACCCGTAGAGCGGTTGCGGCAGCTGAAGGGCGGTGCGGGGCAGGGAACGAGCCGTCATCTAAGTCCTGTCCGGCTGATCATGTGAGCGTCTCGCGTTGAGGGCGCCGGATTCCTGCACGGAGCGGGGCGATTCAACGAGTGGCGAGTGGGCCCGGTGAAGCCGCATTTGCCGGAGTCCGGGCAGCGTGGACGCTGGGCCGATCACCGCACGGTGGTCAACGGGTCTTCCTCTTCCCGGGCAGGCCCGTGTTCCTTGGCGGGATCCACCGGCACGTTTCGGGAACTGGAAGGCCGTCTATGAGCGGCACGGACATCAATGCCCCGGCAGCACCGCTCAGACAAGGGGCTCGGCATTGCCGGGGCGGACGGACCGGCAAGATCCACCTCGCTGGAGAAGGTGAACTGGGTCCGCTGGCTCTCCCGGTCACCCCGGGCCAGCGGGGCGAGGCCTCGCAGTCCGGCAGACCGTCACCGTCGCCGCGATTCGACCTTGGCTCCGGGCATCAGCGGTGATGCTTCACGACGGCGACAGTGACGGATACACGGCCCCGGAAGATCAGATGCGGCTGTCGAGCAAGCTCGTCAACTGGCTCTTGCTCACGGCCCCGACCTTCTGCCCCACTGCCGCACCGTTCTTGAACAGGATCAGAGTCGGGACGCCACGAACGCCGAACCGGGCCGCCGTGGCCTGGCTCTCGTCGACGTCGAGACTCACGATGGGTTGCTCGGCCCGTCCCACGATGCGCCGAACGCGGCCAGCACCGGTTTGCCGGACTCGATGACAACACTCTCGAAGTCGGTATCGGATATCACGACCACGGTCCGATTCAACAGGAACTTGACCTCGGGCTTTCCCGGGGCTCTATCGCCAATGCGTCCGCTCACGCACCCAATGGAGTGCAGCTTGACCCTGACCACGCTGAAAGTCCCGCAATGTCGGCAGCCCCGGCGGCGGGGCTTGGACGGACTGATGAAGGAAGTATCCAGCCACAGCGATGAGCACGGTGGTGACATCTTCCGGGTCGGCACCACGAGCGAACAGGTGCTGATCAAGAAGACTCACAGCATCCGGGGCGCCCTGCATGATCACACTCGGACCCATCGCTACGACGTCGAACCACGAAGCTCCGACTGCGGCCCACGGCCAGTCGACGACCATGACGCGGTTGCCGGTCAGCAGGATGTTGTCCGCCCGCAGATCACCGTGGATCAAGGCGCTACCGGCTGCAGCTGCGATCCATGCAGCTTCCTGGTCGACGAGGCGTTCCAGGTTGCGTCGTGCCCAGGGATCGAGCCAGGCCAGGTCGACTGTCCCATCGGCGGAAGCGGCGGAAAGACGACGCCAGCCTTGGAACTTCTCACCGAATCGGTCAGCAACCGTTGGTGCCGCGATCGGCGAAGGATCGAGCAGCACGGACAGCTCGTCAGCCGCGGCAAGAACCCGGTGGAGCTCGTCCAACTGCCATGGCTGGGCCGGCATCCTCCCGTCCACGTCTTCGAAGACCAAAACGACCCAGCCTTCGAGATCCAGGGTCATGAGCAGCTGTGGCACAGGTGCTGCGATCGGCATGGCAGCGGTGATCCGTGCCTCGGACCGGTGGAGGTCAGGGGTGTCGGGGTTGGGCTCAGGACCCACGGCCTTCACGAACACCCGCCGACCATCGACCAGGCGCATGCGAGCGGCAACCCCAGGCGAGAAGCCCCCGGCCTGGGTAACGGCGCTTTGGACAGGCGCCCCCAGGCGTGCCTCCACTGCGCTTCGCACACCGTGGGGAACAGCCCACCAGTCCACACGCACACCCGCGGCTGCAGGAGCACTGTCGGTCTGTGTGCTCGGTCGTCTCTCCATGGCGACATGATCCAGGTGACGCCCTCGGGCAGCAACGAAGTTTCCATGGCACGCACTCCTCCCAACAGTGAAGTGCGGAGAAGGAAGGGACATGACAACGGCACGGTCTTCCACCGGGGGATCAACGGCTTCATGATCCAGGGCGGCGGCTTCGAGCCCGGCATGCGGCAGAAGCCGGTCCGCCCCGACTCCCCAGCCGGCCGGGCGCAGCACGGCACCGGCGCCCGCCGCCGAACAGGCAAGGGCACGCGACGCGATCGAGTCGAAAGGCGCGGAGGGCGGCGCCTGCGCGGAGGTAGTCCCGGGCCGTCCAGAGTTCTTGGCGTTCGGCGTTCTTGCCGGACTTCTTGTCGGCCAAGATCCGGATGCGCCCGGCTTGGGTGCCCGTCCGCGGCACCGGAGCGGGGACTGGCCCGCGGATCTCGCGGACGCGGTGGAACGCGCGATGCCCGCCGCCGTGGACCAGGCCCGCCGGGCCCGCCGGCCCTACGGGGCCGTCCTGCTCGGCACCGGCAGCGGGGCCGTCGTGGCCGGGGCCCGCTGCACCACGGACATCTCCGGCGACCCCACGGCACACGCCGAGGTCAACCTGCTGCGCAAGGCCGCCGAGGCGGGCCTGGACCTCGCCTCGCACGTGGTGGTCACCACCGCCGAGCCGCGTCCGATGTGCGCGGGCGCGCTCCTGTGGGGCAAGGTGTGGGGCGTCGCCTACGGCACCTCCGTCACGAAGCTTATCTCCTACGGGATCCCTCAGATCGATCTGTCCTTCACCGCCGTCGCCCAGCGCTCGCGACCGATGGTGCGGCCCGCGGTGGCGTGCGACGTACGGTCGGATCTCACCGACCCCCTCTACAGCAGGTCCACGGGGCCGGCCGGTGAAACGGCGTGAGGACCTGTGCCTGGCAAGGCCACTCCCCGCGCGTATGTGAGGACCGGAGGTGCCGACGGGCCCCGATGCTGTCGTATCCGGCCGGCCCGGCCTCCGGCAACTGCTGAGCAGGCCCACCGGGTGGGTGTGACACGGCCACCCTCGTCCTGCCGCCTGCCTCTACGTTGGTGGCCATGCACACGAACCGGCTGAGTGAGTTCCTACGGGCCCGGCGCGCGCTGGTGCGTCCCGAGGACCATGGGATGCCCGCGGGGGCGCGCCGTACTCCCGGTCTGCGACGCGAGGAGATCGCGGTCCTCGCCGGGGTGAGCACCGACTATTACGTGCGGTTGGAGCAGGGACGCGAACGCAACCCCTCACCCCAGGTCCTGCGGGCCCTGGCGGCCGCCCTGCTGTTGAAGGACGAGGAGGCCGCCTACCTGCGCGCGCTGGTCGATCCGCCGCGGCCCCGGAGCTCCGGGCCCGCCCGGGAGTACGCGGGCCCGCAACTGGTGGCCCTGCTGGATATATGGGCGGACACACCGGCTCTGGTCTACGGCCGGTACCTCGACCTGCTGGCCGTCAACTCCCTCGGCGAGGCTCTCTTCTCGTGGCTCGGCAGCGAGTCCAGTCTGATCACAGCGATGTTCCTCAACCCGGCCGCCCGGGACTTCTACCGCGACTGGGCCGTCATCGCGCAGGGGTGCGTGGCCGCGCTGCGAGCCGCCAACCCCGATCCGGGCGATCAGCGGCTGCGGGAGCTGACAAGCCAACTGTCCGCGCGCAGCCCGGACTTCGCGCGCATGTGGGCACGTCACGAGGTACGGGCCAAGACGTCCTCGACGAAACACTTCCGCCACCCGCTGGCCGGCGACCTCGCCCTGGGCTTCGAGACCTTCTCCGTCAACAGCGCCCCCGGCCAGCACCTCGTCGTCTACCGGGCCGAACCCGGCACCGCCGCCGAGCGGTCACTGGCCCTGCTCGGCAGCTTCACCCTCACCGGCTCCGCCGACATTCCAACCGAAGGGCACACCCCGCATGAGCTCCCCTGACGTGCCGGTCTGGTTCATCACCGGCTGCTCCTCCGGCCTCGGCCGGGCACTGGCCACCGCGGTGCTGGAGCGCGGATGGCAGGCAGCGGTCACCGCCCGCGACCCGCGCACGGTCGCCGACGTGATCCGCGGGCATGGCGACCGCGCTCTCCCCCTGCCGCTGGACGTCACCGACCCCCAGCAGACAGCGGCGGCTGTCGCCCAGGCGCAGACCGCATTCGGGAAGATCGACGTCCTGGTCAACAACGCCGGCTACGGCTACCTCGCCGCCGTCGAAGAGGGCGAGGACGACGAGATCCGTGCCCTGTTCGACACCAACGTCTTCGGCTTGGCCGACACCATCAGAGCCGTCCTGCCGGGCATGCGCGCACGCCGCTCCGGCCACATCGTGAACATCTCCTCACTCGGCGGCCTGGCCGGCTTCGGCGCCACCGGCTACTACCACGCCACCAAGTTCGCCGTGGAAGGTCTTTCCGAGTCACTCGCCGCCGAAGTCGCGCCTTTGGGCATCAAGGTGACGATCGTCGAACCCGCCGCATTCCGCACCAACTGGCCCGGGCCCTCCATGCGCCAGTCCGCCACCACCATCGACGACTACGCCCCCACCGCGGGCACACGGCGCGCCGGCACGCTGGCCACCTTCGGCCATCAGCCCGGGGACCCGGCCCGCGCCGCCCAGGCCATCATCGACGCCACGATGGCCGGACAGCCGCCGCTGCGCCTGCTGCTGGGCAAGGCGGCCTACGACATCGCCACCGCCAAGCTCGACTCCCTCAGAACCACCTTCGACGACTGGCGGGAGGTCACTCTCGGCACCGACTTCCCTCCGGAGCGGGCCGCGAGCTGACGCTGCATCATCGAAGCCCCGCCAACTTGATGTCTGCTGGTCAGGGGGCTGGTGTGATGCTGCCGAAGGGTTAAGGGTCCTTGGGCTGGTGGCGGGCGGTAGCCCATCGTCTTGATCGTCGGGCGGGAGTCGCGGCGGTCTGTCCGCTCGCCCGCGCCCCGCGCCTGGACCGCGCCCTGAAGAAGATCGCCAAACGGGGTGGCGAGGTCATTCTGATCGACGGCACCGCGAACTGCGCGAGCAAGCCCCTCAACGGTCACACCACCTCACTGACCTGCAACTTCAAGGCGGCAGGGCTTCTTGTGCGGCGGCCCGGGGTGATCTGACGGGCCGGCGTGGGCAGGGGTAGGAGCAGGGGCAGCGACGACGTAGAGGTCAACCCACGGTGGTCTGCACATCAGCTGCGATGTGCGCGAACCTCTCCCTGACCGCGTCCAGCGCCGCGATCCGCTCCTCGTCGGTCATGCCCGCCGGTCCATAGGTGACCACAGGGGCGAGGGCCTGGTAGCCGACGAACTCCAGCATTCCGCGGTGGATATGGAACAAGAAGTCGTCCATCGAGCCGAAGGCGCCACCAGGCTGGAACGACTCGCTCGACCCACCGGTCGTGAACAACAGCATCGCCCGCTTCCCGGCGAGCGCCGCCTCGTCGAAGAGTCCGTAGTCCCCGCCGAAGACCCCGCCCCTCACGAAGACCCGGTCCACCCATCCCTTGAGGATGGCGGGGAGCGAGAACCACCACAGCGGGAACGACAGGACGAGCAGATCAGCGGCGAGCAGCCGATCGAGATGGGCCTTGACGGCCGCGTCGAGTGTCCCGTCCTTGACCGCGCGCCGCTGCTCGGCCTGTGGCTTGAAGTGGCCTTCCACCGGCGCGAATTCCTCGCGGGTGAGGACCGGGGCCCATGCGTCGGAGTAGAGGTCGAGGACGTCGACCCGGTATCCGGCGGCGCGCAAGGCCTGGGCCGCGGTGGTCATCTGGGCGGTGCTGAACGAGTGAGGCTCGGGGTGAGCGTGAACGATCAGGGCGGTGGGAGCAGCGTCGAAGGGCGACATGAAGAAATCATATCGACGTATCGCGATGCGTCAATGGGATTGTGGCGCCGATCGCGCGATCAGAGCGTGGTGCCGATCGCCCGCGCCAACTGCGCCAGCCGCCCTTCATCGCGCCGGTAGTGCGTCCACTTGCCCACCCGTGTCGGATGTACGAGTCCGGCCCGTTCGAGCGTGCTCATGTAACTGGAGACGGTCGACTGGGCGAGCCCCGACTTCGCCTGGATGTGCGTGACGCACACGCCGACCGCCTGACGGTCCGCGATCGGCTCATACGCGTCGAAGTGCGCGTCGGGATCCTTGAGCCACTGCATGATCTGCAAACGGGCCGGGTTGCCAAGGGCCTTGAACACCTCGACCAGATCCCCCGAACCCAACCCCGCCGTCGCGGCCATGCGCCACCTCTCTCGCCGAACAATCCGACACACCACGATATCTCGATACCTAATCCGCAGAGGTCAGGCCAGAGTCTTGATCGACCCGGCAGCAGCATGGTGTCCCGCAACATCCATGCGCGGGCACCGCTTGCGTGGCGGCCCTCTCCGCCTCCGGCTGAGCGTGCAGGCGCTCCCCCACACGCATCGCCGCAACGAGACCCTCGCGCTCCCCGCCGACCTTCTCAAGGCGTTCGACCAGGAGCTTCTCCTCCTCGTCACGTGACGCCCGGCGAGCGGCGACGCGTTCGGCGACTGCGCTGAGCTCGGTCATCCCACGAGCCTGCGAACCCGCTCAGCCCCTGACCTGGAAACGGACAGACCGCCCGTGACTCCCGCCCAACGATCAAGACGACGGACTACCGCCCGCCACCAGCCCAAGGACCCTTCGGTAGCATCGCACCGGCCCCCCTTGACCAGCAGAAATCAAGTTGGCGGGGCTTCATCGAACCCGGGTGCCGGCTCTCCGCCCTGCTCCACCGTCGATGTGGGGGAGGGAGAGCGACCCTGGCCGCTGTCGCCGCAGGACGATCCGCGTCCGCCCGGTCCGCGGCCGACGGTCGGCATACTCCTCGCGAGGGAGCTCCGCTACCGATCCGCGGGAACGCGGTGCCGGGCCGGCTCCTGGCCGGGCCGACCGGGTCCGCGAAGCGGCAGGGTCCGGCTGTAGACGACGCTCGTGGTCGTGCTGCCGAAGCCGGCCAGCTCGTCCACGAGTGTCTCCAAGTGCTCCATGGAGGCCGCGGCCACCTTCAGGGTGTAGCAGTCGTCGCCCGTGGTGCGCAGGCACTCCAGGATCTCGCGGCGCTCGGCGAGGAGGTGGTGCAGCGGCTGGTGGCGGTTGCCGGGGTACTTCAGACGGACCACGGCGAGCACCGGGTAGCCGACCTTGGCCAGGTCCACGGTGGCGTGGTAGCCGGTGATGACGCCCAGCGACTCCAGGTTCCGCACGCGCTCGGTGGTGGCCGACGCGCTGAGGCTGATGCGGCGCCCCAGTTCGCTGAGGGATATGCGGGCCTCCTGCTGGAGTTGCGCGATGATCGCCCAGTCGGTGTCATCGAGATTCACGGTCATGGCGGGATATTACCGGGAGATTCATGGTGGGCGGCGGTGAGTGCCGGGAGAATTCGGTTCCCTGCGGCATGATCACCGGAATAGCCTCGGGGCATGCAACTTGGCCTCAACGTACCGAACTTCGGGCCCGGAACCGACCCCGGCGTGCTGCGCGAATGGGCGCGGGTCGTGGAGGGGGCCGGGTTCGACCTGCTGATGGTGTCGGACCATGTGGCCGTCACCCCGGATGTGGCGGAGCGGTATCCGGAGCCGTTCCACGACCCGTTCACCACCCTGTCCTGGCTGGCCGGAATCAGCGGTGACGGGCTGCGCCTGGGCACGACCGTGCTGGTGCTGCCGTACCGGCATCCGCTGCTGGTGGCGCGGATGGCGAGCAGCCTGCAACGGCTCAGCGGCGGGCGGTTCGTGCTCGGCGTGGGGGTCGGGTGGGCGCGGCAGGAGTTCGACGCGCTCGGGGTGCCGTTCGCCGCGCGGGGCCGGCTGACCGACGAGTGCCTGGGTGTCGTGCGGGAGGCATGGAAGGCGGAGGGCGGTGCCGCGCCCTCGGTGTGGATCGGCGGCCACAGCGCGGCGGCCATCCGGCGGACGGTCAGGTTCGGCGACGCCTGGCATCCGCTGCGGCTTCCGGTGGCGCGGATGCGGTCGGTTCTCACGGACAACGATGTGCCGGGGTTCGCGCCCCGTATCGCGCTGCGGCTGACCGACGCTCCGGTCGAGGAGACCGAACGGCCCGCCGGTGTCGGGGATCTGGAGCAGATCGTCGGTGATCTGCGGGAGCTTCGTGAGCTCGGTGCCGAGACGGTGGTGCTCGACCCGTACCACGGGGATCCGGCCGAGACCCGCCGGCCGGAGGCCGCGTGGCGGGCACTCACGGCGGTGGCCGAGCGATGGCGGAAGGCGTCATGATCACCCCTGCTGACGAGGCGCTGCTGCGGTGCGCCATCGGTATCGCGGCGCGCGCCGTGGAACTGGGCGACGCGCCGTACGGCTCGCTGCTGGTCGGCCCGGACGGGTCGGTCCTCGCCGAGGCACACAACACGGTCCGGCGGGACGACGACATCACGGCCCACCCGGAGTTGAAGCTGGCCCGGTGGGCGGCCCGTGAGCTGGACGCGGACACGGCCGCCCGTACCACGATGTACACCAGCTGTCAGCCGTGCGGCATGTGCGCCGGCGCCATCGTCCGCTCCGGCATCGGCCGGGTCGTCCACGCGCTCTCCACCGAGCAACTCGTCGCACTCAACCCGCAGTCGGGCGCCTGGCCGTCAGTGACGCAGGACGGCCCCGCTCTCTTCGACGAGGCACGCGCCCCCATTGATGCCTACTACCGGACGCGCTGATGACAACGGCTCGTCACATCGGTCTCGGTACGCCGAGGGACAGGCCGCTGTGCTGCTCCGCCAACCCGAACGACTGAAGCCAGTATCCTGCGGCCCACTACACCGACCCCGCCCCGAAGTCCTCCTCGAAGTAGCTGTCGTGCCGCACCCGGAACTCCTTGCGTTCTTCGCTGCCGCGCTGCGCCATCTCCGCGACCTTTTCGGAGAACTCCTCGCGCGGGGCGCCCGGGGTGAAGAGCATGAGCATCGACATGGGTGCGTCCGCCACGTTCTTGAAGGCTCGGCGGTACGGAAGGACGCGTTCACTCGCCCTTGTCGCCGTGGTAGCGGGGGCTGGGGCAGGACATGACCGAGACGAGTTGTGTCCGGGCACGGTGGTACGGGTGGGTGTGGCGGGGTTGTCCCCTGGCGAGGGGTGTCGTCAGGGGACAGGCGCGTGGTCAGAGGGCGTCGTTGCCGGTGGTGTAGAGGGTGTTCATGTCGATGGTCTGCTGGGTGGGGGTCTGGCCGAGTCCTTCGCGGGCGGCGTTGAGAAGGAGGCCGTTGTCGGTGTCGCCGGTCCAGGCGAACAGGCCGCCGAGGCCGTGTTCGGCGACGTAGCGGGCCTTGGCGCGGACCGTGCGCGGGGTGTCGAGGGAGATGAAGACGCGGGTCTTGTCGTTGTAGAGGAAGTCGGCGTCGGCGACGGAGTCGGTGTGGAGGGTGAAGCCGTTACGGCCCTGGCCGGTTTCGAGGTCGAGGTAGTTGGCGAGGAGGTCCGGCCACTCGCTGACCCCGGACTCGAAGCTGCCGACGATCGGAGTGCGGGCGTCGCGCCCGTAGGTGCCGGCGAGGGGCGAGGCGCTGGTGAGGGTGGCCTGGCGGGCGTTGTGGCTGGAGGTCGCGTAGCCGACGTGAATGAGGCGGGGTTCGATGCCCTGACCCAGCAGGTACGTGACGGTGCGGTCGACGGACTTGGCCTCGGGGTTGTCGGGGTCGCCGTGCAGAGCGCCCTGGTGGCCCAGGGCCGGTGCCCAAGGCGCGCCGAAGAAGTCCGTGGCGTGCAGGTTCAGCCGGTCGGCGCCCGCCTCCACGAGGGCGGCCACGCCCGTCTTGGCGAGGATGTCCACGTCCGCGCTGAGCGCGATGCCGATGCCCGTGTCCTCCCGCCCGGCCTCATTCAGCGCACGGCGGACATCGGCGACAAGGAGCGCGAAGTTGGCCGCGTCCTCCGGCCCGTACGGGGTGTCGTTCCCCGGGGCGCCGGGGTACTCCCAGTCCAAGTGGACGGCGGTGAACATCGGGAACCTCCCGAAGAGGTCCACGACGCTGGCGGCGAACACCTGCCGCTGCGCCGGATCCTTGGCAAGCCCGTGGAAGGGTTCACTCGTCGTCCAGCCGCCCACGTTCAGCGCGATCTTCAGCTCGCGCCCCGCCGCCACGCTGCGCTTGGCCAGCTCGCGCAGGCCGCCGAGCAGCCCGAGGACCTTGTCCTGCTGGAAGTCCCCGGGGAGCTGGACGTCCTCGAAGCCCTTGGCGCCGACGTTGCGGAATGACTGGAGAGCACCCCAGGAGTCGAGGAAGGTCACCTCGCCGCGCTTGCGCCCCAGCTGCTGGGCCGACTGGGCGATGAAGGATGCCTTCTCACCTTGGTCGCCCGTGATGGCGGCCGAGTGCACGATGACCGTGTCATAGGCGGTGGGGTGGGCGTGCAACTGCGCCAGGTCCGCACCGCGGCCGAGGTGAGCCGGGTTGTAGTCATCCTGGAGCCGGGCGTCGTACTGGGCGAAGTCGGAGTAGTAGCAGGCGACTTCGTATGAGCCCGGCTCATAGGTGTTGTACGCCGGCTTGGCGACCCGGTGCGAGGTGTAGGACAGCTGGGTGTCCGAGGAAGCGGGATCGAACCCGGTCTGCTGATAGGTCCTCTGGGTGGCCTCGTCCGCCTGGACGAACCTGCTCGCATCGCTCATGAAAGACCGCGTCCTCACCTGTCGGCACCCCGCAACGCAGGGATTCCGGATGATCACACCGGGCGCCAGGTTAGAGCGGAGCGGGCTGCCGACTTCCACCAGTTGGCGGGAATGGCCGGATCTCGCGCACACCCGTCCGGTCGACACGCGCTTACAGTGCGTCAGAGGCATGTCCGCCACCGGGGAACCCGGGCGTCCGGGTCCTCACCACCCGCTGTGCCACTCTCCTTTCCGCAGGTCATGGCGCCATGAAGCATGGCGATGTTCCTGTTTGCCGTCCGGGTGGGCGGCCGAACGGCAGCTGAGGGGTTTGAGGAGGCTGCTGCGAGGGTGGGCATCGCCCGGCCTCGTCATCTACGACCACCACCGCGACCAGCCTCAGCTGGGGGCCTGGCCCCTGCCGGTGCGGCCACCACCGTGCGTACCAACGGTTGAACCGCTGCGCCCGTATGCCGGGGCCGGGGCGGGCCGCCGAGCGCGGGCCGGTCAGTGGGTGCTGAACCGCGCGGACACGCAGGGGTCCTCGTTGCGGTAGCCCAGGCGGGTGTAGAGCCGGTCCGCAGGGGTGTTGTCGGCAAGCTGCCACAGCGTGCAGAAGCCGTACCGGCGGACGGCGTACCGGGTCAGCCACGAGGTGAGCGCCGCGCCGAGCCCCTGGCCGCGCAGGGCCGCGTCGGTCGCGACGGACGCCATCAGCGGTGCGCCACTGTCCCGCAGGCTGCTCATGGCGCCGCACGCCACCAGCCGCCCGTCCGCGTCACGGATCCCCGCCCAGAGGCTGACGTCCGAGGAGCCGGGCCCGGTCGAGTGGGCCGGGCTGTGCTCGCCGAGGAAGGCGAGCAGTTCGCCGTGGTGCGTCTCGTCCAGCTCGGCCACCCGCTCCTCCGCTGGATGGAGCGGCGGCTCGTCGAGCGTCCACCGGAAGACCCAGGCGACCGGGTCGGTCACCGGGAGATGGCGGCCGAGCAGTACGTCGGTGCCCCGTGGTCCGGTGAACTCTGCTACGCATCCGGCGAGTTGGTGCGCAGCGCGGAGGGTGAGGCCGGCTGCGGCGGTCGGTTCGCCGACGCTCCACAGGTGGCCGCGCGGCTCGTCGAGCCAGGCCACCGCACCGTCGCCGGACCAGCTGACCCGGTCGGCCGGGCGTGGCCGCGCGGCGCCGAAGCGGAGCAGGGCCGAGCCGGTCTGCAGCTCCAGGCCCTGGGCGAACAGGTCCGTGGTCCGGGGAGGAAGGGTCGTCGCCTGCATGGTTCTCTGGGGAGGGATTCCTCTGTGGAGGAGGGCGGAAGGGCGGGCGGATGGTCCGGATCCGCGCAGGGCAGGGCCGGAACCGTCGTTCGGTGATGGGAGATGTGGGAATTCCGGCGGCCGCCGCGCGCGTATGGCGGAGCGCCTGGCGCACCGGAGGGCCCACTGTCGCATACCGCCCCCGGACCGATGCAAATCCGCAGCCGGGCGGCCCGCCCCTGCCCCCGGGCGGCCCCCAGGGGCCCTTGTCCGGCGCCGTCAGGAGCGGGCCCGGCCAGGTTTCCGGACGAGCACCTCGAATGTGACGGGCTGCCCCCGGTGTGAAGAGGGCATCCGAGATCCTTACCGTGCTTCATGATGCCGCGACCTGCGGAGAGGGGACGGTGTATCTGCTGAGCCTTGCTCCTTGAGCCCCCTCCGGCCCAGCGCCGCCCGGTGCGCCGGGCGCTCCCCGCCCGGCCCCGCTCAGCGCTGACGCGTGCGGAAGCCGCCGGGTGTGTGGCCGGTCTCGCGGACGAGGAACTTCCCGAAGTTGGTGGGCTCGGAGAATCCGAGCGCCCGGCCGATCGCGGCGACGGGAAGGTCGGTGTGCACCAGCAGCCGTTGCGCCTCCAAGGCCACGCGGGCGTCGATGAGTTGCTTGGCGGTACGGCCGGTCGCGGCCTGGCACGCCCGGGTCAGAGTCCGTGCCGAGTAGCCGATCCGGGCGGCATAGCTCTGCACGGAGCGGGTGGCGGCGAACGAACGCTCCAGCTCGTACCGGAAGGCGCGGAAGACCTCGCCGCCCGCGGGCCGCGAGGCGGCGTGGTCCGGGTGCGGCAGCCGTGCCAGGCGCAGCAGCAGTGTGCCGAGGAGTTGGCGCAGCAGTTGAACGGTGAGGTCGGCGTCCGGGTCTTCCCGATGCTTCTCCACTGCGTGGTATTCAGCCGTGATCTCGGCCAGGGTCCTCTCGAGGGCCTCGTAGTCGCCCGGGGACAACGCCCACCCGGCCGGGCCGAATCCGTCGAGAAGGGGCGCGGCCAAGGGCAGGGGTGGCGGGAACGTGGCGGTGAAGAGCACCAGTACGGCGTCCAGTTCGGCGAGGCGGCCCGTCGGACCGGCCGGGAACCGCTGCACCTGCCCGGGCCGCACATGCAGCAGTGTGCGCGGTGCGCAGGGCTGAGGGACGAAATCGACCATCGCGGTTCCCGTGCCGCCCCGTACGAGAAGCAGCTGGTGGAAGTCCGGCCGACTCGCGGCGCGGGCCACCGTCCGCCTCATCCTGCGGCGTAGGGCGTCGAATGTCAGGACCTCGATGCCCAGCAGGGGGCGGTCAGGATTGCGGTAGGGGATGTCGACGACGTCGCGTTGTCCAACTTCAACCATGGTGGGTCCCGACCCTACCTCGCCGCGGGAAGCCCCTGGCACGGATCGTGGAGACAGCGCCGCACGCCGCCGGGCCTCAAGGCCGGCAGCGCGACCGGACACCACTGTTCCGACCCAGGAAGGACCCACCACTGTGAAGACCGCTCTCACTGATCCCGCACAGCTGCCCGTCGCGTTCGAGGCCGCCCTCAACCGCGGTGATGTCGGTGGCGTACTGGCCTTGTTCGCCCCCGGGGCCGCCATGCGTACCGTCACCGGCGCGGTCATCACCGGTGACCAGGCGCTGCGTCAGGAGATCGGCGGCACCGTCGCCGCCCGCGGCCGGCTCACCAACAAGTCACGGCACGCTCTGGTCGGCGCCGAGTCCGCGCTGCTCGTCACCGACTGGACCCTCGAAGTCACCGCCCCTGACGGCCGGCGCGTCGCTTCGGCCGGCACCACGGCCAACGTCGCGCGCCGGGACGCCGACGGCTGCTGGCGGTTCGCCGTGCTCAACCCGCTCGGTACGGCCTGAGCACGCCGGTGCCGACAGGGAGGCTGCCCGTTTCAGCTCAGGCCACCGGGCGGCCTGTTCGGCTCGGGCGGAGAGTGGGAGGCTGCCGCAGTGGATGTGTCGCACGAGACAGCCAGCGTGTACCTGCTCGCCCGGTTCGGCTCCCTGTGGCGGCTCGGGGTGATCGAACACCCGCACCACGGCCGATGGATGGTCAGTGGCGGACACCTTGAGCCTGGAGAGACTCCTGAGCAAGCGGCGCTGCGCGAGACCGTCGAGGAGACCGGCTACCGCCCACGGCTCCTGCCGTCGGCCGGGCACGGCCTGCCACGCGGCTACCCGCGCTTCCCGGCTCGGCCGGTTCACGCCACCGAGAGCCGGCCGGCGTGGTGGACCGTGGTCATGCCCGCGGGTCCGGACGGCCACCACCCGAAGCGGCACCGGCACGTCGACCACATCCACGTCGCCGTGGTCGACCGCCCCTACGGGCCGGGAAGTCCCCGGGAGCACCCGTTCCGGTGGGTCAGCGCCGCCGGACTGAAGGCTCTGGACGCCCCCGCGAACACCCGGGTCCTCGGCAGCACCCTGCTTGATGCCGTGCCGGGCGTCGTGGCGGAGCGACGGCCTCGTCCCGTGCGGGACGAGGCCCTGCGCCGGGAACTGCTGCGACGCCGCGACGCGGACCAGGAGTTCCGGCACCACCTGCCCCGTACGATCAGCGAGGAGACGGCGGCCCGGTGGGCGGAGGCCGACGAGGGCAACACCGCCTGGCTGCGGCAGGTCATCGACCGGGTCGGCTGGCCGGGCCGCGCGCTGTGTGGCGAGGACGGCGCCGACGCCGCGTGGCTGCTGACCCAGCACGCCGACCGGCAGCCGGACCTTCAGCGGGCGTGGATCGAGCTGCTGGCCGAGGCGGTGACGTCGGGGGACGCCGAGCCGCGGCACCTGGCGTTCCTGGAGGACCGCGTCGCTGTCCATGCCGACGGGGGCGAGCAGTGGTTCGGCACCCAGCACCGGCCGGCACCCGGTGGAGGTTACGAGCCGTTCCCCATCCGCGACCCGGACGGAGTCGATCAGAGGAGGGCCGAGCACGGCCTGGAACCCCTCTCCGAGGCCACGAAAAGGATCAACGACACCAACGTCTGACCACGGCCGCACAACCTGTACAGCAAGGCCATCCCCGTCGGCTTCGGTGTCCCGCTGCCCAGTGCTGCTCCGCGGACGTCCGTCGAGGGGTGTTGAGCAGCGGTTACAGGTAGGGGCGTGTGATCAGCTCAATCAAGTGACCGGCAGGGTCCTTGAAGTACACCCCTCGGCCGCCGTGCTCATGGTTGATCTTGTCGGGGCTTCGCATCTGCGGATCGGACCAGTGCTCAATGCCGCGATCGCACAGCCGCCGATACGTCCGGTCGAACAGCTCATCGTCGATCAGAAGGGCATAGTGCTGCATCTGGATCTCCACCGGCGGCTCGGCGAACTGAAGCAGCACACCATCGTTGAGTTGGATGTTGGTGAACGGGCCCCATGACGGTGCTTCCGGAAGTTCCAGCAGTTCTCGGAAGAACTGAGCCGACTCGTTGCGATCCTTGGCGGCGATGATGGTGTGGTTGAACGTGACTGTCATTCGGCTGACCTCGCTGTTGCTCGACACGAAGAACGGACTCGCAATGCACAAGCATCGGGAGGTCCGCGTGCCGAACCGATGGGGTGCCTTCTCCGCACCCACCGTGCGATCAGCCCTCCACCGGATAGCCGATCTGTGTGTGGCGTAGTGCCGGTCCGGTGTTCACGTCGGGTGACCTTACTGGATCTTGCAGGCTGTGACAACGGAAGAGCGATCGGTCAGCAGGACGGTGGCTTCGGAAGTCCGAGGTGCGGGCGGTGCTGCGGGCCCGGAGCGCGCTCGCGGCGGTGGAAGGGTCCGCCAACGGCGGTTCCGCGCACACCGCCAAGCACACCAAGGCGTGGCCGGCGCACGTGTGCTGGACCTCACCGCACGCCTCCTGGCTCAGCCAGGTCGGACTGTTCTTCTCCGCCCTGATCCGCCGGGTCCTGCGACACGGCGACTTCGCCGGCCGCCAGGACCTGATCGAGAAGCTGAAAGCCTACGTAATCGGCCACCATGACACCGCCGGGCCCTACCGGTGGACCTACGAAGGCACCCCGCTCAAGGCGGCCTGATCAACACCCCTCGACGAACTTCTGCGGAGCAGCACTATGGGCGCACCCGGCCCGGCGGGATGAGCGGCTTCGCGAGCTCCCCCTGCCCGTCCTGAACGATCCCGCTCCACGCACCCCGCCCCATGCCCGGGCAACGTCCGCCTCACCACACAGGCGAAGGTCTCAGCGGAACGGGCCGTCGTCGGCGAAGGCGTACGCGGCGAAGCGTTTGCCCATCCGCCGGTATGCGGCGGCGGTGGGGTGCAGGCCGTCGGGAAGGTCGCCCACCTCGTCCGGGCCGAGCAGTTCGCGTCCGTCGAGATAGTGCAGGTGGGGGTCGCGTGCTCGCCGGGCCGCCACGATCCGGGCCAGTTCGTCACGGACCACCTCCAGCGACAATGCCCCACGGGCCACATCGGCCGGGTCGCCCAGGGCTGTGATCTTCCCATCCGGGCCCATCGTGGTCGGGCCGGGGGCCGTGTCGAGTGCCGGACAGCTCACCGGGGACACCAGCAGCAGCGGGACCTCCGGATGACCGTCCCGGATCGTGTCCAGGAATCCGTGCACCGCCGGGCCGAACGTCCGTAGCCGGAAGGTGCCCAGAGCCACGATGTTGATGCCCACCTTGAGGCTGATCAAGTCGGCGGGCATATCGCGTATCGTCCGGGCGACATAGGGGTCCAGCATGTCGTTGCCCGCCTGGCTGAGGTTGATCACCTCCACGCCCCCGAGCGCAGCCGCCACCACCGGCCAGGTGCCGGTCGGGCCGTCGGCTTCGAGGCAGTGGCTGATGGAACTGCCGTGGTGCACCCAGCGGCGCCGGCCGTCCGGCAGCGGTGCCAGCACCTCGCCGTCGGCGCGGAATGCCACCAGTTCCGTGGGGGTCTGCTGCGGCAGCCACAGCTCGACGTTCTTCATGCCGGCCGGCAGCCCCGCGAACCGTACGGTCCCCGGCTCCCCCGGGACCAGCTGCTGCGCGGCCCGGGGGCCCGCCATCCGCATCACATTGCCCAACGGTGCTTGCCGGCGCGCGACATGAGTACCGTCCACCAGCAGTTCCAGCATCCCGGTCGGGCGGGGCCGGGGGTCGCCGTCGAGCTGCCCCGTGGAGGTGAGTACCTCGAACTCCAACGCGCGCGCATCGGTGCGGAACACCAGCCGCACCCCGGAAGGCATCAACGTCACCCCGTAGACGGATGGATCCTGATACTGCTCCTTGGTCCACGCGGGCAGCCGGCGGGGCATCACCCCCGCCCGCGTCCTCTCCAGATCCAGCGCACCCCGTATCTCAACCGCCCCGCCCACCAGCGGAAATGCCCGCATCACCACCGTCACCGCTCCCCAGCGCTCTCGGGTCCGTCTGCCTGTACGCACCCATGAGTGCTTCCCCTGCCACTTCGACGCACGAGCAACTCCTCGCCACTCCAACTCCCTCGCCGCCTACGAGCGGGCGGAAAGGGAACCGTTCGGATCAAGACCGGTATATCAGCGGAGGGCCGGGACTCGGCGGGCACTTGTTTGAAGCGGGCGGGGGTTCGCCACGGTACTCATGCCCGTCTGGGCCAAAGAGTCCGGCAACGGCCCGGCTGCGATCGGCCTGATGGGAAGTGTGATGGGAGCCACGGCCGCCGCGGGGAGTCTGATCGCTGCGTTGGCCGCGCACCGGTTGCGACGCCGGGCGGTGTTCTTCACCGGGTTCCTGCTGGCCGGGGCGCCGAGATTCCTGATTCTCGCCTCCGGGGCGCCGATGGGAGCGGTCCTGGCGGTGTTCGCCGTCAGTGGGTTCGGGGCGGGATTCGTGAACCCGGTGCTGGGGGCCGTCCTCTTCGAGCGGGTGCCGCGCCGGATGCTGGGCCGAGTCAGCGCGCTCGGTGACTCACTGGCCTGGGCCGGTATCCCTCTCGGCGGACTGATCGCTGGGGCCGTGGTGGCCTCCGTCGGACTTGCGCCCGTGCTGCTCGCGGGCGGGACCGCGTACTTCCTCACCACGAACCTGACCGGGCTGCGGCCGGAGTGGCGCGAGATGGACCGCGCGGGTGGGCGGGACGCTCGGGAACGGCGACCCGAGGAAGCCGTTCAGCCGGCCAGTGCCGATCTCACGACATGACGATTGCGGGAGAGAGGGAAGCGTCTGGTTGCCTCCTGCCTGCTTCCCACCGCTCCGCGACGACAGCGGGCGCGTCCGCAGATGGGAGGGAGACTCCACCGTGGCCCGCGCTCGCCAGCCGGCCACCACCTTCGGTGCGAGGTGGACGAACAGGTTCGCCGGCAGCCCGACCGCCCGGACCGCGAGCAGTTTGCCGATCTCGGTGAGCATCGTCTCCAGGCTCACGTTGCCCAGAGCCTCCTTGCTCTTCCCCAGGCCCGGCGGCCCGTCCTCGTCACCGCGACGACGGGCCGCCTATGAGACCTGTTGGCCCCAACAGGTCTCATAGGCGGCCCGTCTGCGGTTTCGTGAGCGGGCCTGTCGGCGGGTCTACCGGGCGTCGGGATCCGGACGCCGCCGGGCTGGGGCTCGACGAGGACGATCAGGAGCAGGGCTCTGCCGGTGTCCCCTGCCGGGAGGCGGATCGTTCTCCGTGGTGGCGGGGTGCCTCAGCCCGTTCAGGTGGACGCCGCGGGGTCCGAGGGCCCAGCCGCCTTGCGGTGTTCGGCGTTGATGCGCTGGGCTTCCGCGAGCTGGTCTTCGAGGATGACGATGCGGCAGGCCGCCTCGATGGGGGTGCCCTGGTCGACGAGTTCGCGGGCGCGGGCGGCGATGCGCAGCTGGTAGCGGGAGTAGCGCCGGTGCCCACCGGGGGAGCGCAGCGGGGTGATCAGGCGGGCCTCGCCGATCGCGCGCAGGAAGCCCTGGGTGGTGCCGAGTATGTCGGCGGCCCGGCCCATGGTGTAGGCGGGGTAGTCGTCGTCATCGAGTCGCTCGTAGGAGTCGTCTGCTGTCATGGAACCTCTCTCTGCGGAACGCGTGGAGGGGCCCGGGTGCCAGACGGCACCCGGGCCCCGAAGGAACTGCTACACCATCTGCCGGCCTTGATCCTGCGCCGGCTCTCTCTTTCCGCCCGCCCGACCGGAACGGCGTCGGGGCTGCGGGGATCGCGGTTGCTTGACCGGAGACCACCTCACTATCGATGTCCTGCGGTACCCGGACCCGCGTGGCGTCCGGGCGATCCTGATGGCGCCTGGTTCCTCCGTTCTTTCCTCTGGTGATCAACTGCTTGTCAAGCGGCGTACTGCGAACCGCTTGTCGTGCTGTGGCCTGTCCCAGCGCCACGTTCCGGCAGCCAGCCCCGTCGCCCGTCCTGCGTCTGCTCTGGCTTGGAACCCCACTGCCGGACTTCCCGGTGCGCGCGCCCGCAGCCGACGCCTTCACCGAGGTGCTGCTCACTGCTTCACTGCTGGGTACTTCCACCTGCGGATACTGCGGTACTGCCTTGGCGGCCCCTGATGACTACGGGCCACCCGGTCCGGTCGTCAGTCCCGTCGCCGTCCTGCAACCGCTCTGGCTCCGGAACTCCACCACCGCACCGTCCTGCGCACTGCAACTGCGTGTACTGCTGCCCGGCAGTTCGTCTCTGCCCGGCCCTTCGGACTTCTCTGGGTTACGAGAGAAACCATATCCACGCTGCCGCCCAATGTCTACTCTCGCCGAGATAGATTTCCGCGTGTGGCATGGAGAGGTAATCCGCCTCGGAGGGGAGGGCGCCGCAGGCCCTCGCGTTCCGCCGGTCCGGCACGGAGGCGGCGCCTGCCCGGCCTACTTGGATTCGACCCGTCCGAGCGGGTCGGGGCCGGCGGTCAGCGCGTCACGCGCGGCCTGCCAGGCGGTGTCCCCGGGGTAGAGCTCGCTGCGCAGGTAGGCCCAGGTGAGCCGCGCGAGTGCGGCGACCCGCTCGGGGTTCTCGTCCGTGGTCTCGGCGACGTCGTATCCGGAGACCCCGCCGAGCCCGTGCTCCGCGCCGAACAGCGTGAGCAGCGACTTGGGGCCCGGGGAGAGCGCGTACGGATCGGTGTGCCAGGCCGGGCCGGCGACCGTGAGGAACGCGGAGTCGTCCTTGTCACCGGCGACCACGAGCGTGGGCGTCGTCATCGTGGAGAAGTCCGTGGTCAGGAAGAACGAGTAGTTCTCGGCGGTGAACTCGGTGAGGGCGTCACCGCCTCGGCCGGGCGCGGCGAGCAGTACACCTGCCGTGATCCGGGGCTCGGCCAGGTCGGCCTCGGTTCCGTCGTGCGGATCGGTGAGCCGGGCGCCCAGCAGCAGGCTCGCGGTGTGCCCGCCCATCGAGTGCCCGGCCACGGCGACCCGGCTCCGGTCGAGGCGCCCGGGCAGGTGCGGGACGGCGGCCTCGACCGCGTCGAGCTGGTCGAGGATGCGCTTCATGTCCTCGGCCCGGGTGCGCCAGTGCGCTCCAGCTCCGGGCGTGCCGGGATCCAGGCTCAGGGTCCTGGAGTCCAGATGGGTCGGCTGGATCACGACGAAGCCGTGTGCGGCCCAGAAGTTCGCGAGAGGGGCGTAGCCGTTCAGCGAGGAGAGGTTGTTCGAGAAGCCGAGGCCGTGCGAGAGGAGGATGACCGGCAGTCCGCTCCCGGTCACCGGAGCGGAGACGCGCACCTGCAGGTCCACGGCACGGCCGGGAGCCGGCAGCACCAACGGGCTGACCGAGAGCACGGGCGCGGGCGAGCCGAGAGTGTCGGCCGCGTAAGCGGGATTACTCATGATGAGTGTGCCTTTCGATGGCCCTGCCGCCGGTCGCGTGTGGCCGGCGGCGGGTAAGGCGGAGCGCCCGCCTTCGGCTAAGCTGAAAGCGGATCACTGTTCCACTTAAAATACGGAACAGCGATCCGTTTCGTCAACGGCCGCGGAAGGAGAGCGCGTTGCCCACTACAGGCCGGCCGGGAGGGGCGTCCGCCAGGAGCAAGAGGGCGGACGCGATGCGCAACCAGCGGACGCTGCTCGACGCCGCCGCGGAGGTGTTCGTGACCTCGGGGGTCGATGCGCCGATCCGGGAGATCGCGGCCCGGGCGGGCGTCGGACTCGGGACGCTCTACCGCCACTTCCCGACCCGGGCGGACCTCGTCACCGCCGTCTACCGCCACCAGATCGAGGCATGTGCCGAGGCCGGCCCGAGCCTCCTGGCCGACGCGGCCTCCCCGTTCGACGCGCTGCGCCAGTGGATCGACCTGTTCGTCGACTTCCTGGTCACCAAGCACGGACTCGCCGACGCCCTGCAATCCGACGACGACCGCTTCGCCGCGCTGCACACCCACTTCCTCGACCGCCTGATGCCCGTCTGCGCCCAACTGCTCGACGCCGCGACCGACGCCGGTGACATCAGGCCCGGCATCCAGCCCTACGAACTCATGCGCGGCATCGGCAACCTCTGCGTCGGACGGGACGGCGACCCCCGCTACGACCCCCGCCGGCTGGTCGAACTCCTCCTCCAGGGGCTGCGTCGACCGCACGCACCTGACGGCGACGACACGCGATGACCCCGCCCGGCCTCAACGAGGGCATTCCTCCCCGTCCGTCGCGACAGGACCGAGTCCGCGGCTCGTCCCGGCCAGGCCGCCGAGGAGGCTTCGTAGGGCCCGAGCACGCTGCCCGGCCGGCGCACCGGTGGTCACCGCCCGGGTCCGCTCCCTCAACGGCCGTATCCATGGCCGGAGGCGCTCCTTCCCTGTTGACTGCCCGCGCCCCGCGGGATTGGCTGCCCTGGTTCGTACCGGAGCGGCACCGTGGAGGGAAAGCATGCGCCTCAGACGAATCGCTGTGCTCGCCGCCGCATTAGGGGCCTGTGCGACGGCCGTACCCGCCGCCTCGGCGGACACCCCCGCACGGCCCCACCATCCGCGCATCGAGCGCGTGAGCGTCGCCGCGGACGGCACCCAGGGTGACGGCACGTCGTCCGAGCCGGCGATCAGCGCCGACGGCCACTACGTCGCCTTCCTCTCCCGCGCCCGCACGCTGCTGCCCGGCGCGCCGAACACCCGGAAGCTCTACCTCAAGGACCTGCGGACCCGGGCCGTCGAGCAGGCCAACGTGGCGAACGACCCCGATCCCGACCTGCTTTGGGTGTACTCGTTCTCGCTCAGCGCCACCGGCCGGTACGTCGCCTTCTCCTCCACCGCCGAGCAGAACGGCCCCGGTCACGTCACGGACCAGCACATCTACGTCCGCGACCGGCTGACGGGACGGACCGAGCCCCTCCTGGGGGAGGGGAACCGGAAGGGCTGGGCGACATCCCCCGCGATCAGCGCCGACGGCCGCTATGTCGCCTTCTCCTCCGACCGCACGGACCTGGTCCCCGGCGGAGGCCCGCGCCAGGAGGACGTGTACGTGCGCGACCGCTGGAAGCGCACCACCCGGCGGGTGAGCGTCGCCTCCGACGGCAGCCGGGCGAACTCACTGTCCTCCGGGCCGGTGATCAGTGCCGACGGCAGCCGGATCGGCTTCGACTCTTTGGCCGACAACCTGGGGGCGGCAAGGCTCCACTCCTGGCGTACGGGCAGCTTCTACGTCCACGACCTGCGCACCGGACGCACCGTGCCCGCGGCCCGGACCCGGGACGGCAAGGCGGCCGACACCGTGCTCAAGTCGAGCCTCACCCCCGACGGGCGGTACGCGGCCTTCTCTTCCGGGACGCCCGGCATCGCTCCGGGCCGCGACCATGACACCGGCCGCTGGGACTGTTACGTCACGGACCTGCGGACGGGATCCATCCGGCGGGTCAACCTCGCCCGGGACGGCTCCCCGACCGATGGCGACTGCAACGACCCGGTCATGAGCCCGGACGGCCGCCGGGTGTTCTTCACCTCGGTCCCCGGCAGCATGAATCCGGGCTCCCCAGGCTGGCGGGGCGTCTACATGCGGGATCTGCGCACCGGCGTCATCGAGCGGCTGGACGTCTCCGACGGGGGAGCCGAGGGCGACGCCGGCTCGGGTGGCGTTTCGGTCGACCGGTCCGGTCACCGCGTGGTCTTCGACAGCTGGGCGCAAAACCTCGTCCCCGGCGACACCAACGAGGTCGGCGACATCTTCCTGCGCCGCCTGCCCTGACGGGCAAGAGGCCGGACACCCGGAGGCGGGCGACGGTGTCGACACCCGCCCCCGTCATCACCGCCGAACTGCGCACACGCCCCCAGCGGCAGGACCGGTCCGCCCGCTGATGTCGGCCCCGGGCGGCATCATGGGGGCCAGGGACCGCGGGAACGCCCGGCCTCCGGGCTTACCGCCGCGAAGCAGAGGGGGGACAAGGTGACGGACGCCCCGGCAGGCTTCCCTGTGCTCACCGGAGACGAATGCTCTTCCGGTCTCGGCGCGGGTGCCTGTGCCGAGGACCGTGCGGCCACCGTGCGGCAGGCCATGGCGGGGCTTCGGCAGATCCGTGAGATCACGAACCCGCCGGCAGGCCACGCGGTGACCGCCCCCGCGCCATGGGAGCGTCTCCAGCCGCTGCGGGCGATCGCCCTCGCCCTGGAGGACGCCGGGATTCCCGCATCCGCGCTGGACGCCGACGGCCGGCGCACCGCCACCGGGTACCGCCTGCGCCGTGAGAACCGGATCGTCCGCGTCGAATGGACCGGACCGCCCGGCAGCGGTGCCCTCTACCAGCAGCACGAAGGGCTCCAGCGCTGCGCCCGCGCCCTGCAGGACCTCGGCTGGCACGTCCTGGAGTACCGGGGCGCGCGCCGGCACCGGTGGCTCGAGGTCGAGGCCCCACCCCTATGAGCGCGCGGAACAGGGCTGGACAGGCTGTCGGCGTACGGCATCCGCCGTCCGCTGACCCTCATGAACCGATCACGCTCGGTCGACCAGAGCCCTTCCCGCTGTCCGCCCTCGTCGCGGGCGGTGGCCTTCGGCACTTGTGCGGGCGCAGGAAGGCCACTGGTCGTCAGCAGAAGATCACGGTCATCATGCTGGGACAGAGAAAGAGACTCGCATGACTGGTTGCTTTGGCCTGATTTCCAGCGAGATAGTCAGGCTTGCCCAGGGGCAGCATCTGCAGGTCGAGGAGCGCCACGTCGGCTCCATCCTTCTATGAAGAGGCAATCGCGCGGTGCGGTACGCACTGTCGCCGGGGCCGCCCGTCGGCGGCCGCTGTTCCTCGTGACAGCGCACAGCGTATGGAGCCGGCCACGATGACGGCACCGGCTTCCCGGCCAACGTTCGCCCAGCCTGCATCGGGCACACTGCCTGAAGGCTGACGAACCGTCATAGGTCGCCCACCGAGACCTGCGCGGCGAGTAGAACTCCAGCGCAGGATCCAGGCCGACTGTGTCCCGGTGGGCAGCGAAAAGGGACTCCAGCCGCTGGGCCCCATCCGCGGGCGTCGCCCGGATGGCCGGAGTCTTCGCGTGGCTGTCCATATGTCCCCGCGCTCACCGGCCAAGACCGTTTCCAGGACCGCGGACTAGGGTCGGAGGCATGACGACACACCTTGCCAGCAGTGCTTTCGACTCGCTCCGCCTCGACGCCGTGCGCGACCAGGAGGCGCTGCGCCGGGCCTACGATGCCCCCAGTGACGCGGCCGTGCGGAAGCAGATGACCGAACTCACCGGACAGACACGGCAGTTGATCGCCTGCTCATCACTGGTCCTGATCGCCAGCGCGGACGCCGAGGGCAACTGTGACGTCTCCCCGCGCGGCGGTCCCGCCGGGTTCGTCGCCGTCCTGGACGCACGGACGGTGGCGATACCTGACGCGACCGGCAACAAGCGCCTGGACACCCTGCGGAACGTCGTTGCCACCGGACGAGCCGGGCTGCTGTTCGTCATCCCGGGCCGCACCACGACGCTCAGGGTGAACGGCCGGGCCTGCGTCTCCACCCGCCCGGAGCTGCTGTCACAGCTGACCGCCGTGGGCAAGCCGCCGGCCAGTGCGCTGGTGCTCGGGATCGAGGAGGTCTACCCGCACTGCCCCAAGGCGCTCCTGCGCGGCGCGGCCTGGAAGCCGGAGCAGTGGCTGTCGGCGGACGCCCAGCCGACCTCGGCCGAGGTGACACTGGCTCAGCTGAGGATGCCGGAGCTGACGATCGCTGACATCGAGCGGGCGGAGGCGGACTCGCTGAAATACCGGTACGAGTGACAGGCCGGCCTGTGATTGCTTGAACCGCCAGGCTGGCGCGTCACGAGAGCAGTCGTGGGGGAGCTGGTGAGGGCCCACCGAGAGCTCACCTCCGCTCGCGCGGAGCTCACTCTTTGCGCCCTGCAATGTTGTGGGTGTTTTTATCCAGAAGCGGACGAGTGGAACGCAGAAGTTTCCTTTATGTCCTGTGCGCGCTCGGGCTCCTCCTGTTCTTCGGGAGTTCCGCCGACTGGTCTTGCCGAGACCGGCAATGGCATCCACACCGGCCATATCCGGCCTGTGGGGGCGGTCAACCCAGCAGGTCGCCGCCTCCCGCCGTCGCCCCCAACTCCGCGCGCAACCGCCCGTACCGTTCCTCCATCGCCGGCTCCGCGGCCGGGCCCGCGCTCAGCAGGCGTTCGTACAGCAGGACGCAGCGCGCCAGGGCCACCGTCCGGTGGGACGGCTCGGCTGCCGCCGTTCCACGCGCTGCCGCCTCCGCCGCGCCGCGGCAGCGCGTGCCCTCGTACACCAGGGCCTCGGCCAGCCTGACCGAGCCCGGGAGGCCGGCGGGGGTCGGGGTGAGGGACCGGCGGTCGAGCGCGGCGACGCCGAGTGCGGCGGCATCGGTCGGCAGGGTGTCGAGCAGGGTCACTTGGGAGACCGTCGCCCGGAGTTCGTCGAGCATGTGTGGCCATACCGCGGCCAGCAGCCGGACGCCCGCGGCGAAGGTGGCCCGTTCGGCGGGCTGCCAGGAGCCGGGGAGTTCCACCGGCCATTCGGCCGGACCGGTGGTCGCGTCCGCCGTGTTCAGCCGGCGGGCCACCTCCGCGGCGGCCGGGTGCAGCGGCAGGGGCAGCTCACGCGGCGGGCCCGGCAGGCCCGCCTGCTCCAGTGCGGTCAGCAGTACGCGTCGCAGGGTTTCCTGGTCGCCACGCGCCGAGGAGTGGTCGGGGTCCAGGTCCAATGCCGTTCCTTTGCTCAGGTCTTCTGCCCGGGGCCTCCCGAGCGGCGGCACCGGTTCCGCGGCCGCCCCTCGTGAACGATATGACGGCGCCGGGACATCCAAAAATCCGGCGGTGCGAAGTCGTCACCGGCCTCGGCGGCGTACGCGGAGCAATGCGTCGGCCCGCCTTGTCGGGGCTTTCCCTGTCGTCTGCCCGGCCCACGCGGTGGGCGTTTCGACGTCGCGCCCCGCGTAATCTCTTCCTGTGCCAGCCTCTCGCCCGCATCGCGTTGCCGTCCTCGTGCTCGAAGGTGCGAAGCCGCTCGATGTCGGAATTCCGGCGCAGGTGTTCACGGCCCGGGCGAGCATGCCGTACGAGGTGCGGGTGTGCGGGGCGACGCCCGGTCTCGTGACCGGCGGCGACGGGCTGTCGTACTCCGTCGCCCACGGCCTCGACGCGCTCGCGTGGGCCGACATCGTCTTCGTCCCCGGCTACCGGTTCCCGGACCGCGACGACCCGCCGCGGGCCGTCGTCGACGCGCTGATCGCCGCCCATGGCCGGGGCGCGCGGCTCGCCGCCATCTCGACGGGGGCCTTCGCGCTCGCCGCCACGGGTCTGCTCGACGGCCGGCGTGCCACGACGCATTGGCACTACACGCGGGCGCTCATGGCCAGGTATCCGCTCGTCCAGGTCGACGAGAACGTGCTGTTCGTCGACGAGGGCAGCGTGCTCACCTCGGCCGGTGCCGCCTCCGGCATCGATCTGTGCCTGCACATCCTGCGCGGCGATCTCGGGGTGGCCGCGTCCAACCACGCGGCCCGCCGGCTGGTCGCGGCTCCCTACCGCAGCGGTGGCCAGGCACAGTACGTGCCGCGCAGTGTCCCCGAGCCGCTCGGCGAGCGTTTCGGCGCCACCCGCGAGTGGGCGCTGCACCGGCTCGGCGAGCCCCTCACGCTCGACATACTGGCGCGGCGGGCCGAGGTCTCGCCGCGTACGTTCTCGCGGCGCTTCGTCGAGGAGACCGGCTGTACGCCGATGCAGTGGGTGATGCGCGCCCGCGTCGACCTGGCCCGTGAACTGCTGGAGCGCTCCGAGCGCAGTGTCGAGCAGATCGCCGCCGATGTCGGCCTCGGTACCGGTGCGAACCTGCGCCTGCACTTCCAGCGCATCCTGGGCACCACACCGAGCGAGTACCGGCGCACCTTCACCCGGGGCGCATAGCACCGTGGCGGGATCCATGGCGAGATCCTTGTGAACCATGGCGATCCCGCCACTGTCGGCGGTGCGAGCGGCGGGCGAGCCTGGTGGCGAAGGGAAAGGACCTCACTCATGACTCGCATCGCCATCAACGGATTCGGCCGCATCGGACGCAATGTGCTGCGCGCGCTGCTGGAGCGCGACAGCGCCCTGGAGATCGTCGCCCTCAACGACCTGACGGAGCCCGCCACGCTGGCCCGGCTGCTCGCCTACGACAGCACGGCCGGCCGGCTCGGGCGTCCGGTGACCGTCGACGGGGACGCCCTCGTCGTCGACGGCCGCCGGATCACGGTGCTGGCCGAGCGCGAACCGGCGCGGCTGCCGTGGGCAGAACTCGGTGTCGACATCGTCCTGGAAGCCACCGGCCGCTTCACCTCGGCCACCTCTGCCCGCGCCCACCTCGACGCGGGCGCGCGGAAGGTGCTCGTCAGCGCGCCGTCGGACGGCGCGGACGTCACGCTCGCGTTCGGGGTCAACACCGACGCCTACGACCCGGCCGCGCACACGGTCGTCTCGAACGCCTCCTGCACCACCAACGCGCTCGCGCCGCTGGCGGCCGTCCTCGACGAACTCGCCGGTATCGAGCACGGGTTCATGACGACGGTGCACGCCTACACGCAGGAGCAGAACTTGCAGGACGGCCCGCACCGCGACCCCCGTCGCGCCCGGGCCGCCGGCGTCAACATCGTGCCGACCACGACCGGCGCCGCCAAGGCGATCGGCCTGGTGCTGCCGAACCTCGACGGCAAGCTGTCGGGCGACTCGATCCGCGTACCGGTGCCGGTGGGTTCGATCGTCGAGCTCAATACGGTTGTCGCCCGCGACGTGACGCGCGACGACGTGCTGGCCGCGTACCGCGCCGCGGCACAGGGGCCGCTCGCCGGCGTCCTCGAGTATTCGGACGACCCGCTCGTGTCGTCCGACATCACGGGCAACCCCGCCTCGTCGATCTTCGACTCGGCCCTCACCCGTGTCGACGGCCGCCACGTCAAGGTGGTCGCGTGGTACGACAACGAGTGGGGCTTCTCGAACCGGGTGATCGACACGCTGGAGCTCCTCGCCGCCGGCTGACCGGAGGCCGCCGGCCGCGACGGTCTCCGCCCGGCACTTCCCTTGACACTTGACGCTCAGCCCGGCCGCTCAGGACGACCGGAGAGCGTGTCTTCAGGGCGTTGGCCGAGAACGCCCGCCCGAGGGCGATCACGGCGGTCCCCGGTGGGCACGTCGATCAGGAAGGCCTGCCGCGATGCCGCACAGCGGCGATGCCAGGGGTGGTCGCCCAGCCGTAGCGCCGCAGGGCGAGCAGGTGACGGCGCCGGCCATCGACGATCCCCGGAAAGGCGGTCAGATCGACGGTGAGGTGGCCGATGCCGGGCGAGCTGAAGGGGGATAGGGGCATTTCCTGATAGTTTGTCACCTTCCTTGCTCGGTAAGGCGGCTGGGGCTGTTCCGGCGGGAGAGGTCGCCTTCTCGATCGGGTGGTTCGATTGCTCCATCCGGGTTACGGGTGACGGTGTGGTGCCGCGGCGCCGCTTGGATATCGGCATGATCCTTTCAGCGGGGGCAGGGGCACCGCCGTGCCCCGTCGGCGATGCCGATGCTCTTCTTCCTGTACACCGGGCCGTGGCATCTGCGGCTCTCCGCGACCCGGATGGCCCCGCGCTCGTGGAAGAGCACGGCCGGAGCCGGCCGTACCGCGAACTCTGCTTCTGGGCAGGAGAACTGGCAGCTCGGCTGCGTGAGGCCGGTGTCGGCCCGGGGGTGACGGTCTCGCTGCGGCTGCCGCGCTCGGCGCGGCTGGTCGCCTCGCTGCTCGCGGTCTTCGAGGCCGGTGGCGCCGCGGTGGTTCTGGATCCGCGTACGCCGGCCGAGCGGCTGGCGGCCATCGAGGCCGACGCGGGATGCGTGGCAGTGCTCGTCCCCGCTGAGGCATCCGCTCACCCGGGCGGTCTGCCGAGGGTTGCCGTGCCCGCTTCTCCCGGCGCTGCCCACGACGCGACACCCGTCCTGGCTGTGACCGGACCGGATGCCGAACTCGACCGTCTGGCCTGCGTGTTCTACACCTCGGGGTCGACCGGCCGCCCCAAGGGCGTGCGGCTCACCCACCGCAACCTGGCCCGGTTCGCCGCCGACCCGCGCTGGGACGGGCCAGGACATCGGGTCACCGCCCTGGTCTCCGCCCTGGGGTTCGACGCGCTGAGCCACGACCTGTGGCTGCCACTCACCCGCGGCGGCACTGTGGTGGTGCCGGCCGAGGACCGGGTGGACGCGCACCGGCTGGCCGCCCTGGTAGCGGCGCACGGTGTCACCGGGATCTTCCTCACCACCGCGTGGTTCAACCAGATCGCAGCCGACGACCCGGGAGCCCTGCGCGGCCTGCACACAGTGGTCACCGGCGGCGAGGCGGCCAGCCCGCAGGCGTTCGCCCGGATCCGGGCCGCCTGCCCGCAGTTGGTGCTCGGGAACGCCTACGGTCCGACCGAGACCACCACCTTCGCGACGCTCCACCCGCTGCCTCCCGGCCAGCCGCTGAGCGGGGAGCGGGTGCCGATCGGCACCGGGCTGACCGGGGCCACCGTGCGGCTGCTCGGCCCGGACCTGGCCGACGTCGCCGCCGGTGAGCCCGGCGAGATCTACGTGGCCGGGGAGCAGGTCGCCCAGGGATACCTGGGCCGGGCCGCGCTGACCGCCGAACGGTTCGTCGCTGACCCGTACGGCCCGGCCGGCACCCGGATGTACCGCACCGGTGACCTGGCCGTGCGAGGGCCCGACGGCGCGCTGGAGTACCTGGCACGGGACGACGACCAGGTCAAGATCCGTGGCCACCGGGTCGAGCCGGGCGAGGCACGCGCAGCCCTGGCGGCGCTGCCCGGGGTGGCCCAGGCGGTCGTGGTGGCACGGGACGGCCGGCTGCTCGGCTACGCGGTTCCCGAACGCGGACAACCCGGCGTCACCGGGGAGGACTTGCGCGCGCAACTGAGCCGGGTGCTGCCCGAGTACCTGCTGCCCACGGCCGTCATCCTGATCGACGCGATTCCGTTGACCGTGAACGGCAAGGTCGACCGGGCGGCTCTGCCCGCGCCTGTGGCGGCGAGCGGGGGTGCGGGTGTGCCCCGCACGCCGGCCGAACGCGCGCTGTGCGCGGCGTTCGCGGAGGTGCTCGGCCTGCCCGGGGCGGGTACCGACGACGACTTCTTCGCGCTCGGCGGCGACAGCATCACCGCGATGCGCCTGGTCAGCCGGGCGCGGCGGGAGAACATGGCGGTCAGCTCGCAGGACGTCTTCCGGCTGCGGACCCCCGGTGCCCTGGCCGGAGCCGCTCAGGCGGCCGCTCCGGCCGCGGACCTGTGGCACCGGTCGGCCACCGGCCGGCTGGAGCTGCCGCCCATCGCGCTGTGGCTGCGCGAACAGGGCGAGGGCGTGGCCGAATTCGTCCAGACAGTCCTGGTCCAGACGCCCCCAGGGCTTGAGCGCGGGGTGCTCACAGCGGCCCTTCAGACGGTGCTCGACCGGCACGACGCCCTGCGCACCCGGCTGCCGGACCCCTCCGCTCAGGCCGTGTGGCAGCCGGAGGTGCTGCCGCCGGGAGAGGTGGACGCGGCCGGGCTCCTGGAGGTGGTGGACGTACGGGAGCAGCCTGACGTCCCGTCGGAAGACGCGGTCCAGGCGGCGGTGGAGAACGCCATGCGGTCGCTGGACCTGCCCGCCGGGCGGATGCTGCGCGCGGTGTGGTGGGACGCGGGCCCGGCACGGCCGGGGCGCCTGCTGCTGGCCGCCCATCACCTCGTGGTCGACGGGGTCTCCTGGCAGGTGCTCACGCAGGATCTGGCGCGGGCTGCCGAGGAGCCGCGCTCGCTGGGCGCCTGGGGATCGGCCACCGCCTACCGCCGCTGGGTGCGGGAGCACAACGCCCGGGCCGGCAGTGCCGAGGTGCTGGCGACCCTGCCGCACTGGCAGGCAGCGACCGCCCCGGCCGCCACACCCTGGCCCGCGCGCGGACCGCTGGACCCGGAACTGGACACCATCGGCACCTCCCGCACCCTCGAGTCGGTCCTGCCCGCCGAGGTCGGCCGGACCCTGCTCACCACCGCCCCCGCGTACTTCGGCGCCACCACACAGGAACTGCTGCTGGCCGCGCTGACGGTGGCCACGGCCCGGTGCGGCGGTCCGGGGACGCTGGTCCTGGACACCGAAGGCCACGGCCGGGACACCGTGGAGGCCGAATCCTCCACCGACGTCTCCGCCACGGTCGGCTGGTTCACCTGCATGTTCCCGGCCCGGCTGGAGTGCCCCCAGCAGGCGGTCCGCCCCGCGGCGGATCCCGGCGGCGAGGGCGCGGCGCTGGCCGACGCCGTGCGTGCCGTCCGGGAGCAGTGGCAGCGAGTACCGCGGGACCGCGCGTCGTACGGGCTGCTGCGCTATCTGCACCCGCAAGCCGCCGGTCTGCTCTCCCGCGCGCCGGGCCGGCCGGTGCTGTTCAACTACCTGGGCCGGTACGCCGTTCCCGGCCGGGAACCGTGGCCCTACGCCGCCGAGGCACCCGTGCTGGGCATCCACCGGGCCGGCCGCCAGCCGTTGTCCCACCCGCTGGAGATCAACGCCGTCGTCGACGAACGCACCGGGGAACCCCTGCTCACCGCCGTCTGGCGCTGGTCGGCGCGGCTGGTGGACAGCCGTGACATCGAGCAGCTGGCCACGGAGTGGGCCGACGTCCTGGCCGCGCTGGCCCGCGCGGCGGAGACGGGCACGGGCAGGCGCGTCGCGGCGCCGACCGTGCCGGCGCAGCGCGAGGGTGAGCGGTGGCCCTGCTCCCCGCTCCAGGAGGGACTGCTCTATCACGCCCACCGCGGCGAGGGCGCAGGCGACCCGTACCACGTCCAGACCGTACTCGACCTCGAAGGGCCGGTGGAGACGGCCGCACTGCGCGCGGCGCTGTCCGCGCTCACCGCCCAACACCCGGCACTGCGGGCCCGGTTCCGGTGGGACTGCCAGGGCAGTGCGGTGCAGACCGTGCCCGGGACGGCCGAGATCCCGCTGAGGGAGACCGACCTCACCCACCTCCCGGAGGCGGAGCGGGAGCGGGCCGCCGAGGAGGAGACCCGCCGGGACCGGGACGAGCCGTTCGACCTGGCCGTGGCACCGCTGCTGCGGACCGTGCTGCTGCGTCTGGACGAGCGGCGCTCCCGGCTGCTGCTGAGCTACCACCACATCCTCATGGACGGCTGGTCGATGCAGGTGGCCCTCGCCGACCTGGCCGAGCTGTACGGACAGGCCGCCTCAGGCGCGGTGCCGACGCCCGCCGCGCGGCCGTCCGCGCTCGCCTACCACCGCCATGTCGCCGCCCAGGACGCCACGTTGGCGGCCAAGAGCTGGCGCGCCATGCTCAACGGCGTCAACGAGCCGACGCTGCTGACCTCCCCGGACGGCGAACACCAGGGCCGCCCGCACACCGTGCTGCTCGAGCTGCCCGCCGAGCGTACGGCCGCGCTGCGGGCGCGGGCGCGTGAGCGGGCGCTGTCCCTCAACACCCTGGTCCTGGGCGCCTGGGCACTGGTACTGGCCCAGCTGACCGGCCGCACCGACGTGGTGTTCGGCACGGTCGTCGCCGACCGCCCCCCGCACCTGCCCGACGTCGAGTCCATGGTCGGCCTGATGAACAACGCGGTGCCCGTACGGGTGGACACCGCCGCCGTCGGCGACCGCGGTGGCCTGCTGACGGCCCTCCAGGGCCAGCGAACCGACATGATGCCCCACCAGCACCTGGGCCTGGCCGAGATCACCCGGTCCGCCGGACTGCGCGAACTCTTCGACACCGTCGTCGTGCTGGAGACGTACACCGACGCCTTCGCCACGGCGTGGGGCACCGACGTGCGGGTGACGTCCAGCCGGGTGGAGAACGGCACGCACTACCCGCTGTGCCTGCTGGTCTCACCCGGCGAGCGGACCACCGTCCGGGTCCAGTACCAGCCGGGACGGCTGACCGAAGACGGCGCGCGGGAGATCGGTGCCCGACTGCTGGAAGCACTGGACGCGCTGGCCGCGGACCTGTCCGTGCCTGCCACGCACCCGTTCGGCCCCGCCGCCGCGGCCCGCCCGGATACGCCGCAGCCCCTGCCGGCGCCCGTGCCCGTGCTCCAGCGGTTCGCGGCGCGGGTGCGGGCGGCTCCCGGGCGGGCGGCCGTGGTGGACGGCGCCGGGGTGCTGGACTACCAGGGCCTGGACGCGGCCTCCGACCGCCTGGCCATCGAGCTGACCGCCCGGGGCGCAGGGCCCGAGGACGTCGTGGCCCTGTGCCTGCGACGCGGCCGGGACGCGGTGGCGGCGATGCTCGCCGTCCTCAAGGCCGGTGCCGCCTACCTGTGGCTCGACCCGCGCCACCCCGCACCACGGGTCGCGGCACTGGCCGCCGAGGGCCGCCCCGCGCTGCTCGTCCAGCACGAGGAGTTCGACCGGGCACTGGCCCAGATCCCCGCCGAGGTGCCCCGGCTGCGGCTGGAGCCGCACCACGTGTCCCCCGAGCCGCTGCCCGCCGGTGGCCCGGTCCGCCCGGCGCGGCTGCCCGGCCACCCGGCGTACGTGGTGCACACCTCCGGGACACAGGGCGTGCCCAAGGCGGTGGTGATGCCCGGCGCCGCCCTGGACCGGCTGGTGGACTGGCACGAGCAGCGCTTCCCGGCCGAACCGGACGCCGTGACCGCCCAGTTCACCTCGATGGCCTTCGACGTCGCCACCCAGGAAGTCCTCACCGCACTGTGCACCGGACGGACACTGGCCGTGCCGGACGCGGACACCCGCGCCGACGCCGCGGCCTGGACCGCCTGGCTGCGGACCCACCGGGTGACCGAACTCTTCGCCCCCACCCCCGTACTGGCGGCCCTGTGCGAGTTCGCCGACGGACAGCGCGAGCTGCTGCCCGACCTGCGACACCTGGTGCAGGCCGGCGAGGCGCTCGTCATCGGGCCGCAGCTGCGCGAGCTGTGCGCACGCGGCGGCAAGCGCCTGCACAACCACTACGGCCCGGCCGAGACGCACGTGGTGACCGCGGGGGAGGTCACCGGAGAGCCGGCCGACTGGCCCGCCCGGCCCGGCATCGGCACCCCCGTGCCCGGCTCGCGCGTGCTGCTGCTCGACAGCGGTCTGCGGCCGGTCCCCGACGGGCTGACCGGAGAGCTCTACCTGGCGGGTGACCAACTGGCGCGGGGCTACCTGGGCCGACCGGGCCTGACCGCCGGCCGGTTCGTCGCCGACCCCTGGGGGCCGCCCGGCACGCGGATGTACCGCACCGGCGATCTTGCGCGCCGACTCCCGGACGGCACGCTGGAGTTCATTGGCCGCAACGACGACCAGGTCAAGATCCGCGGACACCGGATCGAGCCCGGCGAAGTGCGGGCCGCCCTGGCCGCCCTGCCCGGTGTGGTCCAGGCCGCCGTGGTGGCCGGTCCGGACGGACGCGGCGGCAAGGAGCTGACCGGCTACGCCGTCGGCTCCACGGAGGCCGCCGCGCCCCTGGAAGGCGCCGCGTTGCGGGAGACGCTGGCCCGGGTGCTGCCGGACTTCATGCTGCCCGCCCGGGTGGTGGTGCTGGAGCGGATGCCGCTGACGGTCAACGGCAAGGTGGACCACCGGGCCCTGCCCGCACCCCGGCGCGAGCCGACCGGGACGCGGGCACCGCGCACCGCGGCCGAACGCGTGGTGACCGAGGCGTTCGCCGACGTCCTGGGCCTGGAGCGGGTGGGCGTGGACGACAACTTCTTCCACCTCGGCGGGCACTCCCTCCTCGCCGCCCGCCTGCTCCAGCGCCTGCGGGACCACCTCAACCCCGCCGCCACCCTGGCCCAGGTGATGCGACGAGCCACCCCGGCCGCCCTGGCCGCCGCACTCGCACCCGCGAACACCTGACGCCACCGGTCCCGCCCCGCTGCCGGGGCGGGACCGGACCGGCGCCTACCCAGCCGCCCCTCCACGGCTTTCCCCGACCGACCACAGAACAAGGTGGCGGCCATCCGCGCCGCCGCCACCGAGGAGCCCCGTGAACCCCTTCGACGACCCCGACGGCACCTTCCTCGTGCTCGCCAACGACGAGGACCAGCACAGCCTCTGGCCCGCTCACCTGACCATCCCGGCCGGCTGGCACGAGGTGCACCCCCGCGCCGACCGGCCCACCTGCTTGGCCTGGATCGAGACGAACTGGACCGATCCGCAGCCGCGTTCGCTGCGCACCGCCGAGGTCGCCCGATGACCTCCGCGAGCGACCCCGCTGCCACGGCCGACCCCGCTGTGGAGACCGTCCCCGCCTTGCGCATCGCTGTCGTGGCAGCGCTGCCACAGACCGCTCCGCCACTGGTCGAAGCGCTGCGCGCGCTCGGCCACCAGGTCCCGGTGGTGATCGGCTACCGGCGCCCCGCCGACTGGCCCGGGCACGTGCTCGGCGAGCACGACCTGCCACCGGGAGTGGACCTGGCCGTCCCCGCCGGCCCGGAATCGATCACCACACTCCTCCGCGCCTACGCCCCGGACGCAGCCGTCAGCTACGGCTACCCGAGGAAGCTGCCCGCCGCCGCGGTGTCCGCCCCCCGCCTGGGAACGATCAACTGCCACCCCTCCGACCTGCCCTCCTACCGGGGGCCGAACCCCGTGGGATGGGCCGTGCGCAACGGCGAACGCGAGATCGGCGTGACCTGGCACCGCATGGACGCCCAGCTGGACAGCGGAGCCGTACTGGCCCGCACCACCATCCCTCTGGACGACCGGATGTGGTCGTTCACCGGCGTCAACTCACGAGTGCTGGAGGCCGCTTCGGCGATGCTGCCGCACGTGCTGCGGCGGCTCGCGGACGGGGACGCCGGCGAACCCCAGCCACGGCGCGAGGCCACCTGGGCCGGATTCTTCTCGGACGACTACGCCACGGTGGACTGGTCCGAACCGGCCACGCACATCCACACACAGGTGCGTGCGTGGAACATCGCCGGTCACCATCCCCGGGTGCAGGGCCCGGTCGCGACGATCGACGGAACACGCTGGCGGCTGCGCCGCACCGCGCTGACACAGCCGCCACCGGGAACCGGCCGCCGTATCTCCTGCGGCACCGGTGACCTGTGGGTGCTGGCCGCCGACCAGCTGGACCCGGCATGACACCACCCGTCGGCCGGCCCCGGCGTATGAGGTGAGACGGTCCCCGCGAGGGGCACGGCGACGTGGCCACTGCCCCATGGTGAACCGACCGCCCGGGCCGCCCGCACCAGTTGGAGGGACGCTCTTATATTTCGCTAAGAACGTTCCCATAGCGTCCCGCTCATGATGATGTCACGTGGTGCAGTCGGATCTGTTGTCCTCACGGCCGTCGCCCTGACGGCCACCGCGGGGGTCGCCGCCGCGGCTCCCGCCCCCGCCGTTTCCCACGGCAAGGTGACGGACAATCTGTACATGTCGCTCGGCGATTTCGAGGATGCCACGTCCGGCCAGAATCCGAAGGTCAAGGCCATGATTGACCGTAAGGACATCGGCGGCGTGCAGGTGGTGGTGCCCTGGAAGGCCCTTGAGGGGAAGAAGGGGGAGTACAAGTGGTCGCGACTGGACCATGCCCTGACGTATCTCCAGCAACGCCACAAGCAGCTGTTCGTCCAGGTTCAGGACCGGTTCTTCGACGTAGCCATGAAGGACGCCAACGTCCCCCAGTATGTGAAGGACGAGAGCGGGGTCGCGCCGACGATCGATGAGAACCCCGACAACCCCACCACCCACGGGGCCATGGTCGCGCAGTGGAACAAGGGCGTGCGAACGGACTTCCAGGCCATGCTGAAGGCGATGGCGAAGAAGTTCGACGGCAAGCTCGCCGGGGTGAACCTTCCGGAGACCGCGGTCGAGGTGGACACCAAGACGGATCAGACCAAGTACACCTCGAAGTCCTACATCGACGCCGAGATCGACAACATGCGCTTCGGCAAGAAGGTCTTCGCCAAGACGCAGTTCATCCAGTACGTCAACTTCCTGCCGGACGACGACGACCACAAGCGCATGAAGGAAATGTTCGACCTCGCCAGGGACAAGAAGATCGGCATCGGCGGCCCGGACACCCTGCCGGACCGCCCGTACCAGATGGAGAACTCCTACAAGTTCCTCCACGCGTACAAGGCCGCCCTTCCCCTCGTCGCGATGGCCGTCCAGGAACCCGACATCAACGCCAAGGACCCCAAGACCGGCAAGCCGTACACCCGCGAACGATTCACCGGCTTCGCCCGCGACTACCTCGGAGCGCGCCAGATGTTCTGGACCACCGAGGCGGGCTGGCTGCAGAAGCCGGCCGCATAGGGCGGTCGTGCGGAGGCCCGCCTCCGGCCGCGCGGGCACGGGACCACCGCGAGGAGGCCGCCCCCGGCTCCCGGCCCTCAGCTCCCGCCCGTGCCCACCGCGTGCGGGCTGCGCTCGGTGCCGGGGGCCGGGACCGACGGGTCCGTGCCCAGGGTGACGATCCGGTTGTCGGCGTCGACATGCACGACGCTGGGCACGAGGGCGCGGGCCTCCGCGTCCTCGACCTGCGCGTAGCTGATGAGGATGACGAGATCCCCGGGGTGCACGAGATGCGCGGCGGCCCCGTTGATCCCGATCACCCCGGACCCGCGCTCGCCCTCGATCACATACGTCTCCAGGCGCGCGCCGTTGTCGATGTCGACGATGTGCACGAGCTCGCCGGGCAGTAGATCGGCGGCGTCCATGAGATCGGCGTCGATGGTCACGGACCCGACGTAGTGCAGATCGGCGTGGGTGACCGTGGCGCGGTGGATCTTGGACTTGAACATGGTGCGAAGCATGGAGAAACTCCTGAGGTGTCTGCTCCCTGCCTGCTTTACGCAGGTCAAGGGCGGTCTCCGACCACTATAGCGATTGGCGGGTCCGGGCGGCCCTGACTCCTGCACTCACACTGATCGCGCACTGGCCTTCCCCGGCGCCCCGGCTGTCCAGAATTTGGGTTCTGTCGCATGCGAATAGGAGATTGCCAGGAAGGGAACAAAGTATTCCGCCTCGAAGCTCACAGAATTCATCTAGCGTGATCGCATGAGCGAAGAGAATTATGTCTCGCCGGCGCGTATCCTTCGTGATCTCGTGCCGGGCGAGGCGTGGGAGGGGCTGACGTGCTTCCCACGAAAGAGACACTCGGCGGGTGCGACCCTGTTACGGCAGGGTGACTCTGGAACGCATGTGCTTGCGCTGATCCGCGGCATGGTGAAGGTGGTTCGCGGTGAATCCGGCGGCAGGGATCGGCTGCTGGCCTTCCGAGGGCCGGGTGAGGTGCTGGGTGAGATGGCCGTGCAGGATGGTGGGGGGCGACTGGCCCACGTTCGCGCAATTAGCGAATGTGAAGTTTCTGTGGTTCCCGCAGAGGAATTCCGGGACTTCGTCAAACGGCACAATCTGGCGAGTCAGCTTGCCGAGTATGCGGTGAGCCGGGTCCGTGAGCAGACCCAGGCGTGCGAGGGCGACATCGGTCGGCGGCTCGCGCTGGCACTTCTCCGCCTTGTCGAGATCTCCGGCGCGCGCTCGTTCTCCATCACCAGGGAAGAGCTGGCGCAGCATCTGGGAGTCGGACGGAACTCCGTCAGTGGGGTGCTGAAGCGGTTCGGGACGGAACGGGTGCGCGCTGAGCGGACGCGCATCGAGGTCGCCGATGAGGTCTATCTGCGATGTGTGGTCCGGGGGCGCGCCACTGAGTGATTAGGCTGTGATGCCCGTCACCGTTCTTCTGCACTGTGGGAGCGGAACGCTCCCCGCACTTCCGTGAAGCTCGAAGGGCACAGCGCTCCCAGCGCGTCCCCGTCCGTCCGGGCCGGTTTCGAGCCCGGACGGATCTTCACAGAGGAGTTTGACGATGCACGATCACGGTGCCGAACTGCCCAGGGCCACCGCGGCGCCCTACACCCGCAGCCGCCTCCTTCCTCCGTACCGCGGAATCGTCGCCGTGGACGCCAAAGGCTTCACCGGTCACCCGGCCATCGAGCATGAGGTGATCAGCCGGGCAGTGCCCGACTTGATCAGGACCTCGCTGGAGAGGGCGGGTTTGGCCGAGCTGTGGAACGAGCGCAAGTTCCCCGCGTCCACCGGTGACGGCTATGTGCTGGGATTCGACCCGTCGTTGATGCCCTTCGTTGTCCATCCCTGGCTGCTCACCCTCCAGGAAGTGCTGACCGACTTCAACGTCCATTCCCTCGGAGTCGTGCCGATCAGGCTCCGAGTCAGTCTGCACATCGGTCCGCTGCCTGACACCGATGACGAATTCGGGGGCAATGGGACGGCGCGCAACGACACGCACCGCCTGCTCGACTCCCGCCCCGTCAAGGCGGTGCTGGCCTCCTCCAAGGAGAACATCACGCATGTGGCGGCCATTCTGTCGGACCGCTGTTACGAGGACGTCGTCGCCAGTGGTTACACAGGGCGTCATCTGGATCACTTCATCGAGGTGCCGGCGACCGTCGAAGGCAAGCAGTTCGCCCAACGGGCCTGGATCTACGTGCCGCTACCCTCGGGACCACTGCACGATCGCCACATTCTTGGCTCTGCGGTAGACGAACAGGCCGAAAAGGACGGCCACTCGGTGAGTCGGCGTGGCGGATCCGAAGGCGGGCGGATGACGAACAAGGCGCCGAACGGCAATATCAATACCGGTACGGTGCACGGTGGTCAGAGTGTGAGCAATCAGCACATCGCCGGGGACCACGTAGGTGGGAACAAAGCCGGCCGTGTCCGGGGCTTCCAAGGGGACCGGGTGCATGGTGACAAAAACCAGGGCCGCTCGTGACCGCGGCGGACGGAACGGACGGAGAATCTCTGCCGGGCCGAGCTGAACCAGCTGACGAGCACCCTCCTCAGCCCAGTCCGCTCGACGCGGACCCCGATGAGGAGGTCAATGAGCTTCTCAAGGCCATGGCAGCGGGTTCCGGGAACCCGTGGTCCGTTGTCTTCGCTCCGTACGGAAACGTCAATGCCGGATCCGTCCACGGAGATCAGCGTGTGAGGAACGGCTCGGACGGGGAGCAGGCGAAGGGCCGTACGACCAGAGTCCATGAAGGCCCGATCCCGCGAACCGAGGTGGAGGACGCGGCCTTCGGGTTCGTGGAACCGGACTGCTTCCCGGTTGCCTACGACGAGCTGAAGAAGGGCCTGCTCTTTCTGACGGGCACTCCGGGCTCGGGCCGCCGCACGCTGGCGCTCAACTTGCTGCGGCGGTGCTGCGGGGGCACGACGTCGTTACGGGCCCTGGACAGCGTGACGGAGCTGGACAGATGGCGGCCCACGCACCCCGACGCCCGCGGCTACCTCATGGACGGCCTCTTCCCGTCCCATCCGCTGAAGCCGGGCATGCTCGGCAACCTCCGATCCCTCCTGGACAAGGCCGGAGCGTGCATGGTGATCGTCCTGCCGGACGACCCTCATCTCCTGCGCGGACTCGAACACGACCTCCACGTGCGGCTCGTCCGCTGTGAACCGCCCTCCCCCCGTCGGGTTTTCGATAAGCGCTTCGAGGCCCTGGTACCCGACGGTTCCGAGCGCTCCCGACTGCTGGGCGCACTGGAATCCGGGCTCCTGCAAGAACTGCTGGCTCCGGGGCTGGTACCTGCGGAGGTGGCCGAGCTGGTGTCGGCTGTGGTGTCGGCCGACGGCAACCCCGATGTGCTGGGAAGCATTCAGGACCGGCTCAGCTATCGGGCCGAGGAGGAAGTGCCGGAGCTCATCGGAAGGTTGCGGGACGACCCGGACGCCCTGGCCTTCCTCCTGGCCGCCTGCGTATTCGAGGGGCTGGACCACAGGATCGTCCGCGAAGAGTCGGACAGGTTGCTGGAGTTGGCGGCGGGGCGACTCGCGTCGGTTGTGGCGCCGACGGGCGGGGAGAACGTTGGGCGAGAGCCACGGCCCAACCCCGACTTCGTCTTCCGCCGCCCCCTGCAGGAGTTGCTGCATGCTGTGAGAGCCCAACGGGAGCCACGGAAGATCCGTGCGGAAGGGGCCTACGCCCACGTGGTGGAGCCGGTCACCTTTGTCAGGCACCGGCAGGCCGAGGCGGTGCTCAGGCACGTGTGGCGGGAGTACGGCCAGCTGTCCGAACTGCTCGTGAGCTGGCTGCGCGAAGTCGACCGGAACAGCGAGCTGACCCAGCCGGTAGGCCGGGTGATGGGCATGGCCACCGCCTGGGGCGGAGGGCGCAGGGCGCTGCGGCACATCAAGGCCCTGGCCGAATCGGAACGCACCACCAGCCACCTCATCGCTGCCCATGCGCTGGGCATCGCCGCGGAGGATCCCGTGCTGGTGGCCGAGGTGCGCTATCGGCTCAGCGGTTGGAGCAGGGCACGGGACTCGAACCTCCGGGCCACGGTGGCGCTGGCCTGCGGTGCGGATTTCGGTCTGTCCCGACCGGATTTCGCTCTGAGCCTGCTGCGCACACTCGTCGCCGGGGTCGATAAGGAAGCCAGGGGTTCCGCTGTCCGCTTCGCGGTACGGGCCGCGATATCTCGACTGTTCCAGGCAGGCAACGAGCGACTGGTGTTCGAGCAACTGGTCGAGTGGCTGGCTGATGAGCGGCAGGGTGCCGAGTCGCTGCTGGTGCTTTTCCCCCAGCTCCTCCAGGACCCACGGTGGTTCCAGCAGGAACTCGCGGGCCGGACCGAATGCGGTCGGCAGATCATCGACATGATTCGCACAGCCCTGAACTCCGATGTCACTTTCGACGCGACGTGCTGGGCTCTGCTCCGGTGGTGCGACGGCGGGCGGTGGGATGAGGGCCTGGCACGGGCGGTGGAGGATCTGTTCGCCGCGCTGGCCAGCCCCATGGAGCACGGTGCGCTGAGACTCTTCGTCGAAGTGGACCGGAGCGATACGGAAGGGCTGGCGGGCCGTGACATCGCCCGTCAGGCACTGCGCGGATGGCGCAACGGGGCGGCAGGGCATCGCTCCGCTCATGACGGGGTGTTCTACGAATCGGGGACGGAGAGAGGGGCGGCATGAGCGACGATCTGGATGAGCGTCTCTTCGTTCGCGCTACGAGAGCTCCTTGGCGCGAAATTCTGAGCCACCGCTGGTCGGCCACCAGGGAGCGGGCTCTGGTGCTGAAGGACACCGAAGGCAGGTACTTCGTCCTGGGCCGGCGGGGAGATCAGGGCGAGCCGGGGGCGGATGTACCGATTTCCGACGAGGCGGGTGCACCTGGGCTCCGCGGTACCTACGTGGATGCCTTCCACGTGGACCTGACGGAGCGCATGGGCACTCAGGCAGTGGCACTCCCCACGGTATACGGCGCGGAATCGGTGGACTTGTGGGTGTCCTGGTGGGTGCATGATCCGGTGCGGGTCGTGCGCTCCCGGATCGTCTACGGATGGGAAGCGGTCCGCACTCACCTCACACGGGCGCTGCGTCACCTCGTGGAGGCGCAGGCCGTCGCGGGCAGCGGCCTCGGGGCGCCGGAGGTGATGCAACACCTGGGCACGCGACAAGGGCTGGCAGAGGCGGGTCTGAGCTATCAGGTCTTCGACGTACGCCTCCGGGAGACCGGCGAAGAGCTCCATCTCGGCCAGGCGGAAGGTGACGCCGTCCGGTATTCATGGACGGCCAACCGCCGTGGTGAGTACGAGTTCTGTCTCCAGGCACTGCACAACGGTCCGGTCTCTCTGGCGGCACTTTGGCTGCTCAGGCACCCGGACCAGGTCAGCCAGGTGTTGGACTGGGCCGTGGGGCACCAGAGCCTGCTGGCGCCGGGGGCCGACTGGCAGGAGGAAATGGCTTCGTTGCTCGGCACGCTGACTGAACAGGAACGAAAGGAGATCTCAGAACTCTTGCGTGACCGTATCGCCTCGCTGGGACGCCGGGTTCCCGGCGTCTGAAGAGGGATGTGACGTTCCACAGGCTGGTGAATCCAGCCTTTTCCATGAGAGGAACGGGCGACCGACACATGTTCGGTCGCCCGTTCCTTTTTCGATTGCGTCTTCGGTGGCCGAGGTCACCTTTTTTGTGCACTGCGGGAGCGGTGATGACCCCGGCAGAGCGGGAGTCTCGGATCACCAAGGAAATGTGCCGGGCGGTTCATGTGGCCCGACCGGCCCTCTCCCGGAGGAAGCCATGCGAGAACACGACAAGACCGCGGTGGAACACGCAGGGGACACCCGCCGTGGGCGACCGACCGTCGTTCCCCTGGACCGCGACATGACTCACCCGTTGCCCGGCCGGGCCGACGAGTCGGCGGGGGAGCACCACGGAGGAGAAGCGCTCCTTGAGATGTTGCGCCGGGCGGAGTGCGCCCCCGGCTCGGAGGTCCTCGGCCGACTGAGCGAACTGCTCGGACCCCCGCAGCGTACCGAGGCCCCTGCTGATGGGCAGACGACGTCCGGGGCCTCGCGCACCATGGCGCTGAGTGCTGACCGGGGCATCATCAACACCGGTTGCGTCCACGGCGGACAGCATGTGACCGACGTCAAGGTTGCTGGTGATTATGTCCGGGGAGCGGACGATGGGATCTGAAACAGGTTCTGCCGACGACCCCCTGGCCTCACTTCTCCCCGAACTGATCAGAGACCAGCGGATGCTGGTGCTGGCCGGCCCGCACAGCACGCTCAACACTGGTGTGGTGCATGGTGATCAGCGTAATGCGCAGTACGCATCCTCAACTGCCGGGGACGGGCCACCGACCCGGATGCGCCAGGGGCCTGTGCGAGCCAAGGAACTCCAAGACGCCCGACGCCGTTTCATCGCCCCCGCTGCGTTCGAGGAGGGGCTCGCCGCACTCGGCTCAGGCATCCTGTTGCTCGTCGGAATGCCGGGTACCGGGCGATTCACGCTGGCGCTCAATCTGCTGGCCCATGGGTTCGACGATCCTGCGCTCGTCCAGGTGGACGGAGCGGTGGATCTGGCCCGCTGGCGTCCCCGGTCCCAAGGGGTGCACGGCTACCTGGTCATGGAGCCCGGCGACCCCTTCGCGCTCAAGCCCTGGGACTTCTCCCACCTGGAAGGGCTCCTGGCAACAGCGGGGGCACGGCTGATCATCGTGTTGCCGGAATCGCCGGGCCTTGTCAGGGCGCTGGAGCGGGACTTCGGGGCCCAGGTGGTACACCACGAGCCGCCTGATCCGGGCGACGTCTTCTCCGCTCACTTCGCGGATATCTGTCCCGATATGGAAGTTCGAGCCCGGTTGCTGGAGCCGCTGGGGCCGGAATTCCTCTCCGAAATCCTGCCCCCCGAACTGCCACCCGGATGTGCGGCACAGGCGGCACGGACGGTGGCCTGCCTGGGGGTCGGAGGTGCAGTCGATCATTCCGAGGTGTTGTCCCGCCTGGCCTCGACGGAAGCACCAGAAGTCCTGGCTCGGGCGGAGGGAGATCCGGAAGTCTTGGCCCACTTGTTGTCGGTCTGCGTCTACGGAGGTCTGGACCGGGCCACCATCGTCGAGCGGGCCGCGGATCTTCTCGCGCTAGCAGGAAACCAGCTGTCACCGGAACCCGACAACCTCCCGGACCCGGCCGGCAAGCGAGGGCACGGCCTTGCCCGGCAGCGGTCGCTGCGGGACATCCTGCGTAGCGCCGGGGCACGTTGCGAAGCCCGTGGGGGTGGCAGCCCGGGGGAGACCGTCACTTTCTTGTGGCCGGCGCTGCGCGAGGCCGTCTGGGATCTCGTGTGCCGTGAACACACCGGCTTGCTGCCTCTGCTGCACGACTGGTTGGGGAAGACGGGGCACGACGAAGAGGGGCTCGAATGTGCCGGGCGTGCCGTGACGGAGATGGCCGTACGGACCCGGGGGCAGACCTTCGGTCTGATCCGGGAACTCGCCCTGTCCTCCCGGCAGCCGGGCGTCGACGTCGCGGCCCGGGCTCTCGGCGCAGCGGTACTCGATGCCACAGTCGCCGACAAGGCGTACGCGTTGCTCCAGGAGTGGAGCAACGCGCCTGAAGTAGCGCTACGCGCCACTGTTGTTCACGCTTGCCGTTCGGGCACGGGCGACCTCGGGGCCGAGCAGGCATTGGCCTTGCTGCGCAGTCTTGTGGACAAGCCGGGCGACGACGCCGATGACATGGCAGTGACCTTGAGCGTCTCGGAAGTCCTGGTGCAGCGGTTCGAGGCGGGGGATCCCACGGTCAAGGAGACGATCGTGCGCCACCTGGCGGCCTGGACGCAGAACGAGGATGTCGCGGACCTGTTGGCAGCCATTGCCTTTCCTTTGCTCGTCGAACGCGACTGGTCGTGGTTCGGCGGTCAATTGCTCCTCGGCGGGGAAGCGGCCACGCGCGTCGCGGAACTCGTCTGGCATGCGCTCAACGAGGCGACGACGTACCACTCGATGCGGGACACGCTGCTGGTCTGGTGCCGGGAGACGGAAGACGCACCGCAGCCGGATGGGGCGGTGGAGGAACTGTTCGCCCGGCTTGTCGACGCTCGCCAACCGGGATTTCTGCGCCTGCTCCTGTCCATCGAACGCGGCGGAGACGCCATGCCCGGTCGGCAGCTCGCGGAGCGATCCCTGACCGAGTGGCGCGGCAAGAGCCCGGCTCGGGAGAGCGAGTGATCAGGAGGATGACGATGGCATTACCTTCTCGGCCCAGGCTCTTCGACTCCATCGAGCGGAATTTCACGGGTACAGATCCGGTATCCGACCTGCGGCTCGACGGCGGACCGGAGAGGAGGGGCCCCTCGCTCTCACTGGCAGAGGTGCGCCCAATGCTGTACGACCGCGCGGCGGACTCTGCCGTGCGGACGGGATTGTGGCGCCAGGTGGTCGCTCTGGCGCAGAGCGACCCGGCTCCGCGCGGCTGGCGGCTGAGCGCGGTGTGGCTGGCCCTTCCCGGGTTGCGGCGTACCTCGTTCAGGATCGCGGACCGGCTCGGGGTGGATCGCGAGGACGCCGAAGCGGAACTGGTCACGGCCTACCTCGAAACACTGCAGGTGATCGGACCGGATACTGCGGACCCAGGGTCTGCGCTGCTGCGCTCCGCGTGCACGAAGGCGTGGAACGCCGCACGCCGTGCCCGTGTCGAGGTGGCCGTGGAGGACGTGGACGCCGTCGCCGGGACGCGATACGAGCCGGACGGCACCTGGCAGATGGTGTTCGACGGTCCCGACAGGCATGACGGCCTCGCCGCAGCCCTGCGGATCACCGTTCCGGCGGACCGGGCCGAAGGCGTGCGCATCGGCGCTCTGGCGCAGGAATGGGGACTGACCGACACCGTCGCCGACACACACCAGCTCCGGAGGGGACGCCGAGTCGGAGCGCTTTCGCTGCGGACCGCGAGGAGGCGCGGATGAGGGAGTGTGACGTGACTCCCCTGACTTTTCGGGAGATCTTCGACCTTCCGGTCAGTGTGGATCTGAGGACCGCCGCCAGGGCGTTCGGCATGTGCCTGGGCACTGCTTACCGACTGGTCGGCCTCGGCAAATTTCCGTGCGAGACCGTTCGTGTCGGTCACCGCCATCGGGTTCTCACCGTGAACCTCATGCGCGCACTGGGCATCGAGGAGCGGCCCGTCTATGCCGACGACCTTGCTGACGGCGTGGCGTTGACGCTTTTCGACTGATGCCGCTCCGGTTCTGGCCGGACATGAACATCTCGGCAAGCCAAGTCTTTCCGAAGGAGATCTGACATGCCCACATGCTTTGCGATCGGGCCGCTGGGCAACGCCCGTACGCCCGCCGACGGAACAGCCCATGAAATCCGGCAACGGTCCGCAATGTTCTACGAGGACGTCGTGCGGCCCGTCTGCGAGCAGTTCGGCCTGACCCTGATCCGGGCCGACGACGTCGCAGGCGCCGGTCTGCTGTCCGAGCGGTTGATCCGCCACCTCATCGAAGAGGACATCGTCGTCGCCGACCTCACCGGGGGCAGCCCTGAGACCGTCTACGGGCTCGGCATCCGGCACGCGATCGGCCGGTACGCCGTGCACCTCGGCGAGACCGGCACCGTGCCCTTCGGCGCGGGAGCACTCCCGACCATCGAGTTCCCGGCTCTTCCTCTCGGATCGGTCGAAGCACGGCAGGGGCTGGCGGCAGCACTCGCCGAAGGGCTCGCCGGAGCGGGTCCCCTCATGCTGCCCGCACGCGTCCTGCTGTCCGCGCCTTCTCCAACTGCCGAAAGCGCGGACGTGGTCGCCACGGAGCAAGATGCCCCTGGACTGTTCGAGCTGATGGTCTCCGCCGTGACGGAGATGGAGGCGATCCCGGTTGACTTGGCGGAAGTGGAATCGGCGTTCCAGGACCTCGGGGCCATGGCCGAGCTGATGGGCGAGGACATGCTCCGGGCGACCTTGCCGGGGGTTCCTATGAGTGCCCAACTGGCGGCTATGAATCGCTTCGCCAAGGCCATCGAAGGACCGTCCGACGATCTGGAAGCGGCAGCCCGACGCTTCGCCGAGCGGATGAACGCCGTTTTCGACGCCCTCAGCGTGTTCTTCCAGTGGGCACGCAAGACGCCGCGGAGCGAGTTGCCGGAGGAAGTGAACGAGTTGCTCGACCAGGTGATCGAGACGTCCCAGGATATCCGGGGCGCCGCGACGGGTGCGGAAGAGATCGGGCCTGTGATCGAGATGCTCAGCATGACCAGTCGGCGGCTGCGGAAGCCGAGCCGGAAGATCGGCGCATCCATCCAGACCATCTTCGGGAGCGTGGCGGTGTTCGAGGAGTGGGAGAACACGGCTCGGGAGCTGAAGCAGGGTTAGGGAAGGCGCAAGCTTTCGGGGAGTGCCGGGGCCGTGGGCTCCGGCACTCTCTCCTTTGGGGCGGGCAAGTGAGGTCAAGGCTCAGGGGACTCGACCACCGCGTGCGCCGCCCGCACCCCCTCCACCGTGTCCGCCTCCCACGCCCTCTTGTCCTCGCGGTAGCGCACCACGCGGGCGAAACGCAGGGTGATGCCCGCCGGGTAGCGGGGCGAGCGCTGGATGCCGTCGTAGGCGATCTCCACGACCAGCTCCGGGCGGACGCGGACCACGAAGCCGTCGTCGCTGACCGCCAGCTCGCGCAGGCGCTCGGTCTGCCAGGTCAGGAGGGCGTCGGTGAGGCCCTTGAAGGTCTTGCCGAGCATCGCGAACGAGCCGTCCGGCAGCCGGGCGCCCAGGTGGAGGTTGGAGAGCTTGCCGGTGCGGCGGCCGTGGCCCCACTCGGCGGCCAGGACCACCAGGTCGAGTGTGTGGACGGGCTTCACCTTCAGCCAGGAGGCGCCGCGGCGGCCCGCGCTGTACGGGGCGCCGAGCGCCTTGACCACCACGCCCTCGTGGCCGCGCCGCAGGACCGCCGCCGCGAAGTCCCGGGCCGCCGCCCGCGCACCGTCGTCGGAAGGGTCCGCGACGACCAGCCGCCGTACGCGCAACGGCTCCGGCACCACCCTGGCCAGCTCCGCGTGGCGCTCGGAGACCGGCAGGGCCAGCAGGTCGCGGCCGTCCACGGCCAGCAGGTCGAAGAAGACGGGGGAGAGGGGGACGGTGAGCGCCGCGCCCGCCACGTCCAGCCGGGAGCCGACCCGGCCCGCGATCTCCTGGAAGGGGCGCGGCCGTCCCGCGTCGTCCAGGGCGATGATCTCGCCGTCGAGCACGGCCCGCCCGGCCGGCAGCTCCCGCGCCACCCGGGCCAGCTCCGGCAGCCGCTCGGTGATCTCCTCCAGGGCGCGGGTGAAGATCCGTACGCCGTCGCCGTCCCGGTGCACCTGCACCCGGATGCCGTCCAGCTTCTCCTCCACCGCGCACGGCCCGAGCCGGTCCAGGGCCTCGTCGACGTCCTTGGCCGTCTGCGCCAGCATCGGCTGCACCGGCCGCCCCACCTCCAGGCGGAAGTCGGCCAGCGCCGCCGGGCCGCGGGCCAGCAGCTCCCGGGCCACGGCCGCCGGGGAGCCGCCGCCGAGCATCACCGCCCGGCGTACGTTCTCGGGCGGCGCACCCGCGGCGGCCGCGAGCCCCTCGACGGCGAGCGCGTCCAGCGCGCCCTGCCGCAGCTCACCGCCGAGCAACCCGCGCAGGAACCGCTGCTCCTCCGCCGTGGCCGCGCCCATCAGCGCGTCGACGAGCCGCTTCCGCTCGGCCTTCGCGCCCTTGCCCGCCACCGCCGCGAACGCCTCGACCGCCCGGTCCACGTCCCGGACGGTCAAGGAAGGCGCCGCGGCGGGCGGCGGCGCGTCGCGCAGCACGCTCCAGCCGATCCCGACCCTGCCCTGCGGCAGCCGCCCCGCCAGATAGGTCAGGGCGACCGGCGCCTCCTCGGGTCCGGCCGTCCGGAAGAGACCGGCCAGCAGGCCGGTCTTCTCCGACCGCGAGCTCGTCGCGGCGACGGCCGCGGACACACGGGCGATCTCGGCCAGGAGCATGCCCTCATCGTGCCCCGCGGCGGGGGATCACGCCTGGTGCGCGTCCCAGAAGGCGCAGTGGTGCTCGGCGCCCGCGTCCACCACCCGGATCCCGTCGGCACCCGGAGCCAGGCTCAGCACCAGCGGCGCGTCGTTCCGGAAGGCCGGCCACCGCGGCGCGCCCGGGAGGTCCGGGCGGGACGTGTGCGCGAAGCGGGCCCAGTAGCCGACCATCCGCTCCGACAGCTCCAGCTGCGCCGCCGTGAAGGCCGGCTCGACCGGGATGTCGAAGAGGTACGGCAGCTCGAAGGCGTGCGCGGCCGCGTACGGGAAGTCCTTCACCTTCGGGAACCCAGGGATCACCGGCGGGTTCGGGTCGCTGAACTCGTAGCCGTACGTGGGTACGCGCGCGGCCAGCGCCCGGTCGGCCCGCAGGGTCGTGCACGTCCACGCGCGGTCGGTGAGCGCCGCGGACCAGGCGAGCGCGGGCGAGGGGTACTTCGCCGCCGGGTAGAGCTCCTCGACTGCCGCCGCCGCGTTGCCGAAGGAGCCCTGCAGCCGGGCCCGGTAGACGTTCGCGTCCGGGATGGGGTGGTCGGCCAGCGACAGGGCGACGAAGAGGCGCATCTCGTCGTGGTTGCTGCCCTGGACGACCGGCACCCGGTGGAAGCGGCCGCTCTCCAGCGCCCGTTCGGGCCGTTCGGGCAGCAGCGCGTTCCCGTAGGAGACGAACGAGAACTTCTGCGTCAGCTCCGGGGTCACCAGCTTCGCCGCCGGCAGCGCGCGCAGACAGCGCAGCGCCTCGGCTCCGGGCACCAGACAGCCGAGCGAGCGGGCGGCCGTGGCGCCCGCGTCCTGCACCCGGCTCTGCGGCGCCCACGGGCTGTAGGCGGGGCTGCCGGGTGCGGTGGCTCCGGCGGGCATCGAGGTCATGCACGAGCCGCTCTGGATCACGGCCTTGTGGAAGAGTCCCGCCGACGTGGGTGAGATCAGGTGGGCGCAGGTGCTGAGCGCGCCCGCCGACTCCCCGAAGAGGGTGACGTCGCGCGGGTCGCCGCCGAAGCGGGCCGCGTTGGCCCGCACCCAGCGCAGGGCGGCCTGTTGGTCGGCGAGGCCGTAGTCGGGCGCGCCGCCCAGTGCCGGGTGGCCGAAGAAACCGAACACGCTCAGCCGGTAGTTGACGGTCACCACCACGGCGTCGCCGCGTACCGCGGGCCGCTGCGCGGCGTAGTCGCTGCCGCCGCCCGAGGTGAAGCCGCCGCCGTGCACCCAGACCATGACGGGCCGGCCCCGGCCCGCCGCGCGGCCCTTGGGCGCGGTGACGTTCAGATAGAGGCAGTCCTCCGAGCCGAGCACCTTGCCGGGCTCGTCCGGCGACAGCTGCGCGCAGCGCGAGCGGGGCGCGCCCGCGTCGCGTACGCCCTTCCACTTCGCCGCCGCGGCGGGCAGTTGCCAGCGCCGCGCGCCGGTGGGGGGAGCGGCGAAGGGGATGCCGTCGAAGGTGTCGTACGTGCCGTGCGCCACGCCGCGGACCTGCCCGTGGTCGGTGGCGACGACGGGTCTCTCCGGTGCTTTCGCCTGTCCGGGTACGGTCACGACGAGGGCGCTGAGCATGGCCAGAAGTACGGTGCCGAGCAGGGTGCTTCGGAGTCGGTGGAAGGGGAATTCCGGCATTCAGGGTGCCCTTTCGCTGGGACCGGGCGCAGGGGGTTGGCCCGGGCGCCCGGAATGTACCCAGAAGGTCCCATGTACACCTGTTCTGCTTGTCCCTCGTCCCGGCGCCGGTGAGGATAAGGGGCCCGATACGAGCGCAGGCGGTCCCGCGGCGGTCGTCGGCCGCGCCGCTGCCGGTGCCACGCGTCCGTAGGCTGGTCGGCGCTGTCGGCTGTCGGCTGCCGCGAAGGGCTGGGCGAAATGAATGGGGAGAAGTCGCTTCAAGTGGCCGTTGCCGCGGCCGAGGCCGCGGCGGATGTCCTGCGCCGTCATCGCGCTGACGCGCAGGTCCGGTACAAGGCGGACGGTTCTCCCGTCAGCGAGGCCGACGTTGCCTCCGAACGCGCGATCCGGTCGGTCATCCTGGAAGAGTTCGCCGCGGACCGGTTCCTGGGGGAGGAATCCGGGCCGGTCGGGAACGGGCCGCGCTGCTGGGTCGTGGACCCCTTGGACAACACCGCTTGCTACCTGCGGAGTTCAAGTGAGTACGCGGTCATCGTCGGGCTGCTCGACGCCTCGCGTCCCGTGGTCGGTGTCGTCGTGACCCCGCACGACGGCGCGGTATGGCGGGCGGTGGCGGGGCAGGGCGCGTGGGGGCCGGACGGAGAACGTCTGCGCTGTTCGGGGACCGGCCGGTTGGCGGACGCCACCGTCACGTACGCATCGCTGCGGCGCTGGCGGGAGATCGGGCTGGACGGCGTGCTCGGGAAGATCGCCGGGAGCGCTTCTCATGAGAGCCTGCATGGCGGATTCCGGGGAATGCTGGCCGTGGCCTCCGGGACGGTTGACCTGAACCTTGACCCGTGGGGCAGCCTCTGGGATCACGCCGGACTTGTGCCGTTGCTGGAGGAGAGCGGGGCGGTCTGCCGCAGAGTGGTGCGCGCCGCGGGGCAGGCCGGGCTGGTCACCGGGCCGGAACCGCTCGTGCGCGCCGCTGCTGAACTGGGCCTTCCGCTGAGCGACGGGCCGTGGGACCCGGGCACGTACGGGCAGGCCGCCGGTGGCGGTGCCTGAGGGGCGGAGTGTGCCGCGATCGCGCCGGGCCGCTCGGGTCCGCCGCCGGGCCGTCGCATCGCGGCGGCTCCGTCGCGCGAAAACGGAACGTGCCCACCCCCGCTGAAGGGGGGTGGGCACGTTCCGTTTTCGCGGGGGAAGCGGTCAGACCTTCGCGGGCTCCGGCTCCACATCGACGGACTTCGCGGACGGCGGCTCCCGGTGCAGACCCTTGCGGTCGTAGAAGCGCGTCACGCCGAAGCCGAAGAGCGCGGCGACGACGAGGGCGATGCCCATGGAGACCCACGCGCGCGTCAGGCCGGCGTCGGCCTGGGCGTCGTAGTAGAGGATCGAGCGCAGGCCGCCGGTGATCTGGCGCAGCGGCTCGAACTCCGAGAGCAGCCGGAAGAAGTCGGGCAGCGCCTGCAGCGGCACCGTCGCACCCGAGGACGGGACGGCCATCGCGACGAAGACGATCGTCGAGAGCAGCATGCCCGGGAGGCCGAAGGCGCGCAGCAGGGCCAGGGCGCCGATGCCGACGACGGCGACGGTGGCCACGGAGTAGACCCACAGCAGGCCGAGGTGGGAGGCGTCCATGCCGAGGATGCCGACCGTGGCGAGCTCCACCAGGGAACCCATCAGCACGGAGAGGCCGACCATGAGGACGGAGTCGATGGCCAGGGTGCGCACCCGGCTCGTGTGGCGCAGCGGGTTGCGCTGGCGGATGGGGCCGAAGTCGGTGTGCGCGTAGCCGAGGAAGGTGTCGACCTGCGAGACGAGCGCGTTGGCGCCGAGCATGCCGCAGACGACCAGGACCAGGGCGTAGTAGAAGGCGCTCAGGCCCATGGCGCTGTGGGTGCCGAGCGGGTGCCCGTCGGTGACCTCGACGTTCACCGGGTCGGCGAGCATCAGCTGGGCGGCCGGGGCGAGCTTGCCGCCCTGGGCGTTCGCCTGCTTGAGGAGCTCCTTGCCGAGCTGGGCGGAGGCGCCGTGGGTGGCCTTCTGCGTCGCCGTGCTGGCCATGGAGGAGCCGAAGCTGCCGGCCGACTGGTTGGTCAGCACCGTGATCGTCGGCCGGACGGCCTTCGTCTGCTGCGGGCTGAGCAGCCCGGTCAGCGAGGCGGTGAAGTTCTCCGGCACGACGATCGCGCCGAACAGCTTGCCCTGGCCGAGCCGCTTGTCGGCCTCGGCCTTGCCGAGCACCTGCCAGTCGAAGCTGTCGTTGCCTTCCGCGGACTTCTTGATCCCGGAGATGACCTGGTCACCGGCGTTGAGGTGCTTGCCCTTGGCGACGTCGGCACCCTTGTCCTCGTTCACCAGGGCGACGGGCAGGTCGCGCAGGTGACTCTTGGGGCTGACGTTGCCGCCGACATAGAGGAGGGAGAACAGCGCGGCGATCACCGCGAGGATGAGGCCCGAGCCGATCCACAGCCGCGGACTGCGGAGCGCGGAGGAGGGCGGAGGGGAAGACATGAACGCTCCGGTTCGATCACACAGAGTTACTAGATACTGGAGGTATCCAGTGCTGGATAGTGACAGTATCGGATAGGGGTGTCTGATCGCGACCGCGGGGTGCCCGGCCACTTCACCGACGAGGAAGCCGCATGAAGATCTCGGAGCTCAGCCGCACGACCGGCGTGCCGGTCGCCAGCATCAAATACTTCCGTCGGGAAGGTCTGCTGCCGGCCGGCCGGGCGACAGCCGCCACGCTGGCCGAGTACGGGGACGAGCACGTCCAGCGGCTGCGGCTGATCAAGGCCCTGACCACCCTGGGCGGCCTCTCCATCGCCGCCACCCGCGAGGTCCTGGCCGCGGTCGACCGGGCCGACAGCGCCGACGGCACCCTCAAGGCGATCAGCTACGCCCTGCCCGTGCCCGTCGCCCAGGCCCCGGCCGGGGGCGCGGCCGCGGCGGCGGCGGCCGAGGCCGCCGCGGCCGCGGACGTCTCCGGTCTGATCACGGCGATGGACTGGCACATCCCCGGCACCTCGCCGCACATCAGCGGCCTGACCACGGTCCTCCGGGAGCTCCGGCGCCTCGACGCGGACTACCGCCCCGAACGCCTCCTCGCCTACGCGGAACTGGCCCGCTCCATCGCCCGGCTGGACCTGGAGCGGGCGGCCGCCTTCGAGGACTCCCCGACCCTGGCCGAGCAGGCGGTCGTGGTCCTGGCCCTCTCCGGCCCGATGCTCGAACTGCTGCGCCGTCTGGCCCAGGAGGACCAGGTCCGCCGCCGGACGGCGTTCGAGGACGCCTCCTCGTAGGGAGGCGCCGCCCCCGGCCGTGGCTAAGGGCGCGGCCCCAAGGTCCGCGCCCCCTCCCTCACCGAGATCGCCAGTGCGGGACAGGACTCCGCCGCGTCCAGCACCGTCTCGTCGGGCGCCGTCTCACCGTGGCGCACCCGCGACCGCTCCTCGGACATCTCGAACAGCTCCGGTACGAGCGCCGCGCAGATGCCCGAGCCCAGGCACCGCTCACGGTCCACCGACACCTGCCAGACCATCGCTCACCACCCCACCGGCATCGTGCGCGGCCCGCGGACCAGCATCTCCGTCTTCCACTCGATGTCGCCCGCCGCCCGGATGCCCGGCACCCGCGACACCAGCGCCCGCAGCGCCTCCTGGAGCTCCAGCCGGGCCAGCGGGGCGCCCAGGCAGTGGTGCACGCCGTGCCCGAAGCCCAGGTGCTGGTTGCCCGTGCGGCCGAGGTTGAGGGACTCGGGCGTGGTGAAGCGCAGAGCGTCGCGGTTGGCCGCGCCGACCGCCACCAGCAGCGGCTCGCCCTCGCGCACCAGCGTGCCGCCCACCTCGACGTCCTCCGTGGCATAGCGGGCGAACGACGCGCCCACGCCCAGCGGCACGAAGCGCATCAGCTCCTCGACCGCCGTGGGCACGAGCTCCGGCTCCGCGCGCAGCCGCTCGAACTGCCCCGGGTGATCCAGCAGCGTGCACAGGAAGTTGGGGATCTGGGTCGCCGTCGTCTCGTGACCGGCGATGAGCAGACCGTCGATCAGATCGATCAGTTCGAGCTCGGTGAGCCGGTCGTCCACGTCCCGCGCCTCGATCAGCGCGGTCATCAGATCGTCCGCGGGCCGTACGCGGTGTGCCTCGACCAGCTCCGCCATGTACGCGCGGAACTCGTCTCTGGTCGCCGCCATCTCCTCCGTGCTCAGCGCGCTCGTCGACAGCGCCGCGTCGCTCCAGACGCGGAAGCGCCCCTGGTCCTCGGCCGGCACGCCCAGCAGTTGGCAGATCACCCCGACGGGCAGGGGCAGCGCGAAGCTCTCGACCAGGTCGGCGGGCGGCCCCGCCGCCACCATCCGGTCCAGCAGGCTCTCGGCCAGCTCACGCACGGCAGGCCGCAGCCTCTCGACCCGGTGCACGGTGAACGCCTTCGACACCAGGGTCCGCAGCCGGGTGTGGTCCGGCGGATCCATGCTGAGGATCCCGGACTCCCGCCGCCCCGGAGTCCGGCGTGGCTCGTCGTGGTGCGCGGCCGCGGCCCGGCTGAACCGCCGGTCACCGAGCACGAGCCGGGCGTCGGCGTAACGGGTCACGAGCCAGGCCGGCTCACCGTGCTCCATCCGCACGCGCAGCAGCCCCTCACCGTCGCGCGCGTGCTCGTACAGCTCGGACAGGGCGAGACCGGAAGCCTCGTTGAACGGATAGGTGGCGGGCTCGACATGTGCGGTGGTCATGCGTACCCCTTCCCGTACGGGATGTGGCGCCATTGCCAACCTCACGGTAAATGCCTTTGCGTGCAGTGGCCACGGTGCGTCGGGGCCCCGCTGAGCGCTCGCTCTTCCGCGCCGTTTCAGGAGCGCGCCCGCGGCACCGGCGCCGCCTCCTGGCGCGCCCGGCCGCCCGCGTCACTGATCCTGAGGAGCACCGCCACCAGCAGCCAGTTCGCCACCAGGGACGAGCCGCCCTTGGCGAGGAACGGAAGCGCCTTGCCGGTCAGCGGGATGAGGCCCATGACGCCCCCGGCCACCACGAAGACCTGGAGGGCGAGGGCCGCCGAAAGCCCCACCGCCAGCAGCTTGCCGAACGGGTCCCGCGAGGCCAGCGCCGCGCTCAGCCCGCGCTGCACCAGCAGCCCGTACAGCACCAGCACCACCATCGTCCCGGCCAGCCCCAGCTCTTCCCCGACCGTGGTGAGGATGAAGTCGCTGCGCCCCGCGAAGCCGATCAGCTCCGGGTGGCCCTGGCCCAGGCCCGTGCCCGTCACCCCGCCGCTGCCGAAGCCGAACAGCGCGTCCGCGAGCTGACTGGAGATCAGCCCCTTGGGCCGCCGCTCCAGGGGCAGGAAGATGTCGAAGGGGTGCAGCCAGGCGACGATGCGGCCCTTGACGTGCGGCTCGGTCGAACCGACCACCGTCGCCCCCACCACGGCCATCGCCAGCCCGAACAGCACCCAACTGATGCGCTCGGTCGCGGTGTAGAGCATCACCACGAACAGCCCGAAGAAGATCAGCGAAGTGCCCAGGTCCCGCTCGAAGACCAGCACCAGCAGGCTCAGCACCCACACGCCCAGGATCGGCCCGAGCTGCCGGCCCGGCGGCAGCCGCACCCCCATCACCTTCCGCCCGGTGAGCGCCAGCGCGTCCCGGTGGATGACCAGATAGCCGGCGAAGAACACCGCGATCATCGTCTTGACGAACTCGCCCGGCTGGAACGACAGCGGCCCCACGAAGATCCACCGCTTCGCGCCATAGGTGTCGCCCGGGAAGAACGCGGGCGCCATCAGCAGCACCAGCGCGACGGCCATCAGCACATAGATGTAGCGCTGGAGCCACCGGTGGTCCTTCAGCAGCAGGACCACCCCCACGCACACCGCCACACCGATCACGGTCCACAGCAACTGTCCGGACGCGGTCGGCTCCGCCGTCTTGAAGCGGGCGCTGTAGGCGAAGTCCAGCCGGAAGAGCAGCACCAGCCCGAGCCCCGACAGCAGCACCGACACCGGCAGGATCAGCGGATCGGCGAAGGGCGCCCACCGGCGCACGGCCAGATGCGGTACCACCGCCAGGCACACCATGCTCGCCGCGAAGCCCGGGAAGCCGCGCGGGAAGGAGCCGTTGACCGACAGCCCGGCGTAGACATAGCCGAAGCAGCTGATGAGCACGGCCATTCCGAGCAGCAGCGCCTCACGGTTGCGCCGCCGGGACGCCAGCGGGCGCTCCGGCGTCGCCGGCCGTTCGTCCTGGCCCTCGAGTTGCACGGATTCCACGGTCACACTGATCAATGTTGGACCGCGGGCGCTGAAGAAAACCTGAAGGTTCCGAGCGAACCTTCAGGAATCGGTCAAGCCGCCCAGCGGGAAGCGGGCCACCAGCAGCGCGCCGCCGCCCGCCCGCTCACCGGCCGTCAGCGTCCCGCCGTGCGCGTGCGCGATCTCGCGGGCGATGGCCAGCCCGAGCCCGCTGCCGCCGCTCTCCCGGTCCCGCGCGGCGTCCAGCCGCACGAAGCGCTCGAAGACCCGCTCCCGCCGGTCCTCCGGGATGCCCGGACCGTCGTCGGCCACCTCCAGCACGGCCACCGCACCGCCGTGCGCGAGAGCCGCGCGCACGGTGACCCCGCTCGCGGCGTGCCGCAGCGCGTTGTCGACGAGATTGGCCAGCAACCGCTCCAACTGCCCCGCGCGGCCGCGCATCGGCACGGGAGCGTCCGCCCGCACCGCCACCGGCACCCGCCCGGACGGCCGCCGCGCCGCCTCCTCGGCCGCCAGCAGGGCCAGGTCCACCGGCTCCCCGGCCGAGGGCACCCGCGCGTCCAGCCGCGCCAGGAGCAGCAGGTCCGCGGCCACCCGCTGCAGCCGCACGGTCTCCGCCAGCGCGGCCCGCACCGACTCCTGTGTCGGACCACCCGGGGCCGCCAGCGCCACCTCCAACTGCGAGCGCACCGCCGCCACGGGATTGCGCAGCTCGTGCGAGGCGTCGGCGACGAACTGCCGCTGCCGGCCCACCGCCTGCTCCAGCCGGTCCAGCGTGGCGTTGACCGTACGGGCCAGCAGCGCCACCTCGTCGCCGGCCGCCGGCTCCGGCACCCGCCGGTCCAGCCCGCTCGGGGTGACCGCCGCCAGCTCCGTACGGATCCTCGTCACCGGCCGCAGCGCCAGCCCCGTCACCGCCCACGCGATGAGCGCGGCCAGGGCGATCAGCGGCGGGGAACCCGCGAGCAGGCCCAGGGCGATCGCGTGCGTGGCACCGTCCACGTCGTTGAGGACCGTCAACGCGTAGACGTAGCGCTCCCGTCCGCCCGACGAGGCCCGCACCACCACCACGTCACCGCGCTCCCCGCCCATCGCCCGCGAACCGGGCAGGACACGCGACGCCACGTCCTGCCCCGGCGGCGGGCGCAGCGCCCGGAACTCGCGCGCGAGCGGGCCCGCGGACGGGCGGGTCGTGGCCACCACCTCGCCGCGCCCGTCCAGGACCAGGACCACGTCGACGCCCGCCCGGGGCGCCGCCAGCAGCGCGGGCAGCCTGCTCGCGTCCGCCTGCGCGGCCACCTCGCGGGCGGCGAGCTCGGTGCGGCCGTTGGTGTCGTCCAGCAGATTGGTGCGCAGCACGGCGTAGAGCCAGCTGCCGCCGACCCCCAGGACCAGCGCCATCGCCAGCGCGGCCGCGGCGGCGGCGCGGCCACGGACGGTGCGGGGCAGCAGCCGGGAGCGGCGGCCGGCGTCAGCCACCGTCGGGCGCGATCCGGTAGCCCGCGCCGTGCACGGTCACGATCGCCCGGCGGCCGAAGGGAGCGTCGATCTTCCTGCGCAGCGAGGAGACGTACACCTCGACGATGTTCGGGTCGGTGTCGGCGGGGGAGTCCCAGACCTCGTCGAGGATGTCCCGCTTGGCCACGACCTGCCCGGCGCTCAGCATCAGGCAGCGCAGCACGGACTGCTCCCGCGCCGTCAGCTCGATCTCCCGCTCCCCGCGCCGGCAGGCCCGCGCCGCCGTGTCCAGGACAAGGTCGCCGGCCCGCAGCAGGCGCACCGGCTCCACGCCCCCGCGGCGGCCGAGCGCGCGCAGCCGGGCGCTGAGCACCACGAAGGAGAACGGCTTGGACAGATAGTCGTCCGCCCCCGCGTCGAGCCCCTCCGCCTCGTCGTACTCCCCGTCCTTGGCGGTCAGCATCAGCACCGGTGTCCACTGGCCCAGCCTGCGCAGGCGGCCGCAGATCTCGTAGCCGTTCAGCCCCGGCAGCATCACGTCGAGCACGATCACGTCGTACGCTCCGGCGAGCGCCGCCTCCAGGCCACGCGGCCCGTCGTGGACGGCGTCCACGACGTGACCTTCCGCGGCCAGCCCCCGGCGGAGCGAATCGGCGAGCCCCACCTCGTCCTCGACAATCAGTATGCGCACGCCCCAAGCGTCACATACCGTCCCGGCACACCCCGGGGGTGGTCGGACCGCTCGCGCTGCGTGATGTCTCGCACACCCGGTGGAACGGCCGTAACCGCCCGCCGCCGCGCCGAGTTGTCGTCACGGAGACGATCCTCTACGGGACGGAGCAGTGGTACATCCATGAGCAAGCGCCAGAAAGGCCGTCGGCATCGCAAGGTCAACCTCACCCCGCGGCCCCGCGCCACGACGGCACCGCCGCGCCCGGTGGTGGTCCCCGAGCTCGGCAGGCACATGGCCCGTACGTGGGAGGGGCTGCGGACCTACGGCGCCGCGGGCGCGTCCCTGGAGGAGCTGGCCGAGGCGGTGGGCTATCAGGCGCGCACGGTCCTCAAACACGTGACCGGCTTCGCCGACCAGGGGCTGGCGGAGTCGCGCGGCGACCGCTGGTACGCGCGGACCGGGTGACACGGCCGGGACACGGGTCCCGTTGACGCCGGACGGGCCGGAGAGATCCGGCCCGTCCGGCGTTCCACGCCCCGGGGCGTCACTCGATCTGCGTCGCCCCGCCGTTCTCACGGCGCCTGCGCTCCAGCGCGGACAGCACCCGCTCGTGATCCGCCAGCGCGTCCGCCGCCCGCTCCAGGGACCGCGCCGCGGACTCCGCGCGCACCGCGTGACCGAGGATCTGCCTGCGCAGCGCCGCGCCCTCCGGGTCGGGAAGGGACACCGTCAGCGCGCCCGCGCGCAGCCGCCGCGCCTGCTCCAGCAGGTGCGTGGCCTCCGCGCGGACGGGCCGCGACCAGGGCGCCGCCGCCGAGTCGTTCCGCTCCATCAGTTGATCCCTCCGGGTCGCAGCATCCGCCAGGGCGCGAACGCGTTCCGCACCCCGTGCAACGGGCGCGCCAGTTCCGGGTGGTGGCGCAGCAGGACGTCGGTCATCCCGGTGCGGTCGATCCACTCCAGGCCCTCCGGGGTGTAGACCTCCGGCCGGTAGTCCGTGGTGAAGAAGCGGTCGCTCTTCAGCCGCCGGGACGCCATCAGCACGAAGACCCGGAACGCGGTGTCGCTGAACGCGAAGCCGCGCGGCCGGGGTTCGGCGTACATCCCGACCATGGTGTCGACGCGGTCCAGCCGCCCGTCGTAGACCTCGCGCAGCTCCGCCGCCAGCCCCACGTTCCCGCCGGTCAGCTCCTCGAAGTCGGTCACCGGCGGCCGGTGCAGGGCCGCGCGGAAGGCGGTGTAGCGGGGCACGCCGCGCTCGCGGTCGCGCAGGATGTCCACCGTGCCCAGGTCGACCCGCTCCCCGGAGACCCGGGAGAGATCGCGCAGACAGTCCGGGTGGTTGTGCAGGGTGATGTCGCCGGGGTTCATGATGCCGAAGGAGTACAGCAGGTCCGACCAGCCCCAGCGGTCCACCGCCTTCCGCGTCGCGAGCGCCTGGAGCGGCTCGAAGTCCGTGCGCTCGATCAGCGCGCCCGTGCGGTGCGAGTGGATGGCGTACTCGTCCCGGATCAGCGGATGCAGCCGGTACGAGGTCACGAACTCCTCGGTCATGGAGAACGGGGCCGTGTGATGGTCGGTGGGCGAGCCCAGGATCCCGAAGACCGTCTCGCCCCTGCCGAACCGCCTGACGCGGCCGCGCACCCGGGCGGGCAGCACGCCGTACCAGTTGATGTGCATCGCCGCCCGGGTCACCGGCCGGTCGATCACCGCCGGGGTCCACTCCACCGTATGGATCTTCGCCATGACCGCCGCGTTGACCAGCCGGGCCGTCTGGAAGAGCCGCTCGTCGTCCCAGGTGGGGTGCGCGGCCGCGATCCGGTCGCAGATCGCGTTGTGCTCCTTGGCGAAGAGCGTGTGCAGCAGCGACAGCCCGACCCAGTAGTTGTCGTTGAAACCCGTCAGGTCGATGCCCGACAGGCCCGGCCGCACCTCGTCGGGCAGCCGCCCGCCCACCACGGCCAGCTTGCCGCGCTCACCGGTCCGCAGGGCCCGGCACCGCTCCTCGCTCGAACCGTAGATCTGCGAACCGTCCCACCAGTGGCTGACGGTGTTCTCGTACGTCGGCGGCCGCGTCGGGTCGGAGTGCGGCACCGGGTCGGGACGGGAACGGCGTACGAGCATCGGGCAGGACGGCCAGTCGTCGTCCGCCGCGAGCGGGACGTCCAGCGGCTCGTCCACGCGGTTGTCGCCGTGGCTGAACCAGCCGTGGTTCTGGAACTGGATCCACGCCGCCGCCAGCATGTTGAGCGTGGGCGCCGGCCGGAAGCCCGAACGGCGGGCCAGCAGCCGCCTGCTCACCTCGCGCGGGCCGGGGCTGAACAGCCCCTTCTCCTCGTCCTCCGGGAAGGTCTGCGGCAGCGGGCAGTTGCGGTCGAAGCGGGTGCCCGCCCGGCCCATGTCGACGTCGGCCGGGTCATAGCCCGAACCGTCGTAACTGCGGTACGGCAGCAGCTCAGGGCTCGGCGTGCGGGGCCGCTCGCCGCCCGCGCCGTAGGTGTCGTAGAGATTGTGCGCGCGCAGCAGCTCCCGCTGTCTCTTGATCTCCAGGAGCGCGAGCGGGAACGGCAGGGAGTGCCACTCGCGGCGGGGGCGCGGGACGGGCGTCATCGAAAGAGCTCTCCATCAGAAGGGGCCGGGGGCGGGGAATCCGTGCGGGCGGCGGGTTCAGCGGTCGTGGAGCCGGAGGACGACGGTCTCCTCCACCCGGCCGCGGTACGGCGCGAGCAGCTCGTCGACCTGGTCCCGCGCCTCCGGGACCACCTTGTCCAGCCCCTGCGCGTACACGTCGACGTTGTGGCACTGCGGGAAGTCGTGCGTGGGGTCCGCCCAGGTGATCTCCAGCCAGCCGGCGGGCAGCGGGAAGACCGACACCGGGCTGCGGCCCTCCAGACTGGGCACCACGTCGTGCTCGTTGACGATGCTGACGACCTGGGTCCGCGGGTCGCGCGGGCGCTTGAAGTCGATCGGCGAGCCGACGGCGACGACATGCGTCAGCCGCCAGCGGTCGGTGACCTGGGGGAGCTCGGCCAGGCTCATGGCCGTCACCCCGCCCTGGCTGTGCCCGATCAGCGCGATCTCCGCGCCGTCCGGCACGGTGAGCGCGAGAGCCTTGCGCACGGCCCGCGTGTACGGCGAGTCGTTGCGGCCCACCGCGGTGACGGCCCCCACCAGGTCCTGCGGGGTGGGGTTGCGCGGCAGCCCGAAGGCCATGCCGGGCAGCAGCACCACATAGCGGGTGATGCCGTCGGGACCGGTGACGCGCTGCACGAGGGTCCGGCCGTCGTTGCCGAGAGCGGCCAGGTTCCGCAACTGGCCGCTGATGCCGCCGTCGAGGTCGAGACCCGCCAGGAACTCCGGGTCCGGCGGCATGGCCACGGCCCGGCCCGCGCCCCGGTCCCACCGCGCCCAGGCCCTGATGCCGAGGCCGAGCAGCGGGTCGCCGTCGGCCCGCGTGCCCGTGACGATGCACCAGGCCGCCTTGTCGTTGAAGGGGTTCTCGTCCACCAGCGCGTTCCACGCCATCACCTCGGCGAGGGCGGGCGCGAGCGCGGCCAGGGCCCGCTGGGCGCCCTGCGCCCGGACGTTCTGCCGGAGGATGCGCAGGGCCAGCAGCTGCCGGTCGGAGTCGATGGCGATGAGCAGCCGCCGCACCGGCCCCTCCTCCACGAACTCCCGGTGCCGCACCGCGCACAGCCGGATCCGCAGCTTGAGCGCGGCCACCGCCATGTCCAGCGCCAGGCTCCGCCTGCTGGTGAGCACCCCGCCCAGCCAGGCCGCCCGGCCCACCCCGCCGCCGTCGGGCGCGTACCCGAGCCCGGCGGGGTCGACGAGCGTACGGGCCAGGGCGCCCACCGCGCGGGCACCGCTGCGCGGCGACCGGCCCACCGACCTGAGCAGCGCGGGATCGGTGGCCACGGCGGTCACGGCCCGCCCGGCCTCCCGCACGATCCCGGCGGCCTCACTGAGCGTCCGGGCGAGGGCGGCGAGCTCCGCGGTGTCGAGGGCGGGGGACTCCTCGGGCGCCTCCGGCGTGAGGGACCGCACCGCCGGCGCTTCCCGCGTGGGTGTCCCGGGCGCCTCGGGAGCGGCCTCCGGTACGGCCTCCGGCTCCTCGGCCGGGACCGTGTTCTCCGCCGTCACGCGTCCTCCCTCTCCTCGTCCGGGCGCGCCGCCGCGCGGACGCCGATGCGCAGGTGCGTCGTGTCGAAGGTGAGCGGCAGGGGACGCGACGGGCTCAGGCGGACGCCGGAGACGGCCAGTTCGCCGCCGCGCAGCAGCTCCGCGACGAAGCCGGTGGCCAGCTGGAGCCCCAGCTCCGTGCCGCTGCACTGTGCCTCGCCCCGGCTGAACGGGCTGATCGCCCAGTCGTTCTCCGCCGTGCCGTCGAGCCACTTCTCCGGCGCGAACCGGTGGGCGTAGTCGATCCGTTCGCCGTCGCGCGCGTGGAAGCCGGCGGGCACCAGGATGTTGATTCCCCCCGGTGCCACCGCACCCCGCCAGCGCGTCTCGGCGGTCGTCCGCCGCATCAGGCTGGGCACGGGCGCCCACAGGCGCGCCGCGTCCTGGACGCAGGCGCGTACGTACGGCATGTCGCAGAAGCCGGCCACCGTGCGGGGGCCGTGCTTGCGGTCGGCGGCCTCGACCTCCGCCAGGGCGCGCTCGTGGTGCCGGGGGTGCGTGGCGAGCAGGGCCAGCGCCTGCACGGTGGCCGCCTGCACCACCGCCAGCGCCATGAACCAGTGCGAGACCTGGGCCTCGGGCGCCGTCTCCGGCCCCCGGGGCGCGCCGCCGAACAGCCCGGTCAGGGCGCGCGGGTCGGCCTCGGCCAGATAGCGGGCCTGGCGCTGCATCATGCGCCGCCGGACCCGCCGGGCGCGGGCCGCGCGCCAGCGCCGGGCACCCATCCAGTTGGCCTCGGCGAGCAGCTCGCCCAGCAGCAGCGAGAACTCCTCGTCGTCCGCGGCGGCCTCGCCCAGGAAACAGCGCCGCCCCACGCGGTCGAACCGCTCCCGGAACGCGGCGGTGTCGAGCCCGGCGAGCGCGCGCGGGCCGAGCAGGGCCGCGGCCTCCTCGCCGACGACCCGCAGGAAGTGGTCCGCGAGCCGGTGCACAGGGCAGCCCGCGTCCAGGACGGAGTCGTTGAACGCCCTGCGGACCGCGCGCTGCCCGCCGTGCGAGGCGACCAGCGCGTCGGGCTGCACCCCCGCGAAGCCGGTCACCTTCTCCCAGGTGTCCACCGCGTACACCTCCACCGGCCCGGCCAGCACCTGCCGCGCGTCCTCCGCGTCCAGGACGAGCAGGGTCGGCCCGGAGGTGCCGCGCACCATGACCGGTCCGCGGCCGTGCGCGCGGCGCATCCGCCGCATGGTGTCCACGGCGTGCCGGCCGGCGTCCAGCCGGGCCACCAGCGCCGCGACGCGGGGCCGGCCCCGGAAGACGCCCTTGAGGTAGTTGGGCAGGAGATAGGTGACGGCGAGCCGCAGGTTCTCGCCCGCGGACGCGGTGGGCAGCGCGGTGCCGAGCTCCGTGCCGGCGTCCGTGGTGCTGTACAGGTGGATCATGCGAGGACCTTCCCCGGGTTGAGCAGCCCCTCGGGGTCGAGCAGCCGTTTGACGTCCCGCTGCAACCGCAGGTTGCGGGGCGGTAGTTCACGGGCGAGCCAGTCGCGCTTGAGGGTGCCGACGCCGTGCTCGCCGGTGATGGTGCCGCCCAGCTCGAGACCGGCGGCCATGATCGCGTCGTACGCCTCCCGCGCCCGCCGGACGGCGTCCGCGTCGGAGCGGTCGAAGACGACGGTGGGGTGGAGGTTGCCGTCACCGGCGTGGCCGACGGTGGAGATGTAGAGGCCGTACTCGCCGGCGATGTGCTCGATCCGGTCGGTCAGTTCGGCCAGCCGGGCGCGCGGCACCGCCACGTCCTCGATGAACGCCGTCACATCACCGGGCAGTTGCCCCGCATGGGCACTGACCGCGGGCAGCACCATCCGGCGGGCGTCCAGGACCTCGCGGGACTGCTCGCCGTCGGCGGCGGCTGTGACGGACAGCGCCCCGGCCTCCCGGCACAGCACGGCCATCGCCCGCACCGCCTCGGCGGCGTCGGGCGCGTCGCTCGCCACGATCAGCGTGGCCGCCGCGCCGCCCTTGAGCAGCGGGTGGCCCAGCGCCGCGACCGCCTCGGTGGTCGTACGGTCCATGAGCTCCAGGGCGGACGGGACATGACCCGCGCCGATGATCGCCGCCACGGCCTCGCCCGCGTGCGTGGCCGAGGGGAACCGCGCGAGCAGCGCCAGCGCGGGCGGCGGGGGCGGCCGCAGGGCCAGCGTGGCCTCGACGATGACGCCCAGGGTGCCCTCGGAGCCGACGAACAGCCGGGTCAGGTCGTATCCGGCGACACCCTTGACCGTGCGCCGGCCGACGCGCAGCACCTCGCCGTCGGCCAGGACGACCGTCAGCCCGAGGACGTAGTCGGCGGTGACCCCGTACTTCACACAGCACAGCCCGCCCGCGCCGGTGGCGATGTTGCCGCCGATCGTGCAGCGCTCCCAGGAGGCCGGGTCCGGCGGATAGCACAGGCCGTGCCCGGCGACCGCTGCCGCGAGGTCCGCGGTGACGACACCGGGCTCGCAGCGCACCAGCCGGTTCGCCGGGTCGATCTCCAGGACGCGGTTCATCCGGACCATGGACAGCAACAGGCAGCCGTCGACGGCATTGGCGGCACCGGCCAGCCCCGTGCGCGCGCCCTGCGGGACGACCGGCACGCCGTACGCCCGCGCCGTGCGCACCGCGTGCTGGACCTGCTCGACGGTCTCGGGGCGCACCAGGACCGCGGGTCTGCCCGCCTCGCTGAAGGGCGCCGCGTCCCGGCTGTGCGGGGCGAGTTCGTCGTCCCCGGTCAGCACGGTGCCCTCGGGCAGCGCTTCGGCCAGCGCCGCGAGCAGCGGCTTCTCGACGGATACGGTCATGGGCAACTCCAGGGCACGGTCAGGCACAGGTGGGGCGGGCGGAGCGGGGGAGAGCGGTCACAGGGTCGGCGGCACGGTGGTGACCGGCGCCTCGATCAGGACGGGACCGTCGTCGGCGGCCGTGGCCGCGGCGACCAGCCCGGCGAGGTGCGCCGCGTCCGTCGCGCGGTGCGCGGTCACGCCGTAACCGCGGGCGAGGGCGCACAGATCGAGCCCGGGGAGATCCAGGCCGGGCACGCCGGGGGTGTTCTCGAAGCGCCCGAACCACTTGAGGATCGCGTACTCGCCGTTCGCGGGGATCACGAAGGTGACCGGCGCCCGGCAGGCGGCCGCGGTCCACAGCGCGGTGATGGCGTACTGCGCGGAGCCGTCGCCGACCACCGCCACCACCGGCCGCTCCGGCCGCCCGAGCTGCGCGCCGACGGCCGCGGCGAGGCCGAAACCCAGCCCGCCGCCGGTGGTGGTGAGGAAGGAGCCGGGCCTGCCCACGCGGATCAGCTCGCGGAACGCCTGGAGGTTGGAGGGGGATTCGTTGACCCACAGGGTGTCCGGCGGGGCGGCGCTCGCGACGGCGGCGAGCGCGGTGACGGCTGACATGGGCTCGGAGGGATCCTGCGCCGGGGGTTCCCGCCGGGGCACGGGTGCGGGCCCTTCCGCCTTCCGTACGAGCCGCGTCAGCCGTTCCAGCGTGGGGCGCAGGCCGGCGACGAGCGCGTCGCCCACCGGGGCGCGGGCGGCCTCGCCGGGGTCGCTGGTGAGCAGCACCAGTTCGGCTCCCTCGGGCAGCACCGGCCCGGCCACATAGGGGTAGTAGCGGAAGACGGGCGCCCCGGCCACCAGGACCAGGTCGTGCCCTTCCAGGGCCTTGGCCAGCGGTGCCAGCGCCGGGGGCAGCACGCCGCGGTAGTGCGGGTGGTCCTCCGGGAAGCCCGCCCTCCCCTCGACGGGGGAGGCCCACACCGGCAGGCCCCGCCGCTCGGCGAGCGCGACGGCCGCGTCCCACGCGCCCTCGGCGTCGACGGAACCGCCCGTCACCAGCACCGGGTTGACCGCCGCGTCGAGCCGCCGGGCGAGCGCCTCGATCGCGGGCTCGTCGGCCGCGGTGGCGTCGGTGACGCCGCGGCGCGCGGCCTGACGTGCGGCTTCGGCCTCCGCCGCGTCGAGCTCGACGTCGAAATCGTCCATCGGCAGTGACAGGAACACCGGGCCCCGGGGAGCGGTTTCGGCCAGGTGGAAGGCGCGGGCGAGGGCCGCGGGCACGTCCTGGGCGCGGGGCGGCTCGTACGCCCACTTCACGGCGGGCCTGGGCAGCAGCGTCGCGTCCACGTTGGTCAGCAGCGCCTCCATGGTCACCATGGCCCGCACCTGCTGTCCGGCCGTCACCACCATCGGGGTGTGGTTGGCCGCGGCATTGATGATCGCGCCCATGGCATTGCCGACGCCCGGGGCGGTGTGCAGATTGACGACCGCGGTGGTCCCGGTGGCCTGCGCGAACCCGTCGGCCATGCCGACGACCACGGCTTCCTGGAGACCGAGGACATAGCGGAAATCGTCGGGGAAGTCCTGGAGGAAGGGGAGTTCGGTCGAGCCGGGATTGCCGAAGACGGTCGTCACGCCGCGGGCCCGCAACAGCTCGAACACGGCGGCTCGTACGGTCGTCATGGCGCGCACCTCTTGAGATGGGAGTGACCGGGGAGAGGGGAGCATTGCCTGTTCCCGTCCGGCGGAGTCATCAATTCCGAAGATCAGCCGGGTTTTCATTCCCAGGGGTGAACGCCCGTTTCGCGATGACCGGGAAGCTGGTGTAGAGGGGGCGCGTGGGAGGGCCCCGTCACCCGGGGTGCGGGCGGCGGGGTCCGCGGACGACAAGAATCGGCCTGGTCCTGCCTGGACACCGAGAGCGGAGGCGGAGCGGGCGGGCGGCCGCACGGGGGCGTGCTCACCCGGCGCTTCCGCCCCGCTGCTCAGTGTCGCCGCAGTCCCGGCCGCGCCGCTGCCGTGCGCGACATCCCGAGGCCGGCCAGGGCCAGTGCGACGACGCAGGCCACCGCTCCCACGATGACGTTGCTGACGACGGCGCGCGTGGCGAACGCGTGCCCGGCGACGACCCACGGCGAGACGATCGTCCAGGCCGCGATGCAGAGCCCGGCCCAACTCATGGAGTGGGTACGCTCGTAGGCGTGTCCGAAGCCCCCGGCGAGGCAGGCGAAGGCGACGCCGGTGATGAGGTTGTTGACGGCGAGGGTCGTCGCGCCGCTGAAGCCGGCGATCCATGGGGAGGCGGCGAGATAGACGCCGCACAGCAGGGCGAGGGCCTCGACGCCCTGCGCGACGGGGGTGCTGGTCGTTTCCTCGGAGTGGGCGCGGAGCGCCAGGATGTCCGGGTGGTGTTCGATCCGGGGTGAGGTTGGGGCGGTCACGTCAGCCACCTTCTTCTTTCAGTGTCAGTTCGGACCTCCCTGCATTTTATCGCCAATGTCCCCTTTTGCCACCCGAATGGGGGTAGTTCGTATCTGGCTATATCCGATGTGGTGGCTTCTGTTTCGACAGGTCACGCTGGGGAAACCCGGGCATCGCATTCCGGACGCGTGAGCCGGTGGCGCCCTCGGGTGGACCAGGGGAACAGCGTGCGAAAGGAAGCCGTCGTGGAACAGCTGAAGACGCAGGGCGACCACGTGCCGGGCCGGTCGGAGGGCCGGGAGGAGACCGTGGGGGCCCGCCGTGCCGCGCCGCGGGAGACACCCGAGACCACCACCGAGGAGGTCGACGCGGAGTCGCACATCATCCGCGGCGTGGACTGACGCGGCCACGGCTGAGGCCACGACCGGCGCGGCCACGACCGGGGCGGCCACGGCGGCCGGGGGGCCGGACGGCCCCTCCGGCCGTGCTCAGGCCCGTACGGGCACGAAGCGCACGGGCGTGCCGGGCGCGGCCTGCGCCGCGGCGGCCAGCGCCGGCTCGGGGACGACGCCGACGACGGGATAGCCGCCGGTCGTCGGGTGATCGGCGAGGAAGACCACCGGGCGCCCGTCCGGCGGCACCTGGACGGCGCCGAGGACCATCCCCTCGCTGGGGAGTTCACCCTCCCGGGCGCGGGCCAGGGCGGGCCCCTCCGTCCGCAGGCCGATGCGGTTGCTCGCAGGGGAGACGCGGTGACCGCCGCCGGAGAGCGTGCGCCGCGCGTCGGCGGTGAACCAGTCGTCGCGCGGGCCGAGTACCAGCGGGAGGACCAGCCCGCCGGACGGCGGCCCGGCCCAGGGCACCGCGTCGGCGCCCTCGGAGGGCCCCTGGGGCGCGCCGAGGGGCAGCGTCGCGCCCTCCGTGAGGGGCTCGGGCCCGAGGCCCGACAGCAGGTCCCGGGAGCGGCTGCCGAGCACGGGCGGCACGGCCACACCGCCGCCGAAGGCCACGTACGCGCGCACCCCGCCGACGGCGGGACCGACGTCCAGGACGGCGCCCGCGGGCACCCGCACGGCCGCGCCCCACGCCACCGGGCGTCCGTCGACCCGCACCGCGCAGGGCGTGCCCGCCACCGCCACGGTCACCGCCCGGTCCGGCCGCACCGCGCAGCCGTTGACGGTGGTCTCCAGCGTGGCGCACTCCGGGGGATTGCCCACGAGGCGGTTGGCGAGCCGGTGCGCGGGCCGGTCGAGGGCGCCGGAGAGTCCCACGCCGAGGTGCGCGTGGCCGGGTCTGCCGAGGTCCTGGACGGTCGTCAGGGCGCCGGGCCGGACGACGGTGAGGGCGCCGCTCACGCGACCACCTCGAAGCGCACGCGCGTGCCGGGCGAGAGCAGCGCCGCCGGTTCGCGCGCGACGTCCCACAGCACCGCGTCCGTACGGCCGATGAGCTGCCAGCCGCCGGGGGAGGAGCGCGGATAGAGGCCGGTGTACGTGCCGGCCAGGCCGACGGACCCGGCGGGGACGGCCGTGCGCGGGGTGGCCCGGCGCGGCACGCGCAGCCGCTCCGGTAGCCCGCTCAGATAGCCGAAGCCGGGCGCGAACCCGTAGAACGCCACCCGGAATTCGAGGCCGGAGTGGATCTCCGCGACCTCCTGCTCCGCGACGCCCCACAGCGCCGCGACCTCGGCGAGGTCCTCGCCGTCGTAGCGGACCGGCAGCACCACCGGGGTGCCCTCGGCGGCCGCGAGCGGCGGCACGCTCCAGCGCGCGAGGTCCGCGGCGAGGGCCCGCGGCTCGGCCAGGCCGTCCAGCAGGACGGTGCGTGCCGCGGGGACGATCTCGCGTACGGGCGGGAGGGTGCCCGCGGCGCGGCGGCGCAGCAGTTCGGCGTGGAGCGCCTGGGCGTCGTCGCCGGTGGCGACCTCCACGAGCAGCGCGTGCCGCCCGACGGGCAGGGCGCGCAGCTCCATGGCGGGCGTGCTCACGCGAACGCCTCCACCCGCACGCCCGCGGCCTCCAGGGCGGCGCGGACCCGGCGGGCGTTGCCGGCGGCGCCGGGGGTGTCGCCGTGCAGGCACAGCGAGCGGGCCCGTACGGTCACGTCCTCGCCGGTGAGGGCGGTGACGGTGGCCGAGCGGGCCATCCGCACCGACCGGGCGACGACCGCCTCGGGGTCGAGGACCACGGCGCCGGGCGTGCGCCGCGGGACGAGCGACCCGGCGGCGGTGTACGCGCGGTCGGCGAACGCCTCGGTGACCACCGGCAGTCCGGCCTCCGCGGCCGCCTCGTGCAACCGCGAGCCGGGCAGGCCGAGTACGGGCAGGGCGCCGCCCGCCCGCAGCACACCCGCCGCGACGGCCCGCGCCTGTTCGGCGTCGGTGACCGTGCGGTTGTAGAGCGCGCCGTGCGGCTTCACATAGCTGACGTCCGAACCGGCCGCCCGCGCGAAGACGCGCAGCGCGCCGATCTGATAGGTGACCTCGTCGGCGAGCTCGTCCGGGGGCACGTCCATGGCGCGCCGCCCGAAGCCCGCGAGGTCGTGGTAGGAGACCTGGGCGCCGATGCGGACGCCGAGTTCGGCCGCGCGCTCGCACACCCGGCGCATGGTGGAGGGGTCACCCGCGTGGAAGCCGCAGGCGACGTTGGCGCTGGTGACGACGGACAACAGGGCCTCGTCGTCGGTCAGCTGCCAGCGCCCGAAGCCCTCGCCGAGGTCGGCGTTGAGGTCGAGGACGGGGCGGGGGTCGGTGTCGTGCTCCGGTCCGGTCATGAGGCGGCCTCCCGCATCGTGTCGAGGATGAGGCGGCACGCGTCATCCAGATAGGTGGTCAACTCGGCCTCGGCGCGGCCGTGGTCGCCGTTCTCCAGCAGCGTCGCGAGCGAGCGGTTGCGCAGCAGGAACGGCTCGTGGAAGCGGCGGGGCGAGGGCATCGTGTGGAAGGCCAGGCGCAGTTCGGCGAGCAGCAGGTCCATCGCGGAGTCGATGCGGGCGCTGCCGCTGAGGGCGGCGAGCGCCCGGTGGAAGCTGAGGTCGGCCGAGGCCACCTGGGGCCAGTCGCCGGCGGCGGCGGCGCGCTCGCCCCGGGCGACGGCGCCGGTGACCGCGGCGCGCAGGGCGGGGGCCGCGCTCGCGGCGGCCCGGACCCCGGCGGTTTCCAGGGCCGCGCGCACGCGGTAGATGTCCGTGACGTCGGTGGGCTCCAGGACCCGTACGAAGACGCCGCGGTTGAGCCGGTGCACGACCAGGCTCTCGTGGACGAGCAGCCGGAACGCCTCGCGCAGGGTGTTGCGCGAGACCCCGAGCTCCCGGCCGAGCGCCTCCTCCGACAGCTGGGTGCCGGGCGGCAGGCCGCCGCCCTCGATGCGGTCGCGGAGCGTGTCGGCCACGCGCTGGGCGGTGGACAGTGCCATGGCGTCCCCCATGGTTCGACGGGTGTGACGGGCGGTGCGGAGCCGGGGCGTGCGAGGCGCGGGGTTCAAGGGCGGATCGGGACCGGCGGGCGTTGCGGAATCGTGAGTCAAGCCTCTTGAGGATTGTTCAACAATATCTTAGCCTCCTCGCCAAGTTGCCTCACTCGTTCGAATGAGGTCCGGGCACCCGGAAGGCAGGGCGCATGATCGTTCTCCTCGGCGTCCTCGTGGTCGTCATCGGCTTCGCCACGAGACGCAATCCCCTGCTGGTGGTCGGCGGCGCCGGCATCGCCACCGGCCTTCTCGGCGGCCTGTCGCCCCAGCGGGTCCTCGCCGCCTTCGGCGAGGGATTCGCCTCCAGCCGCCCGGTGACGATCTTCGTGATCACCCTCCCGGTCATCGGCCTCCTGGAGCGCCACGGCCTCCAGGAACAGGCCCGCGGCCTGATATCCCGCTTCGGCTCGCTCACCACCGGCCGCTTCCTCGCCCTCTACCTCCTGATGCGCCAGCTCACCGCCGCCCTCGGTCTCAACAGCGTCTTCGGGCAGGCCCAGACCGTCCGCCCGCTCGCCGCCCCCATGGCGGAGGGCGCGGCCGAGCGCCTGCACGGGCCGCTGCCGGACAAGGTCCGCGAGAAGGTGCGCTCCTTCGCCGCCAGCGCCGACAACGTCGGCCTCTTCTTCGGCGAGGACGTCTTCCTGGCCGTCGGCTCGATCCTGCTGATCACCGGCTTCGTCAACACCACCTACCACACCCACCTGGAACCGCTCGACCTCGCGCTGTGGGCCGTGCCCACCGCCCTGTGCGCCCTCGCCGTCCACGGCTGGCGGCTGCTGCGCCTGGACCGCACGCTCGCCCGCACGACGATGACCGGCAAGCCGGCGGGAGCCGTCAAGTGATCAAGGCAGAGTGGTTCTACTGGCTGGTCGGCGCCATCTTCCTGCTGATGGCCGCCCAGATGCTCAGCGACCGCACCAACCCCAGGCGCCATGGCACCGCCGCCTTCTGGGGCCTCCTCGGCCTCGGCTTCGTCTACGGCACCTGGGTGGCCGACAAGTCGGCACCCGCCGAACCCCTGGGCGCCGCCGTCCTCGCCATGGTCTGCCTCGCCGGATTCGGCTTCACCGGCCGCGGCACGGCCCGTACGACCACCCCCGGGCAGCGGGCGGCGAGCGCGCGGCGCCTGGGCGGCAAGCTCTTCGTCCCGGCGCTCACCATCCCCGTCGTCGCCCTGATCTGCGCCGTCGGCGTCAAGAAGCTCTCCGTGGGCGGGCAGCCCGTCCTCCAGAAGGGCAGTGAGACGATCCTCGGCCTCGGGATCGGCGCGGTCGTCGCCCTCGCCGTCGGCATGGCGCTGCTGGGCGAGAGGAAGCTCTCCACCCCCGTGCACGCCGGGCGCTCCATCCTGGAGACGATGGGCTGGGCCATGCTGCTGCCGCAGCTGCTCGCCACCCTCGGCACGATCTTCTCCGTCGCCGGGGTCGGCGACCAGGTCCGCAGGATCACCACGGCCGTGCTCCCCGACCACTCCCTCTACCTCGCGGTCGTCGTCTACTGCGTGGGGATGTTCCTCTTCACCGTCGTCATGGGCAACGGCTTCGCCGCCTTCCCCGTCATGACCGCCGCGGTCGGCTGGCCGGTCCTCGTCGTGCAGGAGCACGGCAGCGCGCCCGCCGTCCTCGCCATCGGCATGCTGGCCGGATTCTGCGGCACCCTGGTCACGCCCATGGCCGCCAACTACAACGTCGTACCCGCCGCCCTGCTGGAACTCAAGGACCAGTACGGCCCCATCAAGGCTCAACTCCCCACCGCGGTCGCCCTGCTCGGCTGCAACATCGTGATCATGTCCCTGTTCGCCTTCTGACGATGTCCACGAACCCCAGCGGAGGAGCGGCCATGACCCGGGTGCTGCTGACCGGATTCGAACCCTTCGGCGGAGAGGCCGTCAACCCGTCCTGGCAGGCCGTCCGGGCCGCCGCCGAGCACCCGCCCGAGGGCGTCGAACTGAGCGTCGCCCAACTGCCCTGCGTCTTCGGCTCCGCCCTCGACGCCCTGCGCGCGGCCGTCGCCGCCACCGGCCCCGACGTCGTGCTCTGCGTCGGCCAGGCCGGCGGCCGCCCCGACGTCACCGTCGAACGTATCGCCGTCAACCTGGACGACGCCCGCATCCCCGACAACGCCGGCGCGCGGCCGCTCGACGAACCGGTCGTCCCGGGCGGCCCGGCCGCCTACTTCGCCACCCTCCCCGTCAAGGCGTGCGTCGCCGCCGTACGCGAAGCGGGCCTGCCCGCCTCCCTCTCCCACACCGCCGGGACCTTCGTCTGCAACCACGTCTTCTACGGGCTGATGCACCTCGCGGCGACCGAACACCCGGGACTGCGCGGCGGGTTCGTGCACGTGCCGTACGCGCCGGAACAGGTCACCGACCGGGCGCTGCCGTCACTCCCCGTGGCCGCCACAGCCGCGGCGCTGCGTGTGATCGCGATCACCGCCGCCGGGCGCGACCAGGACATCCGCGTGGCCGGCGGCATCACACACTAGGACGGTACGGGCATTTCACCCGTGCCGTTTCGTCCGTTGTCGGTGTGACCGCCTACTCTGTGCGACGTGACTTCTCCAGCCCCGGCGGCCGTTCCGCCCCAGCTCAACGGGCCCCCGCGCCCAGCCCCGGGCCCCGCCGCCGACGAGGGCCTGGCCCGCAGGCTCCGCGCGCTCGCCTGCACCGCGCCCCTGCACGACCTCGACGCGCGCAAGGCCAACCTGGCCGGGGAGTACGGCGGCTACGCCATGGCCGAGGTGGCGCTCGCCGCCATCGACCTCGTCACGCTCAACATGGACTTCGACACCGGCGCCGACCACGAGCAGATAGTGTCCCGGCTGCTCCCGCGCGTCGGCGCCCAGGCACCCGGCCGCCCCGCGGCCGAGCACGAGCGCGTCGCCCGGTGGGTCCTGGAGAACCTCATCAACGTCGGCAGCGTCGACCGGGGCTTCCGCGCCGTCTACGGCACCTTCGGCGCCGACGGCGCGTACGTCCGCCGCGACTACGACTTCAAGCTCATCGAAGAGGTCCCCGGCCACGGCGGCACGGTCTTCCTGCGCACCACCGACGAAGCGGTCAACGTCCTCGTCGGAGCCCTCGACACCGACGTCACCAGCGCCCAGATCGCCGCCGAGGTGAAGCTGGAGGTCCTCATCAGCCGGGGCCGCCTCGCCGACGCCCAGCTCGCCGCCGAACAGGCCCGCTACCGCACCGTGCAGTACGCCGAGACCCTCCGCAAGACCCTTGACGCCACCCGGCGCAACGTCCGCGCCGTCGACTGGCTGCGCACCGTCCCCGACATGATCGCCGAGGCGCTCGACCACGTCGCCGACCGCTACCGCCACGAGAACGCGATCCTCACCAACATCCGCAAGGCACGCGACGAGGCGGAGGACCCCGAGCACAAGCGCCGCGCCGCCGAGCTCGTCGACATCGTCAAGGACTGCATCCGCCGCCACACCCAGCTCCAGTCCAGGCTGCTGGAGGCCGGCCCCCTCTTCCGCGCCGAACAGGACCGGCAGGCGTTCGCCCCCTCCGCCACCGGCTCCGGACTCGACCTCTACGGCCAGCTCCTCGCACCCCTCCTGCCGCTCCCCGTGGAACAGGCCGGGCGGGTGACCGACGCCTTCTTCGCCAAGGGCACGGGCCTGCGCACCCCCGCGTCCGTGCGCGTCGGCGACCTCGTCGAGCTGCTGCTCACCCCGCCCGTGGAGCGCGAGCACCTCGGCGCGGAGATGCCCGAACCCGACCTCATCACCACCCCCGACGACAGCCGCTTCAGCGAGGCGCAGCTCGCGAGCGCCATGGAACTGCTCGACCTGCCGGCCGACGCACCCCGCCGCCTGTCCGGACTGCTCGCCGAGGCGCGCCGCGCCGACCCCGAACTGCCCTACCTCGTCGCCCTCCTGGCCGTCCACGCCGCGAGCCCGCCCGTCGGCACCGCCTACCGCCAAGGCGAGCCGACCCTCCTCTTCGCCGTCGACGACGGCACGGAGCTCGACGACCCGGAGTTCGGCGGCGCCGACCTCATCGTCGGCAAGGCCCTGCTCGACGCGGCCGGCATGGCGGCGGACCGCGAGGCGGCGTCATGAGCGGGTCCGCCGGAGCGCCCCGCCGCACCCGGCCGGCCGTCAACCCGCAGCAGCACTCACAGGAGCAGCAACCGTGACCGAGTACGACATCGACGACGCGGCACAGCCGGAGCCCGCCGCCGACGGCGAGGCCCCCGCCCCCAGCGGCAGCGTCACCCCCGCCGACGCGGCCGACGCCGCCCGGCTGATCGCGTTCGGGCTCCAGCCCAAGCTCCAGCCCGCCCGCGACGCGGAATACACCGAGCTGCTGCGCCGCCACCGCGACGACCCCGCCTTCGCGCGCCTCGCCGACGCCGTCGCCGCCGGCCTCGGGCTCGTCGTCCTGGAGGTCTCCACCCGCGCCGGCATGGCCGTCACCGCTGCCGAGGACTCCGTCTTCGCCGTTCGGATGGGCGACTACGCCCGCCGCGCGACCGTCGACTCCGCCGACCGCTTCCTGCACGGCCTCGCCCACCTCGCGGTCGCCGCCATGGCCTTCCCCCGCCCCGAGGACCTCGCCGACGACGGCTACATCGGCCGTGTCACCGTCAACGGCATCGACGCCTTCGTCCGCCAGGCGTGCCGCAGGCTGGAGGAACGCGCCGCGGAACAGGGCGAGAACACCGACCCCACCAGCGACGCCCCCGGCCTGGAAGCCGCGTGGCGCGTCTACGCCCGCCGCAGCGCCACCGGCGCCACCAAGGACGCCCGCCGCCTCGCGGGCTCCACCACCGGCATCATCGCCAAGGCCGTCGCCTTCCTCGTCGACTCCGGCTTCCTCCAGCGCACCGGCGACGACGCCGGCGGCGCGTACCGCACCACGGCCCGCTACCAGCTCCAGGTCCGCGACATGGCGGGCACCGCCGCCATGTCCGAGCTGCTGGAACTGGGCATCGTGCCCGTCGGCGACGGCAGCCCGAGCCTGCTGCCGCCGGACGACGCCGACGCCCTCGACCTGGTGGCCGACGCCGGCCTGCCGTTCTTCGAGCACGGGGACACCACCCGGCGCTAGCCGGCAGCCTCCTGACCAACCGCCCGTCACGACAACGAGAGTCCGCCATGTACGAGCTGTCCCGGGTCCGCCTCTACTCCATCGGGCCCGCCGGTGCGCGCTACGCCGACACCGTGCTGGACCTGCGGGGAGTCGGCGCCCCGGTGCCCGACCCCGCGCCCGCGCAGGCGGAGTTCTTCGAGGACGAGCCCACCGGCCCGCCCCGCCGCCCCGCACCCGCGGGCGTGCTCTTCCTGGAGAACGGCGGCGGCAAGTCCGTCCTCCTCAAGCTGATCTTCTCGGTCATGCTGCCCGGCCACCGCAACACCCTGGGCGGCGCCAGCTCCGGCGTGCTGCGCAAGTTCCTCCTCGCCGACGACTGCGGGCACGTCGCCCTGGAGTGGCAGCACGTCCTCACCGGCGAGTCCGTCGTCGTCGGCAAGGTCAGCGAGTGGCGCGGCCGCCAGGTCTCGGGCGACCCGCGGAAGTTCGCCGAGGCGTGGTACTCCTTCCGCCCCGGCCCGGGGCTCAGCCTCGACTCGCTGCCCGTCGCCGAGTCCACCGCCCTGCGCGCCGCCGACGGCGCCTCCGGCGCCCGCGGCCGCCGCCGCACGATGAAAGGCTTCCGCGACGCCCTCACCGAGGCCGGCAAGGCGTACCCCAACCTCGACGTGGTCTGGGAAGAGATCCACGAGCGCTGGAACGAACACCTCGGCGAGCTCGGCCTCGACCCCGAACTCTTCCGCTACCAGCGCGAGATGAACGCCGACGAGGGCGAGGCCGCCGGCCTCTTCGCCGTCAAGAACGACTCCGACTTCACCGACCTGCTCCTGCGGGCCGTCACCGACACCCGCGACACCGACGGCCTCGCCGACCTCGTGCACGGCTTCGCCCACAAGCTGGGCCGCAGGGCCGAGCTGACCGCCGAACGGGACTTCACCGCCGGCTCCCTCGACCTGCTCTCCCGCATCGCCGACGCCGCCGTCAAACGCGACCAGGCCCGCGGCGTGCACGCGGGCGCCGAGCGCCGCACCCGCGCCCTCGCCCGCACGCTGTCCGCGCGCGGCACCGAGGAGCGCGGCCGCACCGCCGAACTGGCCGAACAGGTCGCCGCCGCCGCGCACGCCGTCACCGACGCCGAGAGCGAGCGCGGCCGCCGCTCCCTGGTCGCCGCCGAGATCGCCTACCGGCACGCCTCCCTGGCGCTCGCCGCCGCCGAGAAGGCCGCCGCCGCCCAGCGCCGCGAGCTCAACGACGCCCGCACCCTGCACTCCGCGTGGCAGGCCGCCGAGACCGTCCTGCGCCACCGCGCCGCCGCCGACCGCTCCGCGCGCGTGGCCGCCGCCATCCGCGAGGCCGAGCGCGACGCCGCCCCCGCCCTCGCCGCCCGCGCCCAGGCCGCCACCGATCTCGTACGCGCCCTCAACAGCGCCGCCGACGAAGGCGAGCGGGTCGCCAACGAGGAGGAGGAGCGCTCCGCCGCGCTCCAGGAGGCCGGCGAGGCCGCCCACCGCGACGCCACCGCCGCCGCCACCGAGGCCCAGCGCGCCCGCAGCGAGGCCGGTCACCTGCGCCAGCGCCTGGCCGAGGTCGAGCAGGAGACCGCCGAGGCCGTCCGCGCCGGCTGGCTCGACGACACCGCCCCCGACGCCGACCCCGCCCGCGCCGCGCTCGCCGCGAGCGACGCCGAGAAGCCGGCCGTCGCGGCCTACGAGGCGGCCCGCGAGAGCGCCCGGCAGTCCGCCGAGCAGGCCAAGGAGGCGGCCGCCGCACTGGCCGGCACGGAACTCGCCGCCGCCCGCGCCGCCGACGCCGCCACCGCCGCCGAAGCCGCCTACGACGCCGAGCGCCGCGCCGCCGAGGCCCTCGGCGCCGAGCAGCGGCTCATCGAACTGCTGGGCCTGCCCGAGCCCATGGCCTCCGGCCAGGTGCCGGGCCAGCGCGGCGCCGCCCCCGGACAGGAGAGCGGCAGCGGCGAACGCCCGCCCGCCCCGCGCCGCTCCGCCGAGGGCACCGGCCCCGGCGGCGGAACCGCCGCGGGCGCGTTTGACGGCGCGCGCCGCCAGGCGACGGGCCCCCTCACCGCCGAGGAGGTGGACCGCAACGCCGAGGCCCTGCGCGAGATGCTCGACGAGAGCGTCGCCATCTCCGAACGGCAGATGTTCGACCTGCGCACCGCCGCCGCCGACGACGCCCGGATCCTGGGCGCGCTCGGCGACGGCGGGCTGCTGCCCCCCAGCGCCGACGTGCTGGCCACCGTGGAGTATCTGGGCGAGCACGGCATCCCCGCCCTGCCCGGCTGGCGCTACCTCGCCCAGGCCGTCGACCCGGCCGACCACGCCGCCGTGCTCGCCGCCCGCCCCGAACTCGTCGACGGCGTCGTCATCACCGACGCCGACTCGCACACCCGGGCCCGCGAAGTCCTCGGCGCCGCCTCACTGCTGCCCCGCTCCGCCGTCGCCGTCGGCACCGCCGCCGCCCTGCTCGCCCCGCCGCCCGCGCGCGACGCCCAGGACCCCGGCGGCTCCGGCGTCTTCCTCGTGCCGCCGAACCCGGCCATGCACGACGAGCGCGCCGCCGACGACGAGCGCCACGCGCTGCGCGCCCGCGCCACGGCCCGGGACGAGGAGATCCGCGCCATAGCGGCACGCCTCGCCGGTGACCGCACCCTCGCCGCCCGGCTGACGTCGTGGCGCGCGGGCTGCCCGGCCGGCCGCCTCGCCGAGCTCGCCGCCGAGGCCGAGCGCGCCCGTACGGCCGCCGACACCGCCCACGAGCGGCTGGCCGAGCTGCGCACCGCCCGCGCCGAGGCCGAGGAGAGCGCCGCCGAGGCGGCCCGGGTGCGCGACGAACGCCAGGAGGTCGCCGCCCGCTCCCGCCGCGTCGCCGACGCCCTCGCCGGACTCGCCTACCGGCTCCGCGAGCGCGCCTCCTGGCAGACGCGCCTGCGCGAACTGGCCGAGGAGGCCGCCGAGTCCGAGGAGCGCGCCGCCGCGTACGTGGACCGGGCCCGCGCCGCCGACGAGGACCGCCGCGCCGCCCAGCGCGCGGCCGACGACGCGCGCCGCACCGCCCGCGCGCTGCGCGCCGAGCGCGCCGAGATCGCGGGCGCCCCCGACGACGTCTCCGACGCCGTGGAGCCGCCCACCGCCTCCCTGCCCGCCCTGCGCGAGGCGTACCGCGCCGCGTCCCAGCTCTACGAGAAGGTCGGCGTCGGCGCCGACCTGCGCGCAGAACAGGCCCGCGCCGAGAGCGACGAGAGCGCCGCCCTCGCCGAACTCGACCGCCTCACCAACAAGGTCCGCACCCGCGCCGCCCAGCTCCTGGAGGGCACCGACGGCGCCGACGGCCCCTCCCGCCAGGCCGCGGCCGCCCGCGCCGAACAGCTCGTCCAGATGCTGGAGACCCGCGCCTCCACCGCGAGCGAGCAGCTCGGCCGCCTCCGCGGCGAGGCCGAGCGCCTGGCGCCCGCCGACGGCGACGCGCACACCGAACTCCCCGAGGAGCTCGTGCCCGCCGACGCCGACCGGGCCAAGGAACTGCTGCGCACCGCCACCGCCGAACTCGCCGCGCGCACCGACGCGCTGGAGGCCGCCCGCCGGGCGCACGGCGACCTGCTGCGCGCCCACCGCGCCGCCGAGGACGCCGCCACCGGCTTCGACGACACCGCGGCCCTCCTGCGCGACCTGCTGCGCGACAACACCCCCGAGGAGGACGCCGAGGAGCCCGAGCCGTACACCGGCTCCCTGGAGGAGGCCCGGCAGGCCGCGGGCGAGGCCCGCCGCTCCCTGCGCGGCTGCGCCGGAGAGCTCTCGGCCGCCGAGGCCGCGGTCCGCGAGGCGAGCGACATCCTCGTGCGGCACGCCAACTCCACCCGCTACGAGCAGGTGCGCACCCCCGCCCGCCAGCAGATCCGCGAGCTGCCCGCCGCGGCCCTGCCCGAGCACGCGGCCGCCTGGGCCGAGGCGTTCGCGCCCCGGCTGCGGGTGCTGACCGACGAGCTTGAGCAGCTGGAGCGCAACCGCGACAGCATCGTCGACCGGTTGCGCGGACTCGTGGAGTCCTCGCTCACCACCCTGCGCTCCGCCCAGCGGCTCTCCCGGCTGCCCGAGGGCCTGGGGGAGTGGTCCGGCCAGGAGTTCCTGCGCATCCGCTTCGAGGACCCCGACCAGGCCACGCTCACCGAGCGCCTCGGCGAGGTCATCGACGAGGCGACCCGCTCCGCGGTCAAGCGCAACTCCGACCTGCGGCGCGACGGGATGTCCCTGCTGCTGCGGGGCGTCGCCGCCGCACTGCAGCCGCGCGGCGTCGCCGTCGAGATCCTCAAGCCGGACGCGGTGCTGCGCGCCGAGCGGGTGTCGGTCGGCCAGATGGGAGACGTCTTCTCCGGCGGACAGCTGCTGACCGCGGCCATCGCGCTGTACTGCACCATGGCGGCCCTGCGCAGCAACGACCGCGGCCGCGACAAGCAGCGGTACGCGGGCACGCTGTTCCTGGACAACCCGATCGGCCGTGCCAACGCCACCTATCTGCTGGAGCTCCAGCGGGCCGTCGCGGACGCGCTGGGCGTCCAGCTGCTCTACACCACCGGCCTGTTCGACACCACGGCCCTGGCGGAGTTCCCGCTGGTCATCCGGCTGCGCAACGACGCGGACCTCCGGGCGGGCCTGAAGTACATCAGCGTGGAGGAACACCTGCGCCCTGGCCTGCCACAGCAGCAGGACCCGGACGAGGAGCAGGTGCACGGGCAGATCACGGCCACCCGCATGTACCGCCGCCCGGCGGCGGAGGAGCAGGTGCCGGCGGGGGCGTGACCGGCGGCTTGGCCGGCGGGGCGGGAGGAGCCCGGTCACGGGGAGGGGGGAAGCGAGCGCGCCCCCTCCCCGTACCGCTCCCGCAGCAGGGCCTCCACGCGCACCCGTAAGCTCCGCACCCTGTCCAGCTGGCCGCCCTCCCGGTGCATCGCCGCGTCGATCGCCAGCAACTCCTCGGGCGGCACGGCCCCCACGTAGGTGCGGAGCTCGGTGAGATCCAGCCGCCGGTTGAAGTCGTGCACGGCGTCCCGCCAGTGGTGGAGCAGGGCGATCAGCGCGTCGTGACCCGGCTCGGAGAACACCCCGGACACCAGCGCGGCGTCGGTCGCGGACTGCACCAGCCGGGGATAGACGCGGGCCTTGGGCGCCTCGGGGTCCAGGGGCGCGAAGCCCTCGCCGTCGAGCAGTTCGGTGTTCTTCACCAGTTCGCCGGCGAGGGCGTAGAGCGCCTGCGCGCGCCGCTCCCGGGCGGCGGCCCGCCGCTCCGCGTACACCCCGGTGATGGCCGCGACCAGCGCGAGCCCGGAGGTGGCCGGCTCGAAGTGGCTGCCCTGGCCCCGGGCGACACACACCCACCAGACGCAGATGCCGAGCGCGGTCACCAGGCAGGCGATGGTGGCGGCAGCGAAGAACTGCCGGCTGAGCCGGCTGACGATACCCATCAGGTGTCCTATCGAGCATCCCAGGAGGGGCCGGAACAAAGGGCTTTCAGCCTGCCGTGGTCGCCGGGCCGCTTCAGTCGCCGAACGGATTGGGCCCGGTGGCCCGCCCGGGCCGGGGCGCGTCACCGGACTGGAGCAGCAGCAGCGCCATTCCGAACGCGGGCCGGTCGAAGGCGGTGTGCCCGGTCTCGTGCGTCTCGCCCACCTTGGCCAGCCGCGCGTCCACCAGCATCTTCTCCAGGCCGCTCAGGGTGTACTTCCGGCTGAGGAGCAGCCGGATGGTGTCCTGGTCGGGGAAGGGCACGGTGCTGCGGTCGGGCAGCGTCAGCTCCAGCGTCGCCCCTGTGCGGTTGTGGTAGACCACCTTGATCAGCAGCGCCCGGTCGTCCTCGACGAGCCCCTCGTACGTGATGCTGTTGAGGTCGATCTGGAGGTCCGTGTACTGCATCAGCGCGCTGGTGACGAACTCCCGGAAGCGCGGGCTGTTCTCGTACTCCTGGGCGGCCGCGCGGGCCGCGGGCTCGTCCTGCCCGGCCGTGCTCGCGACCTCCAGCAGGAAGCGGTCCTGCGGGCGCAGCAGCTTCTCGCCGAGCAGCGCCAGCAGTTGGGTGTCGCTGTCGAAATTGGCGAGTGTGTTGCCCAGCAGTGAATAGACCACCGGTTCCTCGCCCACCGTGCGGCGGATCAGCGTGCTCAGGCGGTCGAGATTCGCGGGCAGGGAGAAATCCAGCTGCACGGGCAGCACATCGGCCACCGGCACATGCAGGTGCTGGAGCGCCTCGCGCTGCGCGAGGCGCAGCATCTCGGCGCTCACGTCCACCGGGATGTAACAGCCGCACCGGCCGCGGCCGTCGAGCGACCGCAGCAGGGCCTGGTCCTTCTGGCCCGTGCCGGGACCGAGGCTCACATAGTGCAGGGGACCCTCCGGCAGCAGCTCACCCATGCCGCGCCAGCGGCGGCTGAAGGAGGCGATGCTCTCGCGCATCACCGGGTAGTACAGGTCGTTGCACGCGTGGGCCCAGGCCACGGTCGACTCCAGGCCCCAGTAGGAGAAGCCGGAGGTGATCAGCTTGCCGGAGCCCGAGCCGTCCGGGCGGCGCCGCAGACCCGCGGTCACCTGGGCCAGCTTGCCCGACTGCTCCTCGCCGACCAGGCAGACGGTCCACCCGCTGTCCCGGAGGACTTCCGGAATGCGGTGCACCGCCTGCTCGCGCTCCACCATCGTGCCGCCCCCATTCGACCCGGCCGCCCCGACCGGCGGCGTACGCCCGTCAACTGCCGAACCTACCCGGCAGTTGACGATCAGGGGAAGCGGGGGCGGCGGGCCCGGCGCACCGGACGGGCCGAACTGCTGGGCACGGACACCACACCATGGCGCTGCCGCCACACCTGCCGCGTGACCCACACATCCAGCACCGCCCATGTCGCCGCCACCACGCTCGCCAGGACACACAGCAGCGCGGGCAGCGCGAGCCACGAACCGGCCAGCGCGAACAGCGCGGCGATCATCGCCTCCACCAGCGTCACCGCGCCGATCAAGGCCGCGCGCACCGCTGCCGTGCGCACCGGATCCGGCATCCGCGGCCGGCGCGCCGGCTCCTCGACCCACAGCGGGCGGCTCCGGTGCGACGGGATGTCGCGATTCGGGTCCATGACCGCTCACCTCCCCCAGTGGCCGCCCTTGTGGGGCTGCTGCCAAAAGACGCTCACCAGAGGGACCGAACGGGATCAAAAGGAGAGGGGCCGGGCATAACGCCACCCGAACCGCCCCCCGTGCTGACACCGGTCCCCGCATGAAGAGCGAACGACGGTGCCCAAAGGTTCCCATGGGGAGGGCAATCCAGCCAGGCCGAAAAGTCCTGGAATCACCGGACAACAAGGGACCCACCGCCGCCACACCCGCGGTTCGGCCCCCGCACTGGCCTTCGAGACCCGTACCACGCAGTAGTAGGCTCACGCCGCATTGTTGTCGGAACACCACCCCGGGGCGCCGGGATTGACGTTGGGGAGGCCATGCGCTTTCGCGGGAAGTCGATCCGCCGGAAGATCGTGGCGCTGCTGCTCGTGCCGATGGTGTCGCTGACCGCCCTCTGGGCCTTCGCCACCGTGATCACCGGCAGCGAGGCGGCCCAGCTGCTCACCGTCGCCGACGTCATGCGCAAGGTCGGCTACCCCGCGGAGGACATGGTCCGCGCCCTCCAGCAGGAACGCCGCCAGACCCTCGTCCACCTCGCCGACCCCCGCCGCTCCGACGCCCTCGCCGACCTGCGCGCACGGCAGCGCACCACCGACAAGGCCGTCGCCGCCCTGCGCTCCGGCGCCGACGGCGACGTCCGCGGCGAACTGACCTCCCAGGCCGCGGCCCGCTTCACCGCCATCGAGAAGAGCCTCGGCGACCTCGACAGCGTGCGCCGCAGGGCCGAGGACGACACCATCAGCCGGCACGGCGCCTTCCTCGCGTACAACGAACTTGTCGAGCCCTACTACGCGTTCCTCAGCACCCTCAGCGCCCTCCAGGACGCCGAGCTCGACAAGCAGGGCCGCGCGCTCGTGGGCATCGCCCGCGCCCGCGAGGCCCTCTCCCGCGAGGACGCCCTCCTCGCCTCCGCGCTCACCGCCGGCGGCATGAGCCGCCAGGACCTGCGCGCCTTCTCCGACCGCGTCGCCGAACGCCAGGTCCTCTACAGCACCAGCCTCGCCGTCATGCCGCTCGCGGACCAGAAGATCTACGAGGACTACTGGCGTGGCAGCACCGCCGAGACCCTGCGCTCCACCGAGGACGCCGTCGTCCTCGCGGGCGCGGACCGCGCCCCGCACGCCGTCGACCCCCAGCGCTGGAACTCCGCCGCCGGGACGGTCCTCGACGAGCTCGGCCGGATGGGCACCCAGGCCATCGACCGCTACGCGGACCGCGTCCAGCCCGCCGCCACCGTCGTCCTCGTCAGGGCCGCGGCCGCGGGCGTCCTCGGGCTCGCCGCCCTCGTCTGCTCGCTCGTCATCTCCCTCAAGGTCGGCCGCGGCCTGGTCCGGGACCTGCGCGCCCTGCGCAAGGAGGCACACGAGGCGTCGGGCGTCCGGCTGCCCGCCGTGATGCGCCGCCTCGCCGCGGGCGAACAGATCGACGTGGAGGCCGAGGTGCCCCGCCGCGACTTCGGCCCCGACGAACTCGGCCAGGTCGGCCAGGCGCTCAACACCCTCCAGCGCGCCGCCGTCGAAGCGGCCGTCAAACAGGCCGACATGCGCCGCGGCGTCTCCGACGTCTTCGTCAACCTCGCCCGCCGCAGCCAGGTGCTGCTGCACCGCCAGCTGACCCTGCTCGACGCCATGGAGCGCCGCACCGAGGACACCGGCGAACTCGCCGACCTCTTCCGCCTCGACCACCTGACCACCCGCATGCGCCGCCACGCCGAGGGCCTCGTCATCCTCTCGGGCGCCGCCCCCGCCCGGCAGTGGCGCAGGCCGGTGCCCCTGATGGACGTCGTACGGGCCGCGGTCGCCGAGGTCGAGGCGTACGAACGCGTCGAGGTGCGCCGCCTGCCCCGCCTCGCCGTGCACGGCCCGGCCGTCGGCGACCTCACCCACCTCCTCGCCGAACTCCTGGAGAACGCCACCGTCTTCTCCCCGCCGCACACCGGCGTCCAGGTGCTGGGGGAGCGGGTCCCCAACGGCTTCACGATCGAGATCCACGACCGCGGACTCGGCATGGCACCGGACCTCATGCTCGAAGCCAACCTCCGGCTCGCCGAGACCCCCGAGTTCGAGCTGTCCGACACCGACCGCCTCGGCCTGTTCGTCGTGAGCAGGCTCGCCCGTCGCCACGGCGTGAAGGTCTCGCTCCAGCCCTCCCCGTACGGCGGCACCACCGCGGTCGTCCTCGTCCCCCTCGCGCTGCTCACCGCCGCGGGCAAGGGCGCGGCACCGGACGACGAGGACACCGGGGCGCGGGAGCTGCCGAAGGACCGGCCGACGACGCCCCTGTCGCCGCTCTCGGCGCTCGCCGCGCCCGGCCCCGCCCCGCTGCCCGGACGGCACCGGCACGCCACGGCCGAACCGGAGCTTCCGCTCTGCCCGTTCGACACTGGGCCCGACGACGGCGAGGCACAGCACCACCTGGCGGGCGACGGACCGCAGCCGCTGCCCCGCCGCAGACCCCCCGCCCTGAGCACCGGCGGCAGCGGCCCGGACGCCGACGACGAGCGCACCCCGACCGGCGGGCTGCCCCGGCGCGTACGCCAGGCCAGCCTCGCCCCACAGCTGCGGAACGACCCCGTCCGCTGGCCGCGGGACGCCCCCTCGCACGGCGCCGCCGCGGAAGCGGAGCGCGACGCCGAGGAGGTACGGGCCCGCATGGCGGCCCTCCAGCGCGGCTGGCAGCGCGGGCGGGAGGATCATGGAACCGGCACGAGAACCACAGCACCAGGAACCACACACGAGGGGGACGGTCCATGACCGCACCGAAGGCCGCGATACGCACCACCGGGACCGACGGCACACCGCCCGGCGCGCACGAGCGGCGGCCGGCAGCCACCGGCGACCTGAACTGGCTGCTCGACGACCTGGTCGAGCGCGTCGGCACCGTGCGCAAGGCGCTGGTGCTCTCCGGCGACGGCCTGCCCACCGGCAAGTCCCAGGGGCTCTCCCGCGAGGACGCCGAGCACCTCGCCGCCGTCTCCTCCGGCTTCCACAGCCTGGCCAAGGGCGTGGGCCGGCACTTCGACGCCGGCCAGGTCCGCCAGACCGTCGTCGAGCTCGACAACGCCTTCCTGTTCGTCACCGCCGCCGGCGACGGCAGCTGCCTCGCCGTGCTCGCCGACGCCGACTCCGACATCGGCCTGGTCGCCTATGAGATGACGCTGCTCGTCAAGCGCGTGGGCGCGCACCTGGCCACGGCTCCGCGGACCGGCGTGGCCGCCGACGGGTGACGGCCGGCATGACCGGGGACGACGGCCACCGCACCGCCGCGGACGCACACGCCGCGGTGCGGTGGTACGACGACGCGGCGGGCCCGGTGGTCCGCCCGTACGCCATGACCCGCGGCCGGACCCGCGGCGCGGACGGCGGCGAACTCGACCTCATCGCGGTGGTCATCGCCGACGAGTCCCTGGCCGGGCCGTCCGGCGCGGCGCAGGCCGTCGCGGACCGGACGCTCTCGCCCGAGCACCTCGACATCGTCGAACTCTCGCGCACGCGCCCGCAGTCCGTCGCGGAGCTGGCCGCCGGACTCGACCTGCCGGTCGGTGTGCTGCGGGTGCTCGTCGGTGACCTGCTGGAGGCGGGATTCGTCCGGGTCACCCGCCCGGTACCACCGGCGGAGCTCCCCGACGAGACCGTCCTCAGGGACGTCATCGAGGCCCTCCGCACGCTGTGACGGCCCGGCCGCCGCACACCGTGCGGCGGCCGGGGACGCCGGGACGCAGGCGAAGGCGGCGGGCGCGCCGTCCATCGGGGGAGCCCAAAAAACTTGTCGTGATCACGACCGATGCGGAACGATCACCCCCGAAGGAGGCCGCCATGACGCCCGCCCGCACCGCCACCGCCCCGCTCGCCCTCAAGCTGCTCGTCGCCGGCGGCTTCGGCGCCGGCAAGACCACCATGGTCGGCGCGGTCAGCGAGATCCGGCCCCTGCGCACGGAGGAGGCGCTCACGGAGGCCGGGCGCCCGGTCGACGACCTCACGGGAGTCGAGGCCAAGCACACCACCACCGTCGCCATGGACTTCGGCCGGATCACCCTCCGCGAGGACCTGGTCCTCTACCTCTTCGGCACACCCGGCCAGGACCGCTTCTGGTTCCTGTGGGCCGAGCTCGCCCAGGGCGCCCTGGGCGCCGTCGTCCTCGCCGACACCCGCCGCCTCGCCGACTGCTTCGCGGCCGTCGACTACTTCGAACGGCGCGGCATCGCCTTCACCCTCGCCGTCAACTGCTTCGACGGCGCCGACCGCTATCCCGAGAGCGACGTGCGCGAGGCGCTCGACCTCGACCCGGGCGTGCCGGTGGTCATGTGCGACGCCCGCGAGCGCGAGTCCGTGAAGCACGTCCTGATCTCCGTCGTCGAACACGCCATCGCCACCGGCGTCACGGAATGAGACGCTCCGCGCTGTTCGAGGCCCACCTGGCCCTTGAGGGTGCCGTCGACGGAACGTCCATGCCGGCGTTGTCGCTGTGCGGGCGTGGGGAGAGGGCGCGGTCGGCCCCGTGCGCGGATCAGGACCACAGTGGCGAGGACAGCGGCTTGCCCGTCTCGAGATAGGTCTTGAGGTTGGACAGCACCGCCGTCCACCCGCCGGCGGCCTGGCGGCGCTCGGCCTCGTCGCGCAGGTTCTCGTGGGTGACGGTGAGCTGGACGACGGTGTCGCCGAGCGGCTTGAGGTCGAAGGTGACCGTGGAGGGACCGTTCGGGCGGTCTTCGCCGGGGACGGCCCAGGTGATGACGAGGCGCTTGGCCGGGACGGCTTCGACGATGGCGCCCGCCACATCGGCGACGCCGGAGCCGTCGGTGCGGCGGTGTTCCCAGGCGGAACCCGGCTGCCAGTCCGAGACGTTGCTGTGGCCCCAGTAGGCGGCGGTCATCCCGGGGTCGGTCAGGGCTTCCCAGACCTTGTCCGGGGTGGCTTCGATGTAGGTGGTGTAGACGAACTGCGGCTTGGCGGACATGGCGTGCTCGGCTTTCTGTTTCAGTGCGCTCAGAGCCCGCAGGCGCGGGCGTTCGAACTTGTCGATCCACCGCTCCTGGATCTCGTGGAGCGGTACGGGGTTGAGGTAGTGGAGTTTCTCCCGGCCTCTTCTGACCGTGCTGACGAGGTTCGCGGCCTCCAGCAGGCCCAGGTGCTGGGTGGCCGCCTGGCGGGACATCGCCAGGCCGTCGCACAGCTCGCTGAGAGTCTGGCCGTTGTTCTCGCGCAGCCGGTCCAGCAGGCGCCGGCGGGTCGCATCGGACAGAGCCTTGAAGACCCTGTCCATCTCATCGCTCACACCCACCATCATGCAAGCATTTACCTGCATGTCAACCCGGGAGTCGTCCAGCCCAGCCCAGCACCTCCAGGGAAAGGGCCGCTGACCTGGGGAAACATTTCCTTCTCAAGCTGCCGCGCAGCTGACCTCATCACCCTGCACGGATGCCCCGGCATCGGACTTGATCATCTAGGCACCCTCCCCCTGGGCACCCTCGTCGAGCCACCCGAAGCTGCGCTCCACGGCCCTGCGCCAGCGCCCGTACTCGCCCTCCCGCTCCGCCGCGTCCATCCGGGGCGTCCACCGCGCGTCCTGCCGCCAGTGCGCCCGCAGTTCGTCCAGGCCGCCCCACACACCGGTGGCGAGCCCGGCGGCGTACGCGGCGCCCAGGCACGTCGTCTCGGCGACCACGGGCCGGATCACCGGCACCCCCAGCACATCGGCCTGGTGCTGCATCAGCAGGCAGTTGGCCGTCATGCCGCCGTCCACCTTGAGCGAGGTGATCGGCACCCCGGAGTCCTGGAACATCGCGTCCACGACCTCACGGGTCTGCCAGCTGGTGGCCTCCAGCACCGCCCGCGCCAGGTGCGCCTTGGTGACGTAGCGGGTCAGCCCGGTGATGACACCACGGGCGTCGGAGCGCCAGTGCGGGGCGTACAGCCCGGAGAAGGCGGGCACGACGTACGCGCCGCCGTTGTCCCGCACGCTCGCCGCCAGCGGCTCGATCTCGTCGGCGGAGCGGATGAGGCCCAGCTGGTCGCGGAACCACTGCACCAGCGCGCCGGTGACCGCTATCGACCCCTCCAGGCAATAGACGGGCGCCTCCCCGCCGAGCTGATAACCGACCGTTGTCAGCAGCCCGTTCTTCGACGGCACCGGCCGCTCGCCCGTGTTGAGCAGCAGGAAACTGCCCGTACCGTACGTGTTCTTGGCCTCGCCCACCTCGTAGCAGGTCTGCCCGAACAGCGCCGCCTGCTGATCACCCAGCGCCGACGCGACCGGCACCCCGGCCAGCGGACCCACCGCCCTCCCGTACACCTCGGCCGAGGACCGGATCTCCGGCAGCACCGCCTCCGGGATGCCCAGCTCGGCCAGGATCGCCGGATCCCACTGAAGGGTGCCGAGATCCATCAGCAGGGTGCGCCCCGCGTTCGTCACATCGGTGACGTGTGCCCCGCCGTCCGTGCCGCCGGTCAGATTCCAGATCAGCCAGGAGTCGACGGTGCCGAACGCGATCTCCCCGTTCTCCGCCCGCCGCCGCAGTCCCGGCACATGCTCCAGCAGCCAGGCCACCTTGGGCCCGGAGAAATAGCTGGCCAGCGGCAGCCCGGTCGTCTCCCGGAAGCGGTCGGGCCCGTCCGCGCCGCCCAGGTCGTGGCAGAGCGCGGCCGTCCGGGTGTCCTGCCAGACGAGGGCGTTGTGCACCGGCTTGCCCGTCGAACGGTCCCAGAGGACCGTCGTCTCCCGCTGGTTGGTGATGCCCAGCGCGCTCAGCTCCTCCGCCCGCAGACCCGCCGCCGCGAGCGCGCCCGCGACCACGGCACGCACCTTCGCCCAGATCTCGGCCGCGTCGTGCTCCACCCAGCCCGGCCGGGGAAAGATCTGCCGGTGCTCACGCCGGTCCACGGCCACGACCGACCCGTCCCGGTCGAAGACGATGCAGCGGCTGGAGGTGGTGCCCTGGTCGATCGCGGCGACGTACGAGCCCGTCATGGCGTCTCCTCGGAGGACTGCGCTGGCCCACACTGCTCGAACGGGCAGTGTTCACCTGGCGTACGGGAGCGTCAAGCGCCGCCGTCACCCCACGGGGAAGTCGAAATAGGTGTCAGGGAACGGCTCCCCGCGGAGCGTGTAGTGCCACCACTCCTCCGGCAGATTGACGAAACCGGCCCGCTCCATCGTGGATTTCAACAGCAGCCGGTGATCGCGCCGCGCACCACCGACCCTGGGATCCAGCGTGTGGGCGAGGGTGTCGAAGCAGTCGAACCCCGTCCCCATGTCGACGGAGTTGTCGGGGAACCTGCGCTCCTGCGGCGCGTAACAGGGCACCAGCCGTTCACCCGGGCGGTACGGACGCGTCGGCCGGGCGGGCAGCCGCACCAGCGTCAGGTCCATCGTGCTGCCCCTGCTGTGCCCGGACTTCGCGGCGATGTAACCGTCGTCAAAAAGCCGCGACTTGTCCACCCGGGGATAGAACTCCCCCTTCATCCGCTCGTCCGCGAGATCCTTCGCCCAGGCCACGAAGTCGTCGACCGCACGCTGCGGCCGGTAGCAGTCGTACACCTTGAGGCTGTAACCCCGCGGCAGCAGGGCGCGCTGCGCCCGGTGCAGCGCCTGGGCGGCCTGGCGGGTCAGGAGGCACACGGGGCGCCGGTAGCCGTCGACACGGTGGCTGGTGAAGTTGTGCGCGGTGGCGTACCGCACCTCCTGGAGGATCGTCGGATCGACGTCGGACAGTGCCACGAAACCGGCGGGCGGTCCGGCCTCCACCGGCCGGGCGCGCGCGGCGGGGGCGGCGGAGAGCGCCAAGAGGCCGGCCAGAGGGAGGGCGAGGGCGCGCAGCGCCGCGGAGAATCTCGACATGACGTTCCAGGTAGCAGAGCGCGGGCGCGCGCGGAAGGGCCCCTGGGGCATCCGCCCGCTGCGCACCCCGCCGCCGTGAGCCGATCGGGAGCGCGGGAGCGTACGCGAAGGCCGAGGGACCGTGCGCGTACGGGAAGGCCGGGGGACCGTGCGCGCACGGGATGGCCGAGGGGCCGGGAGCGCGGGGGAAGGCCGGGCGACCGCGCGGCCCGGAAAGCCCCTTACGGCGCCTCCGGCGCCGAACTCCGGTCCCGGGAACGGGCGGGCCGGGGGAGAGCGCCGCCCGTCTCACCCCGCACCCGCACCGGATAGCCCACATCCTCCGCCCCCTCCCGCTCCACCTCGACCACACCGTCGCGCAGCCGCGTCGTGAAGCGCACGACCGACGGCGCGGCCCACCCCGTGCCCGTGTCCGGCACGAGCACCCCGCCGCCCGTACGACCGGCCGCCGGCGCCCACACCTCCAGCTCCACCCCACCGTCCGCCCCGGTCACCGGGATCACCGAACCCGCCCGCGCCAGCACCGGGACGCGCGACAGGGGAGCGTCCAGCAGCACCTGCCCCGGCCCCTCGTGCGCCTGTCCCGTCGCCGTGTCGTACCACCGCCCGCGCGGCAGCCGCACCGCCCGCCGGTCGGTGCCCTGCTCCAGCACCGGCGCCACCAGCAGCGAATCACCCAGCAGGAACGCGTCCTCGCAGTCACGCAGGGCACGGTCCTCCGGTGAACGCCACCACACCGGCCGCACATACGGCGCGCCCGTGCGCTGGGCCAGGTGCGCGAGCGTCACGAAATACGGCAACAGCCGCATCCGCTCCCGCAGCGCCGCACCCGCGTGCTCCAGCACCTCCGTCCCGAACTCCCACGGCTCCCGGCGGCCCGCGTCGTGCGCCGCGTGCGTACGGAACAGCGGCAGATACGCGCCCAGCTGGAACCAGCGCAGGAAGAGCTCCGGCGACGGATGACCGGTGAAACCGCCGACGTCCGGGCCCGAATACGGCACTCCGCACAGCCCCAGCCCCAGGACCAGCGCCAGTGACGCGCGCAGCCCCGGCCAGCCCGTCGCCACATCACCGGACCACGTGCCGCCGTAGCGCTGCATGCCCGCCCAGCCCGACCGGGAGAACAGGAACGGACGCTCCTCCGGCCGCAGTCCGCGCAGCCCCTCGTAACCCGCGCGCGCCATGGTCAGCCCGTACACATTGTGCGCCGCCCGGTGGTCACCTCCCCGCCCCTCCAGCGAGTGCCGGGCGGAACGCGGCAGCGACGGATCGCCGAACGCCGCGAACGACACCGGCTCGTTCATGTCGTGCCACACCCCGGAGAAGCCCTGCGCCAGCCGCTCCGCGTACAGCCCGCCCCACCACTCGCGCACCCCGGGATCGGTGAAGTCGGGGAAGACGGACTCACCGGGCCACACCTCGCCGCGCACCTCCCGCCCGCGCGCGTCCCGCACGAACGCACCGGCCGCCGTGCCGCTGTCGTACACCGCGACCCCCGGCCGGGCCCGCACGGCGGGATCCACGATGGACACCAGCCGCACCCCCTGCTCCCGCAACTCGGCCGCCAGACCGGGCAGATCGGGGAACCGCTGCCGGTCCACCGTGAAGACGCGATGCCCCTGATAGTGATCGATGTCCAGGTGCACCGCGGACAGCGGCAGCCCGCGCTCCCGGTACCCCGCGACGACCCTGCGCACCTCCCGCTCACTGCCGAACCCCCAGCGCGCGTGCTGCGGGCCGAGCGCCCAGGCCGGCGGCAGGGCCGGGGACCCCGTCAGCGAGGACCAGGTGTGCAGCACGCGCGCGGGCGTGCCCACCACCACCCAGGAGCGCAGCGGACCGCCCTCCATCCGCACCTCGCAGCTCCCCGGCCGGTCGTGACCCGACCCCGCGCCCTCCTCGCCCTCGCGCAACGTCACCCGGCCGTCCCAGGTGTTGTCGTGGAAGGCCAGATGCGTACCCGCGTCCGCGACCACCAACTGCACGGGCATCGTGATGTACAGCGGATCGTCACCGGGCTCGAAGGCGCCGCCGGGGTCGGTGTTCCACAGGCGGTACGCGCCGTCCCGCAGCCGGGGCCCCGCCGCCCTGCCCCCCAGACCGAAGAACCGCGCGTCGGCCGCCACTTCCGACCGCTGCGTCCACCGCGCCTCCACCGGCTCCCGGGCCGCCGCATCCACCGGTTCCCACCACCGCGGCGGCAGATCGCGCCGCAGCACCACCCCGCCCGGCGTCCGCACCTCCACCGCGCCGTGGCGCCCCACCACCACCAGGACCCGCTCGGACACCACCCGCCAGCCGCCGTCGGTGTCCGGCTCCAGCACCGCGCGCTCGTCCGCCTCCGGCACCTGTCCCGCCAAGGCGTACGACGGCTCCGGCTCCGCGCCGTCCCAGCCGCAGAACACCGCGCCGCCCACGGCCACCCGCACCCGCAGCGACGACCGCGCGAACCGCACCACCCCGCCGCCCGGCAGCGGCTCGGCCCCCTGCACGGCCCCCGGCACCCGTGCCCGCTCCGCGCCCCGCCGGGGCAGACCCGCCGCGTCCGCCCACCGCCTGCGCCAGGCCCACCGCAGGGACCGCAGGCCCCGTGCCGTCCCGACCGTATTCACTAACCGCCGCAGATCACGCGCATCCATGCTGCTCAGCCTGCCACCGCCGCCCTCGGGGCGGCGCTCCGTTCAACACTCGTTCACCCCCGGGGGATCCACCGGACACCAGTGGGTCCGCTCACGGGTTATCCACAGGGCTGGTGCCCGAGTCGATCACATGGCATCGTCCTGCTCAGCCGCGTCACGCACGGCACCCAGACGGCGTGCGCGGCGACGCCCACGACGCGTACAGCCGGGAGCAGCCACGATGACCACCGCACCGCAGCCCGCCGACCGACCGGAGCCCCTCTGGAGCCCCGGCGAGGACCGCGTCGCCCGCGCACAGGTCACCCGCTTCCACCGCTGGGCCGCCGAGCACCACGGCGCGCCCGCCCCCGCCCCGGGCGACCCCGCCGCGAGCTATGCCGCCCTGCACCGCTGGTCGGTGGCGGAGCTGGAGCGCTTCTGGCAGGCCGTCACCGAGTGGTGCGACGTGCGCTTCTCCAGCCCGTACGAGAGGGTCCTCGCCGATCCCGCGATGCCCGGCGCCGTATGGTTCCCCGGCGCCACGCTCAACTACGCCGAGCACGCGCTGCGCACCGCCGAGGACCCCGCCCGCGCCCATGAGCCGGCCCTGCTGCACACCGACGAGACACACGACCCGAGCCCGGTGACCTGGGCCGAGCTGCGCGCCCAGGTGGGCTCGCTGGCCGCCGAGCTCCGCCGGCTCGGGGTCCGTCCCGGTGACCGCGTCAGCGCGTATGTGCCCAACATCCCGCAGGCCGTCGTCGCCCTGCTCGCCACCGCGGCCGTCGGCGGCGTCTGGACCTCCTGCGCCCCCGACTTCGGGGCCCGCAGCGTCCTCGACCGCTTCCAGCAGGTGGAGCCGGTCGTGCTGTTCACCGTCGACGGCTATCACTACGGCGGCAAGCGCCACGACCGGGCCGGCACCGTCACCGAGCTGCGGGCGGGGCTGCCCACGGTGCGCGCCGTGGTGCACATCCCGCTGCTGGGCACCCCGGCTCCGGAGGGAGCGCTGGAGTGGGACGCCCTCACCTCCGGCACGGTGGAGCCCGTTTTCGAGCAGGTCCCCTTCGACCACCCGCTGTGGGTGCTCTATTCGTCGGGCACCACCGGTCTGCCCAAGGCCATCGTGCAGTCCCAGGGCGGCATCCTCGTCGAGCACGTCAAGCAGCTCGCCCTGCACTGCGACCTGGGCCCGGGCGACCGCTTCTTCTGGTACACCTCCACCGGCTGGATGATGTGGAACTTCCTCGTCTCCGGCCTCCTGGTGGGCGCCACCGTCGTGCTCTACGACGGCAGCCCCGGCCACCCCGACACCGCCGCCCAGTGGCGCGTCGCCGAGCGCACCGGAGCCACGCTCTTCGGCACCTCCGCCGCCTATGTGATGGCCTGCCGCAAGGCCGACGTCCACCCGGGCCGCACCTTCGACCTCTCCCGCGTCAGATGCGTGGCCACCACGGGCTCACCGCTGCCCCCCGACGGCTTCCGCTGGCTCCACGACGAGGTCGCCGCCGACATGTGGATCGCCTCCGTCAGCGGCGGCACGGACGTGTGCAGCTGCTTCGCCGGCGCCGTGCCCACCCTCCCGGTGCACATCGGCGAGCTCCAGGCCCCCTGCCTCGGCACGGACCTCCAGGCGTGGGACGCGCACGGCGAGCCCGTCGTCGACGAGGTCGGCGAGCTGATCGTCGCGGCCCCCATGCCGTCCATGCCGGTCCGCTTCTGGAACGACCCCGACGGCAGCCGCTACCGCGACAGCTATTTCGAGATGTTCCCCGGCGTCTGGCGGCACGGCGACTGGATCACCCTCACCTCGCGCGGCAGCGTCGTCATCCACGGCCGCTCCGACTCCACCCTCAACCGCCAGGGCGTCCGCATGGGCTCCTCGGACATCTACGAGGCCGTCGAGCGGCTCCCCGAGATCCGCGAATCCCTCGTCATCGGCGTCGAACGGCCCGACGGCGGCTATTGGATGCCGCTCTTCGTCCACCTCGCACCCGGCGCCACGCTGGACGAGGAACTCCTCGGCCGCATCAAGCGCACCATCCGTGAGCAGCTCTCACCGCGTCACGTCCCCGATGAGGTCATCGAGGTCACGGGCATCCCGCACACGCTCACCGGCAAGCGGATAGAGGTCCCCGTCAAGCGCCTTCTCCAGGGCACGCCCCTGGAGAAGGCGGTCAACCCCGGCTCGGTCGACAACGTCGCGCTGCTGCACTTCTACGAGAAGCTGGGCCGCGAGCGGGCGTGACGGGCGGATCCGCTCCCTCCTGACCGCCGGCCACGGAAGGGGTGGGCGGGGAAACCCGCCCACCCGCCTCACCCGCCGTACGTCGCCTGCCGTTCCCCCAGCGCCGCCGCGAAGTCCGCCGCGAACCGCCCGGCTTCCGACGGGGGCAGCTCCGCCGCGGTGACCCGCACCCCCGGCCCGGCCGCCAGCCGGAAGCGCGCCCCCGCGGCCACCCACCATCCCGACGACCGCAGCCCGTTGACCACCGCCGCCTCGTCCCGCACCGGCACCCAGACGTTCAGGCCGCTCGCTCCGTGCGCCGCGATCCCGTGCCGCGCCAGCTCGTCCAGCAGCGTCCGCCGCCGCAGCGTGTAGGCGGCGTTCGCCTGTCGTACGAGATCCTGGGCGGCGGGGTCCGTCAGCAGGCTCACCACCGTCTCCTGCAAGGCGTGACTCACCCAGCCCGACGTCAGCAGCAGCCGCCCGTCGTGCCGGGCCAAGGTGACCGCGTCGCACGCCATCGCCGCCCACCGCAGGTCCGTCCCCAGGTATTTGGTGACCGTGCGGACCTGAGCCCAGCGCGTCAGGCCGCCCGCGGTGAGGCTGTGCAGCGGCACCCCAGCGATCTCCGCCGCGTGGTCGTTCTCGATCACCAGCACGTCCGGTGCCTCCGCGAGCACCTCGACGAGGGCGTCCCGCCGCTGTGCCGAGAAGCACCCGCCGTACGGATTCTGCGACCGCGGACCGCAGATCACCGCCCGTACACCCGCGCGCACCGCGGCCCGTAGCGCGTCGGGGCGGATGCCCTCGTCGTCCACCGCGACCGGCACGGACCGCAGCCCGAGGGCCGACACGAGGTCCAGCAGGTGGTGGTAGCCGGGATCCTCCATCGCCACCGCGTCCCCCGGCCGCAGCTCGACGGAGAGCAGCCGGGCCACGCAGTCCAGCGCGCTGTGCGCGAAGGTGACATCGCCACTGGGCACGCCGTCGCGTTCGTACCACGCGCGCGTCAGTTCCTCCAGACGCGGCAGCCGGGGCGAGGCGCGGTGCGAACGCGCGCCCGGCGACACCCACACGGACGGCGCCGCGTCGGGCAGGAACACCGGATCCGGATGGCCGCCGGCCAGGTCACGCAGGCCCGCCGGGACCTTCGGCGGGCGCCGCGAGGCGACCGCCGGGGCCTCGGCCACCACCGTGCCGCCGCGTCCGCGGGTGAGGACGATGCCGCGCCCGCGCAACTCCTTGTAGCTGGCCGCGACCGTGCCCGGACTCACCCCCAGCCGTTCCGCCAGCGCCCGGACGGGCGGCAGGGCGCTGCCCGGGGGCAACGACCCGTCCGCGACGCCCCGTTCGACGGAGGCGGAAATCTCCTTGGCGTTCGTACCCCTGATCTCATATTGTGTTGCCACAGATCTAACTATGTATCAATACAATTGCTCGGTCAAGGGGGAACACATGCGGATACCGGGGGGACCGGACGGCCGCCGGATGATGGCGGTCACCTTCGCCGACAAGGCGGGCTCGGGGCTCTGGGGGGCCACCTCCGCCCTCTACTTCACCTTCGTCGCGGGGCTCGACGCCGCCGAGATCGGCCTCCTCGTCGGTCTGTCGGGCGCCATCGGCATAGCGGGCCCTCCGCTCGGCGGCCTCCTGGCCGACCGTGTACCACTGCGCTCCCTGCTGACCGTCGTCCAAGCCGTACGCGCCCTCGCCTCACTCGGCCTCCTCGCCACCACCGACCTGCGCCTCCTGCTCGCCATCGCGACCGTCGGCAGCCTCGGCGACCGGACCTCCGCCGTCCTGACCAAGCTGTACGCGACCCGCGTCGCGGGGGAGGAGCGCAGCCGCTACCAGGCCATCAACCGCACCGTCTCCAACACCGGATGGGCCGTCGGCGGCCTCGTCGCGGCCGGCGCGCTCACCCTGGGCACCACCACCGTCTACAGCTGGCTGCTCACCGGCGACGCCCTCTCCTTCGTCCTCTGCGCGCTCCTCACCCTCCGCTGCGCCGAACCGCCAATCCCCTCCGCCCCACCGGCCCGGGAGGCCATGACCGACGCGGAAACCGCACCCGCCCCGATAAGCCCCAACAACCCCTGGCGCGACCGCCGTTACCTCGCTTACACCGCCAGCGAGACCCTGCTCTTCCTCGACGACTCCGTCTTCAAGATCGGCCTCCCGCTGTGGACCGTGACCGCCACCACCGCACCGCACCAGGCCGTACCACTCCTCCTCGTCCTCAACAACCTGCTCGTGGTCTGCTTCCAGGTCCCCCTCGCCCGCTTCGGCAACACCCCGCGCGCCGCACGCGCCACCCTCCTCCCACTGGGCGCGGCCTTCCTCGCCGGGGGCGCCGCCCTCGCCGCCTCCGTCGTCGCGACACCCTGGCTCGCCATCCTCGCCCTCACCCTTGCCGCGACCGCCTTCACCGTTGCCGAGATGCTGCACGCCACCGTCTCCTGGGAACTGTCCGTAGCCCTCGCCCCACCCACCGCCCAAGGCGCCTACCTCGGCGTCCACGGCCTCGCCCAAGCCGCCCAGCGCAGCGTCGGCCCCCTGGCCATGACCTGCGCCATCGCCACCGGACCGGCCGGCTGGCTCGGCCTCGGCGCCGCTCTCGCCGCCGTCTGCCACGCTCAGCGTCACCTGGTGCGCGACCGCGGCACAACGGCGTTGTCAGTGCCACCGGTTACGGTGAGTGAGCATTGATCGTCCGCGCTGAGGGGGAACCATGGCGAACACCAGGAACGGCGGCAACCGACGACCGGCGACGCGGCGCGCACTGCGCCGAGAAGTGCCCAGCACGGTGGCCGTGCTGGCAGACGAGCAGGACTTCGCCGCCATGAGGCGGTACGGATCCTTCCTGTTCGACGACCACGCGACGTATCTGCGGCAGATGGAGGGGCTGCTGCGGTCACTCGCCGCCCAGGGCACGCACACCACCGTGACCCTCTTCGACCCCGTCGACTACGAGGAGTTCTGCGCGGACGCCCGCCTCGACCCCGACACCCCGGCCAGCCGCACCCGCTATACGGCGGAGGTCGCGGCGGCGGGCACCAGCGTCACCTATGAGGGCCAGCCGATCGGCAGACTCCTGCCCCAGCTCGTCAACGAGGCCGAGCAGCAGGCCACATGGGAGTACGCCTCGTCACTGCTCACCCGCGGTGACTGCGCCTCCTGCGGGGAGGACATCGGCCGGGCCGCCTTCGCCCGCGCCACCCAGGCCCTGCGGCAGCTCATCGCGGCGGCCGGCCCCGGCGCGCACCACCTCGTGTGCAGCGTCCCCGCCGAAGGCGCCACCCCGCTCGTCGCCGTCCTCCACGCGGAGCACGGCGACGACGGCGAACTACGCCTCGGGGAAGCCGCCGCCCTCGTGTTCTGCACGGTCCTGGGAGCGGGCATCGCCACGGAGCGGCCCGGCGGAGTCGTCCTGCGCACCGCCGCGCCCGGCCGCCGCGACACCGTCCGGGGCTGGAGCCTGCGCGACGGCTGGCTCAGGCCGCTCAGCGAGGCGGAGGTCTTCGCCGCCTACTGCACCGACGCCCGGACCGGCGAACCGGTGCCGCCCGAGCCCGGCGTCGACTACCGCGCGGGCCTGCGTCTCACCGAGCCCACGGAAGGAGACGGGCGCCCCACGGCCTGAAACGCGAAAGGTGCCCCGCCGACCCGGCGGGGCACCTCCCACATCTGACGACGCGTCACCACGTCACCGGCTCACTCGCCGGACAGCACCGCCTGCGCGGCCACACGGGCCTCCTCGGCGGAGTCCGTCGCACGGGCGGCGGCAGCGGCACGCTCGCACTGCGCGAGCGTGTGCTTGGCCAGGGTCGCGCGCACATAAGGAATGGAGGCGGCGCCCATGGACAGGCTGGTCACACCCAGACCGGTCAGCACACAGGCCAGCAGCGGGTCGGCCGCGGCCTCACCACAGACACCGCAGCTCTTGCCCTCGGCCTTCGCGGCCTCGGCGGAGGCCGCGACCAGGTCGAGCAGCGCCGGCTGCCAGGGATCCTGGAGCCGCGACACCGCACCGACCTGCCGGTCGGCGGCGAAGGTGTACTGCGCCAGGTCGTTGGTGCCCAGCGACAGGAACTCGACCTCCTGCAGGATCGAGCGGGCCCGCAGCGCGGCGGAGGGAATCTCCACCATCGCGCCGAACTTGGCCCGCAGCCCCGCCTCACGGCACGCGTCGGCGAAGGCCTTCGCGTCCGCGCGGTCCGCCACCATCGGGGCCATGACCTCGAGATAGACGGGCAGCCCCTCGGCGGCCTTGGCCAGCGCGGTGAGCTGCGTCCGCAGCACCTCGGGGTGGTCCAGCAGCGTGCGCAGACCACGCACACCCAGGGCGGGGTTCGGCTCGTCGGCCGGCGTCAGGAAGTCGAGCGGCTTGTCCGCGCCCGCGTCCAGCACCCGCACGACCACGCGGCCCTCGGGGAACGCCTCCAGGACCTTGCGGTACGCCTCGACCTGCTTGGCCTCGGAAGGCGCCTTCTGGCTGTCGTCCAGGAAGAGGAACTCGGTACGGAACAGGCCCACGCCCTCCGCACCCGCCTCGACCGCGGCCGGCACATCGGCCGGACCGCCGACGTTCGCCAGCAGCGGCACCTTGTGCCCGTCGGACGTCGCACCCGGGCCGGACGAAGCGGCCAGCGCGGCCTTCCGCGCCTCGGCGGCCTTCGTCAGCTCCGCGCGCTTCTCGTCGCTCGGCTCCACGAAGACGTCACCCGTGCTGCCGTCCACGGCCACGACCGTGCCCTCGGCCAGCTCACCGGCGCCCGGCAGGGCGACGACCGCGGGCACGCCCAGCGCCCGGGCCAGGATGGCGCTGTGGCTGGTCGGCCCGCCCTCCTCGGTCACGAAGCCGAGCACCAGGGTCGGGTCGAGCAGCGCGGTGTCGGCGGGTGCGAGGTCCCGCGCGATCAGCACATACGGCTCGTCACTGTCGGGCACGCCCGGCATCGGAACGCCCAGCAGGCGCGCGACGATACGGTTCCGCACGTCGTCGAGGTCGGCCACCCGGCCGGCCAGGTACTCACCCGCGTTGGCGAGCAGCGCGCGGTAGGCGGCGAAGGCGTCGTAGACCGCGCGTTCGGCGGTGCTGCCGACGGTGATGCGCCGCTCGACATCCGCCATGAGCTCCGGGTCCTGCGCCATCATGGCCTGGGCCTCGAGCACGTGCTGGGCCTCGCCACCGGCCAGGTTGCCGCGCGCGATGAGGTCGGCGGCGACAGCTTCCACGGCCTGGCGGGCGCGGCCCTGTTCGCGCGGCGCCTCGTCCGTCGGGATCTGCTTCGCCGGCGGCTCCAGCACCGCCGTGCCCATGTGCCGCACCTCGCCGATCGCCACACCGTGGCTCACGCCGACGCCTCGCAGCGTTGTCTCCATTTCACCCGTCTCCGTTGATGCGGCGGCTCGACCGCCGCGGTGGATGTCGTACGTGCCGTCCCTGTCTGTCCTCAGGGACGGGGCCGGCTACTGCCAGCTGAAGAGCTGGTCGCCCGCCTTGACGTCGCCGTCCTCGCGCACATCGCCGAGCGAGTCGGCCGTGGCCTCGAGCGCGACGACCGGGCAGATCGGCGACTTGCCGGCCGCTTCGACGGCGACCGGGTTCCAACGCACGACCTCCTGGCCGCGCGTGACCGTGTCGCCCTTGTTGACGAGCAGCTCGAAGCCCTCGCCGTTGAGCTGCACGGTGTCGATGCCGAGGTGCGTCAGCACGCCGTGCCCCTCGGCGTCGACGACGACGAACGCGTGGGGGTGGAGCGAGACGATGACGCCGTCAACGGGCGAGACCGCGGCCGAAGGCTCACGCACGGGGTCGATAGCGGTACCGGGTCCCACCATCGCGCCGGAGAAGACCGGATCGGGCACTGCCGCGAGTCCGATGGCGCGTCCGGCAAGAGGGGACGTCACGGTGGTCATGGGAAGCCTCCCAGGGGTGAAGATTCATCACACGCCGTCACTGCCTGTCCTGGACGGCGCGCTGGCCAGAAGCGTATGTCATAGGAACTGCTGATTCCGCACGCGTGAGGGCCACCCGGCGCAGCCACCGAGGCCCCTCCTATGCGCGGGCGACGGTCCCGGAATCGATTTGCCTCGCCCCGCCGGGAGCTGTACTGTCGGATCCCTGCCCACGACCGAGGCCCGCAGTCAACTGCTGGCAAGGCGAGGGGCGGCACCTATCGGATATGATCCTTTTCCCGGATCCGCTTCTGTGTGCCCGTGTGTCCATTGTGGCCACGGAAACGAGCGGTAAGGGAGCGGAAAAACTCCTGATAGAGTGGTGGAACACCGAAGGGAAGCGCCCGGAGGGCCCGGAAACGGGGCCAAAGGAAGCGTCCGTTCCTTGAGAACTCAACAGCGTGCCAAAAGTCAACGCCAGACTATAAAATACCCCGTCCCTGGCCTTCATGGCCGGGACGCGGTTCCTTTGAAAGTCCTGCTGGTCCTTCGGGGCTGACAGGCAACAACACAGCGAGGACGCTGTGCACGGCCGGGCTTATTCC
>NZ_JBIRVR010000019.1:0-137145 GCF_044387105.1 Streptomyces sp. NPDC020379
TGTTGCTGGGGGTCTGGGGCGGCAGCCCCCACGCGGCGGAGCCGCACATCAGACACAGCCGGGAAGGGGCGGAGAGGGGGAAGCCCGCCGCAGGCCCCGAACCCAAAACCCCGAACGAGTAGCGCCCACCCCGCCCCGGTGTCACCGTACGTACAGAACCCCTCACCAACGGGAGGCCCCGTGCCCCGCATCACGCCCACCCTCTGGTTCGACACCAACGGCAAGGACGCCGCCGAGTTCTACGTATCGATCTTCCCCAACTCCGAGATCAAGCGCGTGCTGCACTACGGCGAAGCCGGGCCCCGGCCCGCCGGGAGCGTGTTGACCGTGGAGTTCTCGCTCGACGGGCAGGATTACGTCGCCCTCAACGGCGGGCCGGAGTTCACGTTCGACGAGGCGATCTCACTGATGATCAACTGCGCCGACCAGGAGGAGGTCGACTACTACTGGACCAAGCTGTCGGCGGGCGGTGAGGAAGTGGCGTGCGGGTGGCTGAAGGACAAGTACGGGCTGTCCTGGCAAGTCACACCGATCGAGCTGCTCTCGCTGATCAACGACCCGGACCCGGGGCGGGCGCAGCGGGCCATGCGGGCGATGATGGGCATGAAGAAGATCGACCTGGCGGAGGTGCGGGCCGCGGCGGACGCGGCCGGATAGCGGGAGAGGCGGCGCGGATCGACCGAACTGGCCTGCGCCGCAAGGCCGGTGGCCTCCCCACGGGTTCGCCGCGCGCCGCACCTTCCCCGGCGCGCCCGCCCGCGTCCCGTCGCCCTTCCGGGATGGAACCGCCGGCTTGTCCCGCCCGCCGCCGTCCCTTCATCTCGCCATAGGTAAGGCGTTTGCCTGGAGCGGCTTCAACCGCGCTGGCGACGTCGCTCGGCCTGTCCGGAACGGCGTCGGCGCTCCCGTTCCGGGTGGCGATCGTCATGCTGGGGCCGGCGGGCGGCCCCTCTCCCCCGCCGTGCGCGCCCCTTCGTCACCACGGCGCGGGTCTCGGCCAGGAATGCCGCGGCCGCCGCTGTTCCGGTGGGTCGTGCTCCGCATGGGAAGGCGGCGCGCGTCAGCGTCCCAGGGACCGTTTGAGCTCCGACTTGTTCATCGAGGAGCGGCCGTGGATGTTGCGGCGCTGCGCCTCCGCGTAGAGCTGGTCGTAGGTGGGACCCTGGGCGCCGCTGTGGGAGCGCTGTCCGCCGCGCTTGGACGAGGACATGTCCTGCGTGGAGCTCTTGCTCGCGGTGCGGGACTCGCCGGACCGGGCGCGCTCCTTGTTCACGGTGCGGGCCGCGATCTCCTTGGCCCGCTTCGTGCTCTCGCCGCGCTGCTCGGCGCTCTCCTTGATGTGCTCGTACTGGCGCTCGCGCTTGGGGCTCGATCCTCGCGGCATCTCTCTCGCTCCTCAGCGGCGCCCGGGCTCCGTGCCCGGCGCTCGTACGGGGAAGTGGCTTCGTCCGTCCCACATTGGGACGCGGCGGCCACGGACGCAACCGCTCCATTCCGGGGCATGGCGGAGGCTGGACGGGGTACCCGGCGCGCAGGCGAGGGCTATCGGGTGACGGGAACGCCATGGCAGCGAGTGGAGCGCGGGACGAGCCGGGAGCGTCCGGCCCGCCCGCCGAGCCCGGGGAGCCGCCGCGGCGCGGCCGCCACGAGACGCCGGACGAGGGGGCGGACCGGCGCTGGAGCGAGCTGCTCCAGGAGGTGCGGGTCACCCAGACCGGGGTGCAGATCCTCTTCGGCTTCCTGCTGACCGTGGTCTTCACCCCGCGGTTCGCCACGCTGGGCCACACCGACCGCGTCATCTACGTCGTCACGGTGGTGCTCGGCGCGGCCACCACCGGGGCGCTGGTCGGGCCCGTCTCCTTCCACCGGATCGTCAGCGGCCGGCGGCTGAAGCCGCAGACGGTGGCCTGGGCGGCCCGCCTGACGATGACCGGCGTCGTCCTGCTGCTGGCCACGGTCACCTCGGCCCTGCTGCTCATCCTGCGCATCGCGCTGCACAGCGCGGCCGTGCCGTACGTGGTCGCCGGGGTGGTGGCGTGGCTGGTGCTGTGCTGGTTCGGGCTGCCCGGCTGGGCGCTGCGCCGCTACGGGCACCGGGAGTAGCCCGGCATCCCGTACGCGGACACCGTGACCGGGGGTTTCCGTGGCGGCCGGATGGTTACCCGGTGGCCGAGAGCCGCCCTCCAGGAGGTCACCCCGATGACGGAATACGGCTATTTCCTCTCCAGCGAGGAACACGGGCCGGACGAGCTGGTCGAGCAGGCGCGGATGGCCGAGCAAGCGGGTTTCACCAAGCTGTGGATCTCCGATCACTACCACCCGTGGAATGCGGAGCAGGGCCAGAGCCCCTTCGTCTGGTCGGTGATCGGCGCGCTGTCGCAGGCCACGTCCCTGCCGGTGCAGACGGCCGTGACCTGCCCGATGATGCGGCTGCACCCGGCCGTGACGGCGCAGGCCGCGGCCACCTGTGCTGTTCAGCTGGGCGGGCGGTTCCGGCTCGGGGTGGGCAGCGGGGAGGCGCTCAACGAGCACATCCTGGGCGCTCCCTGGCCCCAGGCGCCCGTCCGGCTGGAGATGCTCCAGGAGGCTGTCCATGTGATGCGGCTCCTGTTCGAGGGCGGGGAGGTCAGCCACCACGGCAAGCACTACACGGTGGAGAACGCCCGGCTGTACACGGTGCCCGACGAGCCCGTGCCCATCGACATATCGGCGTTCGGCCCAGCGGCGACCGAGCTGGCCGGGCGGATCGGGGACGGCTTCATCACCATGGCGCCGGACGGTGAGGCGGTGGACCGCTTCCGGCGCAGCGGTGGCGGGGTGAAGCCCGCGCAGGCCGGGCTGAAGGTGTGCTGGGGGCTGGACCGCGAGCAGGCGGTCCGTACGGCGCACCGGCTGTGGGCCAATGAGCAGCTCCCGGGCGAGCTGCCCCAACTGCTGCCCACGCCCCGTCATTTCGAGCAGGCCAGTGAGCTGGTGACACCGGAGCAGGTGGCGGAAGCGGTGGTCTGCGGCGACGACCCGGAGGCGCACGTCGAGGCGGTCACGACGTACGTGGAGGCGGGTTTCGACACGGTCTACGTCAACCAGATCGGCCCCGACCAGCAGGGTTTCTTCGACTTCTACCGCACGAAGGTGCTGCCCCGGCTGCCGGGCCGCGAGGAAGGGGCGTAACGGTCCGGCCGGGATCCGGTCAGCCGCCCAGCGTCGTCCGGGCCCGCGCCACGAGCGCGCGGCCCGCCGGGCTCGCCGGGCCGTCGGCGCGCCAGGCGAAGGCGAGGCGGCCGCGGAGCGCCGGGCGGTCGATCGTGATGCTGCGCAGTTCGTCCGACCGCGCGTCGGCGAACGCGCCCGGCAGGATCGCGGCACCGAGGCCGCGGGCGGCGAGCTGGGCGAGGACGCCGGGGTCGCTCGCCTCGAAGGCGATCCTCGGGGTGAAGCCCGCGGCCGCGCAGGCGTCGTCGAGCCGGGTGCGCAGGCCCGTGCCCCTGGGGAGGCTGATGAGGTCGCGGCCGCGCAGGGTGTCGACCGAGATGGTCCGGTGGATGGCGAGTTCGTGGTCGTGGGCGACCGCGGCGACGATCGGCTGGTCGTCGACCACCCGGATGTCGAGTCCGGCGGGGGTGGTGCCGCCGATGCTGATGAGGGCGGCGTCGAGGAGGCCCGCCCGCAGGTCTTCCATGAGCCGGTCGGAGTTCGCCTCGGTGAGGGTGATGTCCACCGCCGGGTGGTCGTCGTGGAATCCCGCGAGCAGGCCGGGCAGGTCGACGTCGTGCGAGGTCACGGTGCCCACGGCGACGTGGCCGCGGAGAAGTCCGGTGAGTTCGTCGACGGCGAGCCGGGCGCCTTCCACGGCGGCCAGCGCGGCCCGGGCGTAGGGCAGGACGGCCTCGCCCGCCTCGGTCAGCCGCACCTCGCGGCCCGAGCGGTCCAACAGCGCCTGGCCGAGCTCCCGTTCGAGCTTGCGGATCTGGGCGCTGACGCCCGGCTGGGCCACGTGGGCCTTCTCCGCGGCGCGGGTGAAGTTGCGCTCCTCGGCGACGGCGACGAAGTAGGCGAGCTGCCGGAGTTCCATAACTGTTGATTCTAGCGGTCAGACAAACCATCTCTTGGACTTCTGATCATCACTGCCGGAGGGTGGAAGCGAGAGAGAGGAAGTCACCATGACCGCGCACCGAGAGCACCGTGCACCCGCCCACACCCCCGAGGACCTGGCCCGCTTGTTCGTGGAGCGCGCCAACGCCGGCGACGCCGAGGGCCTGGCCGCGCTCTACGCGCCCGACGCCGTGCTCGCCTTCCCGCCCGGGACCGCGACGGTCGGCAGAGAGGCGATCCGCGCCGTGTGCGAGCGGATGCTCGCCCACGCGCCGCTGCCCTTCGTGGTGGAGGAGCCCATGCCGACGGTCCGCTACGGCGACCTCGCCCTGACCTCCACCCGCCCGGCGGACGGCACGGGCGGCCGCGTGCAGGTGGCGCGCCGCGAGCCCGACGGCACCTGGCTGCGCGTCATCGACCGCCCCGAGATCCCGGCCGGCCGATGACCGTGCTCATCGCCGGTGCCGGCATCGGCGGCCTCACCACGGCACTGAGCCTGCACGCGGCGGGCATCGACGCGGTCGTGGTGGAGAGCGCCCGGGAGATCCGCCCGCTCGGCGTCGGCATCAACCTCCTGCCGCACGCCGTACGCGAACTGACCGAACTCGGCCTCGGCGACGCCCTCGCCGGGACCGGGGTGGCGACCACCGAGATCGTCCACTGCGACCGCCACGGCCAGGAGATCTTCTCCGAGCCGCGCGGTCTCGCACAGGGCTACCGCTGGCCGCAGTTGTCGGTCCACCGCGGCGAACTCCAGCTGCTGCTCCTGGCCGCGGTGCGCGAACGGCTGGGCACCGGCGCGGTCCGTACGGGGCTCCGCCTGACGTGTTTCGAGGAGGTGGCGGGCCGCGTACGGGCCGGCCTCCTGCACCGGGCGACGGGCGCCACCGGCGGCATCACCGCCGACGCGCTCGTCGGCGCCGACGGACTGCGCTCGGTGGTACGCGCCCGGCTGCACCCGGGCGGCGGGCCGCTGCTGTGGTCGGGCATCCGCATGTGGCGGGGCACGACGCGGGCCGAGCCGTTCCGCGCCGGGCGTTCCATGGCGATCCTGCGCGACGGGGACACCCAGCTGATCGCCTATCCGATCGGCCGGGGCCGGATCAACTGGGTGTGCCAGGTGCGGGAGTCCGCGCCCGCGCCCCTCGCGGAGGAGGCGGGCCGCCACCGTACCGCCCGCGCGGCGGACGTGCTGCCGCACTACGCGGGCTGGCGGCTCGGCGAGCTGGACGTGCCGGCCCTGCTGGCGGGCGGCGAGGAGATCCTCACCTGTCCCATGGTCGACCGCGACCCGCTCCCGGCCTGGGGCCGCGGCCGCGTGACGCTGCTCGGTGACGCCGCGCACCCGATGTATCCGGTGGGCGCCAACGGCGCCTCCCAGGCGGTCGTCGACGCACGGGTGCTCGCCTACGAACTCGCGCGCGCCGACGGCGTGGCCGAGGGGCTGGCCCGCTACGAGGAGGCCCGCCGGGAGCCGACGTCGGCCGTCGTCCTGGCCAACCGCACAATGAACCGTGCCACCGTGCGGGACCCGCACGACCTGGCCCGCATCACGGACACCTACCGGCACACCACCGGGAGCGACGTGGACGTGCTCAACGCCCGCGCTTCCCTGACGCCCCGTTAGAAGGAGTTACCCATGGCCACGTTCGTACTCGTTCCCGGCGCCTGGCACGGCGCCTGGTGCTTCGAACCGCTCGCGCGCGAGCTGCGGCGGCACGGACACGAGGCGTACCCGGTCACGCTGACCGGGGTCGGGGGCCGGAAGCACCTCCTCACGTCCTCGGTGAATCTCGACACACACATCGACGACGTGGCGAACCTGCTGGTGGACGAGGACATCACCGACGCGGTGCTGGTCGGGCACAGCTACGGCGGCATGGTGATGACGGGCGCCGCCGACCGGATGCCCGAGCGCGTCGAGGGACTCGTCTACGTCGACGCCTTCGTCCCCGCCGACGGCGACTCCTGCTGGACGCTGGCCAACGCCCCCGTGCGGGACTGGTACCTGCGGGGTGTGGGGGCCCTGGGCTACGCGACCGCGCCCCTGCCCTTCCTCGACCCCCGCGCGACCCCGCACCCGCTGGCGTCCCTGCTCCAGTCGATCCGCCTGCGGGGCGGTCTCGACCGGGTCCGGCGCAGGTATTACGTGTACGCGGAGCGGTGGGAGCCGGAGACGCCGTTCCGGCCCACGTACGAGCGGCTGCTCGGCGATCCGGCGTGGCAGGTGCGTGCGGTGGCGTCCACCCACAACGTCATGCGGGACGCGCCGGACGAGCTGCTGAAGGTGGCGCTGGAGGCGGCCGGCACCGACTGAGGCCGACTACCGCGGCGGCGCGCGCTCGTTGAGGCTGGTGTCATGCGAACTCCCCGCCGCGCGGCCCGGCTGCGCTCCCCCGCCATGGTGCTCTGCGCCCTCGTCGCCACCTGCGCCCTTCTGCCGCCCACGGCGCATCCGCCGCAGGTCACCCGGGTGCGGGCGGACACGGTGCTCGACGGGGCGTTCACCGGATATGCCGAGCGGGACCGTTCGCCGGGGCACTGGACCGGCGGCGACAGCACGTATTCCGTGCCCGCGCCCAAGGGCGAGCTGTGGGTCTTCTCCGACACCTTCCTCGGCACCGTACGCCCCGACGGCTCGCGCTCCCCCGTCACCGGGCGCGGCTCCACACCCTTCGTGCACAACAGCTTCGTCCTCTGGAACAGCACCGGCCCGCACACCGTCACCGGGCGGGACGCGGCCGGCAGGCCCACGTCCCTCGTGTCCGGCTCGGGGCCCGACGACTGGTACTGGGCGCGGGCCGGGATCCCCGGCCGCGGCGGTGTCCAGGTCGTCTACGCGCACTACGCGCGCACCGGGCCCGGCCCCCTGGACATGGCCTGGCGGGGCAGCGCGCTGGGCCGGTTCGGCCCCGGCGGCGGACCCGGGCCCGGGCCGCTGACGCCACTGCCGTCATCGGCCGGTGTCTCGTGGGGCGCGTGGCTGTCCCGGGAGGGCGGGCACACCTATGTCTACGGCACCGAGCGGGCCCCCGGCCTGGGCAACCACCTCCACCTGGCCCGCGTCGCCGGCTCCGATCTGCGCGGGCCCTGGCAGTTCTGGACCGGCCGCGGCGGCTGGTCCCCCGACGAGCACCGCTCCGCCCGGCTGTCCGGGCCCGACGGTGCCGCGCTGCGCACCTCGGACGAGCTGAGCGTCGTGCGGCACGGCGCCTGGTACGTCCTGTGCACCCAGCGCGTGGACCTGCCGTTCAGCGCGGAGGTGCAGCTCGCCTGGTCGCGCACGCCCGACGGGCCGTTCACCCGGCCCCGTACGGTCTTCACCGCCCCGGAGGCCGGACCGGGCGGCACCTACCGCAACCGGAACGTCTTCGCCTACAACCCCCACGAACACCCGGAGCTCGAGCGCCGCGACGAGCTCGTCGTCTCCTACAACGTCAACAGCCTCGTCCCGGACGACGTCATCCACCACGCGGACATCTACCGGCCCCGCTTCCTGCGCATGACCCTCGGTCACACCCGGCCGTAGCCGCCCGCGCCCTGACCGGCGGGCTCTCCCCGTGTGCCGGCCCGCGTGCCGAGGGCGCGGGCGAAGTCGCGCAGGAGGCCGTGGTAGCGGTAGCGCCCGGGGGCGGGGGTCTCCAGCATCGAGGCGTCGGCGAGGGACTCGGCGAGTTCCTCCGCCTTCTCGCGGGGCAGGCCGAGCAGGGCGGCGACGGCGTCGAGCGGCAGGTCGGGGGTGTCCGGGACGGCGAGCAGCCGGAAGGCGCGCGCCTGCGCCGGCTCCAACCGGTCGTAGCCGGAGCGGAAGACGGTCTCCACCGCGAGGTCGCCGGTGCGCAGGAAGTCGAGGCGGCGCCGGCCGTCGGCGAACCGGGGGAGGATTCCGGCGAGGGTCCAGAACGGGCGGTGGACGAGCCGGGCGGCGGTGATCCGGACGGCCAGGGGCAGGTGGCCGCAGGCGGCCAGCAGTTCCCGGGCCGCGGGCTCGTCGGCGCGCACGCGGTCCTCGCCGACGAGCGCGGTGAGCAGTTGGAGCGCCTCCTCGGGGCCGAGGACGCCCAGTTCGGCGGGGTGGGCCGTGGTCAGGGAGGTGAGCCGGGCGCGGCTGGTGACCAGCACGGCGCAGCCAGGTCCGCCCGGCAGCAGGGGACGCACCTGCCGGGCGTCCCGCGCGTTGTCGAGGACGAGGAGGACGCGGCGTCCGGCGAGCACGGAGCGCAGGAGGACGGACCGCTCGGTGAGCCCGGCGGGCAGCGCGTCCCGGCGGATGCCGAACGCCCCGATGAAGGAGCCGAGGATCTCCTCGGGCGGCGTGGGCCGGCCGTCCTCGCCGTGCAGGTCGGCGTAGAGCTGACCGTCGGGGAAGTGCGCGGCCAGGGAGTGGGCGAGGTGGACGGCGAGTTCGGTCTTGCCGACGCCGCCGAGGCCGCAGACGACGGCGACAGGCGTCCCGGGGGCGAGCAGGGCCCGGCGCAGCGCGGCCTTCTCGGCCTGCCGTCCGCAGAAGTCCGCCGATTTGGCCGGGAGTTGCCTGGGGGCGGGCAGGGATGTGGGCGGCAGGGCGAAAGGCTCCGGCGAAGGGGCGGCGGGCGGCGCGGCCGCAGGCGCCTCGGACGCGTTCGCGGTGGCGCGGAGGGGGCCGGGGGCCGGCGCGAGGGCGGGGTCGGCGGCGAGGATCCGGCCGTGCAGTTCCCGCAGCTCCGGGCCGGGTTCGACGCCGAGCTCGGTGATCAGGGTGCGGCGCGCGGCGGCGTACGCGTCCAGGGCCTCGGCCTGGCGCCCGGCGCGGTAGAGGGCGAGCATCCGCAGGTGGGAGACGCGCTCGCGCATCGGGTGCGCGTCGGCCAGCTCGGCGAGCTCCCCGGTGATCCGGTCGTGGCGGCCGAGCTCCAGCTCGGTCTCCAGGCGGGCTTCGAGGAGTTCGAGGCGGCGCTCGGCCCAACGGGCGCGCTGCCGTTCGGCGTACGGGCCGGGGAGTCCGGGCAGCGCCTCGCCGTGCCACAGCGAGAGGGCCTGCCGCAGGGCCGTCAGGGCCGCTTCCGCACGGCCGGCGGCGCGGTGGCGGGCGGCCTCGGCCGCCAGGCGTTCGCATTCCGCAGCGTCGACGGACCCGGGGGCGGCATCGACGCGGTAGCCGCCCGCGTCGGGGCCGATGGTGCCGTACCCCAGGATCCTGCGCAGCCGGTAGGCGTAGGTGCGCACGGTGCCCAGGGCCGCGAGGGGCGGCCGCTCGCCCCAGAGGGCGTCGACGAGTTCCTCCGCCGGGACGGTGGTGCCGGCGCGCAGGAGCAGCACGGCGAGGAAGCAGCGCTGCTGGCGCGCCCCCAACGGCAGCTCCGTGATGCCCTGCCAGGCCCGTACCGGCCCGAGGACGGTGAATCGCAACGGATCCGCGGGTTCTTCCCCACCCATGCCCAAAGCCCCTGTCCCCCTCAAGAAATCCCTGGTCACAGGGTAAACGGGCGTGGTCCGTGCCCCGGCGGACGAGAAAGCCGCGAGACCGGGGGCGGTCTCGCGGCTTCGGGTGGGGCGGCGCGTCAGGAGGCCGGGACCGGGTCCGACAGCTGCTCGCTGATCCACTGGATGGGCCCCTGGCCCATGCTCGGGACGTAGGTGTAAGCGTCGTGCTTGCCGCCCTCGATCACCTTCACGTTGGTGTGGACCGGGCCCTTGCCGTAGGTGGCGACGAACTTCTTGACCCCGTTGATCGTGATGGGGTCCTCCCGGGTGCCGTACTGGAACGCGATGTAGACCTCCGGGCCGCCCTTGGCGATCAGATCCTTGGCCAGCAGCTCGGGGTTGTTCTCGTCCATCTCCTTCTTGTGGCCCTTCCACAGCGGGGAGTCCGGGACGATGTCCGGGCCGGAGGCGATGGCCGCCTTGAAGCGGTCGGGGTGCTTCAGGACGGCCTTCATGCCCGCGAAGCCGCCGGAGGAGGAGCCCATGAAGGCCCAGCCGTCACGCGACTTGATGGTCCGGAAGTTCTGCTTCATCAGGTCCGGGACGTCGTCGGTGAGCCAGGTGCCCATCTTCGGCTGGCCCGGGATGTCGCTGCCGTCCCAGTACGTCCCGTTGTTCTTCGGGTTCAGCACCGGCATGGCCAGCAGGAAGGGCTTGCTCTTGCCCTCGGCGTACCACTTGGAGATGGACGACTGGAGCTTGAGGTTGGTGCCCATCCAGTAGTTGTCCGGGAAGCCGGGGCCGCCGGGCAGGGCGATGAGTACGGGGAAGCCGCTGTTCGCGAACTTGGCCTCGCCGTACTCCTTCGGGGCCCAGACCCAGACCTTGCCCGTGAAACCGGACTTCTTGCCCTCCAGGGTGGTCACGGCGATGTGCGTGCCGTCGCCCAGGGTGTTGACGTTCTTGAACTCGGCCTCGGGTCCGGTCGGCATCAGGACCTTGGAGTCGGCCACGGGCTGCGCGCCGTTGTTCCCGCCGGCCTGCCCGCCGCTGCCCGCGGGCGCCTGCTGGCCGAAGCTGACCTTCTCGCCCTTGTCGGAGAACGGCCCGATCTTGAGATAGTCGAGCACGCCCCCCGTGAGCAGTCCGAGTACGGCTATGGACGCCACAACGATGGTCCATCGTTTGGCGCGGGATGCACGGCGGTGGCCCCGGGACTGGTACGCCCCGGAAGGTGAGTGCGTCATCGCGTCGCTCCGGATGATGCTGCTGCCCCGAAGGACATGATGGTCTGTTCCGTCCTACTGGAGCGTCTGCCCCCGCCACAGGTTCCCACCGAAGATCGTGACCTTGGTCATCCCGGGTGCGGACCGCGGCCCGGGGACCGCGGTCCCGGTGAAGTCAGGCGCGCCACTCCGCGGTGCGCTCCGGCGTCGCCTCCGCCAGCAGCTCGCGTACCGTCTCCGCGCCGGCCGCCACCCCGTAGACCGGCTTCCCCGGCTGCTGGCGCCAGGAGTCGTCGAGGCCGCCCGCGTCGACCGTGTCGAAGCCGATGCCGTCCACGAGTTCGCGGACGATCCGCTTGGCCTCCGGGTCGTCGCCGGCCACGGGGAGGGCGATCCGGTCGGGGTCGCCCGCGGGCCGGGGGCGGTCGAGCAGGTCCTGGGCGTACGTGCCGTTGAAGACCTTGACGACCGGCCGGCCGAGGTGACGCTCGGTCCAGCGGCTCTCCAGCAGCCCGTCCTCGATCTCGGCGATGCGGCCGTCTCGCTGCTGGGGGTAGTAGTTGCCGGTGTCGATGACGACCAGGTCGTCCGGCGCGTCGGCGAACAGCCCGGCGGGCAGGCCGGGGACGTTCCTGAGTGGCACGGTGACGATGACGACGCGCGCGCCGCGCGGGGCCTGCTCGACGGTGACGGGCGTGGCGCCGGTCTCCTCGGCCAGTGCGGTGAGGGTCTCCGGACCGCGGGAGTTCGCGATCGCCACGTCGTGGCCGGCGGCGGTGAGCAGCCGTGCGAGGTTGCCGCCGATGTTGCCCGCTCCGATGATGCCGATCTTCATGTGACGCACCTTCCGTGTCGCGCTACGGGTCGGCCGGCGGATGTCGCGGGGCTCCGGCCGTCACGGGATTAACACGGGAAGCGCGTCAACTGTTTCCGTCCCCGCCGCTCACCTCCGCGCGGCGGAGCGGAACGGGCGGGCGCTCGCGCGGGTCAGGAGTACGCGGCCGCGGCCGACATGCCGCGCCGGGTCATCGCCGGCCTCGGGCGCGACAGCGGCTTGCCGTAGCTTGGGCCGTGCCCGGCGGACGTGGGCATCGATGCGGGCAGGGGGCGGTAGTGAGCGATACGAGCGGGTCAGGCATAGCCACCGGGGCACCGACGGGGCGGCTGCGGCCGCGTGGCCTGGTGGACTTCCGGGGCGCGGACGGCGCTCCCGCCCTGCTGTCCTATCCGCCTGGTGCCGTGGTCGTCGTCTCGGGCCTGCCCGGCAGCGGCAAGAGCACCCTGCTGCGCCGCTGGGGCAAGGCGGTCACCTCGGTGGATCCGCGTGACGTCCACGAGGCGTGCGAGGCGGTGATGCCCGCGCGGCTGCCGTACGCGGTCTACCGGCCGTGGGCGCGGCTGGAGCACGTCCGGTGGCTGCGCGCGGCCGTGCGCTCGGGCGGCTCGGTGCTGGTGCACGACTGCGGCAGCCGCCCGTGGCTGCGGCGGTGGCTGGCCCGGACCGCCGGGCGGCGGGGGCGCGAATTGCACCTGGTGCTGCTGGACGTCGGCGCGGCCGAGGCCCTGGCGGGCCAGGACGCCCGGGGCCGGTGGGCTCCGGGCCGGGTCTTCGCCCGGCACGACCGGCGGCTCGCGGTGCTCCTGCGATCGCTCTCCGGCCCGGGCGGGGCGGGCGCCGTCCCGGAGGCGGCCTCGGTCGTCCTGCTCGACCGGGCCTCGCGGCAGCGGGTGGCGGCGGTGGAGTTCGTCCCGGAGGGCGCGGGCGTCCCCGGCCCGCGGGCCGCTCCCGCCGCGTGCCGGGAGGGCGCGTAAGACTTTCGTCATCGCCGTCCCGGAGCGCGGGCGCCACCGCGGCCCGTTGGAACCACTGACAGCGCACGGCTTTCAGGAGGACGAGATGGGACGCGTACGGCGGATGCTCGGCAGGCCGGTCGTGGTGGGGCTGCTGGTGGCCGGGCTGGTGGCGGTCGGCGCGGGGGTGGCCTGGTTCCAGCCGTGGAAGCTGTGGGTGGACACCACCGTGCGGGAGACCGTGCCCGCGGCGGCGGACGCGCCGGGGCGCGGCCCCAGGACCCTGGCCGTGGGCGAGCTGATCAGCCATGAGCACAGCACGAGCGGTACGGTGCGGATCCTCGAACTGCCCGACGGCACGCGCGCCTTGCGCCTGGAGAACCTCGACACCAGCAACGGCCCGGACCTGCGCGTCCTGATCACCGACGCCCCCGTGAAGGAGGGCCGGGCCGGCTGGTACGTCTTCGACGACGGCGCCCACCGGAGCCTCGGCTCCCTCAAGGGCAACAAGGGCGACCAGAACTACGCCCTGCCCGCCGGCCTGGACCTCGGCCGGTTCACGAGCGTCAGCATCTGGTGCGACCGCTTCGACGTCTCCTTCGGCGCGGCCGCGCTCACCCGCGTCTGACGCGGGGCCCGGACGCGCCGTCCGCCGGTCAGGCGCCTCCCACCTGTGTGGTGGCGGCGACCGGGGCGGTGCCCGATATCGAGCAGGCGACGGTGACGCCGAAGACGTGCACGGTGGCGTCGCCGGGCGAGAAGGTCGCGGCGCCCGCGTTGTCGAGCCGGGCCGACGCCTTGCCGCCGGTCACCGTGACCGGGGTGCCGCTCGGGATGGCGTCGGAGTTGGTGAAGCCGGTGGCGGTGACACTGCCCGTCGCCGCGCCGCCGAGGTCGAGGTTCAGCTCACCGCTCACGCTCCCGGCCGGGATGTCGACGGGCGCGGTGAGCGTCGTGATCACATCGACGGTGACATCCGCCGTGCCGCCCTGCTCGACACTGGCCGGAGCCGTCACGGCGATGTTCAGGGACTGCACGCCGCTGGGGGCGCCGGGCCCGGTGCAGGTGTACTGGACGGCGACGGTGTCGGCCAGGGCCGGCGGTGCGGCGAGCCCGACACCGACGCCCGCGAGAACGGCGGCCATGGCCACGCCGGCGAGGGCGCGGGGGCGGGTGGGGGGTCTCTTCGTCGTACGCATCGTGTGCTTCCTTCCTGCCCGGGGTGGGGTGGCCGGGCGGACACGAAAAGCGGAGTGACGTGTACGCGTCATGAGTCCCACGGGGCGGCGGAGAAGTCAACAGCCGAACACAAAACCAACCGGCTGGTTTTCTCCTGCTTCGGACGGGCACGGATGGGTGGCAGACATGCGAATGGCCGGGCCGCCCCCCGCGTGGCCCGGCCAAGTCAGATGGGGGTCAGCCCTGGAGGGCCTGCCCGTCCCCCTCCGCGGCCGCGCGCGCCCGCTCCTTGTGCGCCTCCCAGATCCGGCCGCCGCGGTCCGGCGCGGTGTCCAGCCGGCCCAGGACGCCGGGCACGGCGATGCTCGGCAGGAAGCAGTCGTAGAGCATCGCGATGCGGTCCTCCAGCGCCTCGCCGTCGCCGGCCGCCGCCGTGGCGACGATCTCCACGCCGGTCCACGCGCTCACGAAGAGCACCGAGATCTGCCGCGGATCGACGTGCGGCAGCAGCTCGCCCTGCTCCTTCGCCGCGGTCAGCATCTCCGCGAGATAGTCGATCCACCCCGCCCACGACGTGCCGAACAGCTCCCGCGCCCTGCGGTCGGCCGACAGCCGGATCGGGGCGCTGAGCAACGGCTCCTTCGGCAGCCGGTGGGCGAGCACCATGCCCACGTCCACCCACTCCTGGACCTTGGACTCCTGCGGTATGACGCCTTCGGTGGTGATCGCCGCCTCGAGGACCCCGCGCGCCAGTTCCTCCTTGGACGCGAAGTGGAAATACAGCGCGCCCTTGGTCACGCCCGCCCGCGAGAGGATCTCGGCGATCGTCGCCGACTCGTACCCGAACTCGTCGAAGACCGCACCGGCCGCTTCCAGGATCGTGCGGCGGGTCTGGATCGCCCGCGCCTGTTTCGCCACGAGGGCACCTCCTGTATCGCACGAAAATAAAACCGGCCAGTTCGTATCTTATCATCGGCGGCCGGACCCCCGGCCGCCCCTGGACGCTATCGCGTACGGGAACCGGCCCCGCCACGGGCGACCGCCCGGGTGGCACCACGGCCGATCGGGTGTCCGAGGGGGTGGTGAACGGGAAGGGGCACAAGGTGCCTGCGCTCTCCGACCCCCTGACCACACTGGTGCGGCGCGGCCGGGAGCCGGCGGTCGTGCAGACGGTGCGCTCCACGCTGGCCGCGGTCATCTCCTATGTGGTGGCCCTGTCGCTCAGCCGGGAACCGGCGCCACTGACCGCGCCGCTGACCGCGCTGCTGGTCGTGCAGGTGACGCTCTACGCCACCCTGACCACCGGCATCCGCAGGGTGAACTCGGTGGTGGCGGGCGTGCTCATCGCCATCGGCTTCAGCGTGCTGGTGGGGCTGACGTGGTGGAGCCTCGGGCTGATCATCCTCGCGTCGCTGGTCATCGGGCGGTTCGTGAAGGTGGGCGAGTTCGTCCCCGAGGTGGCGATCAGCGCGATGCTCGTCCTGGGGGTCACCCGGGTCGCGGAGACCTCCTGGGACCGGGTGCTGGAGACGCTGATCGGCGCGGTCGTGGGCCTGCTGTTCAACGTCCTCTTCGTGCCGCCGGTCTGGGTGCAGCCCGCCGGGGAGGCCATCGAGGACCTGGCGGGCCGGATGCGCCGGCTGCTCCAGGACATCGGGCAGGAGATCAGCGGCCACACCACCGTCGCCGAGGCGGCGGCCCGACTGCACGAGGCGCGGAAGCTGGACCACGACATCGTCGAGGTCGACGCCGCGCTGCGGCAGGCGGAGGACAGTCTGCGGCTCAATCCCCGGGTCCGGGAGGGCCTGTTGTTCCGGGTGGTGCTGCGCACGGGTCTCGACGCGCTGGAGATCTCGGCGGTGGTCCTGCGGGTCGCCGCCCGGACGCTGACCGACCTGGCCAAGGAGCGCACCGACGAGCCGCTGTTCACGGCGGACGTGGCCGAGGCGCTGGAGGAGGTCTTCGACCGGCTCGCCCTCGCCGTGCAGAGCTTCGCGGTCGTCATCACCACGCACGTGACCACGAACGCGGAGGACGCCGAGGTCCGGCTGGGCGAGGCACTGGCCGCCGGGCGCGCGGCCCGCGACCGGGCGGCCGACCTGCTGCTCGACAAGGTGCTGGAGCATCCGCGCCAGTGGCAGCTGCACGGGGCCCTGCTGACCGAGATCGACCGGATCCTGGACGAGCTCGACGTGGAGAAGCGCACACAGCGCCTGGTGGAGGAACTCGACCACCGTTCGCGGGAGCAGCGGGAGCGCCATCCCGTCCTCGACAGCCTCAAGCGCCGCCTGCGCAGCAGCCGTTTCGGCCGCCGCAGCACCCTGGGCTGAGCCGGCCTCGCGCGCGGCGCGGGAATACGGCCGATATGACGGGAAGTTGGCCTGGCCGTACGGACCGTGACGGTCAACTATGTGTCAAAACCTGGCAGGAGACCCAGTGACGATCTACGATCACACCGGCCGGGGGGCAAGTGCGAAGGGGCTCGTGATGCTGCCAGGAACTGTCCGGGGGAAGGGACAGCGAGGGAGCCGCACCGCGCGCTTCCCCGGCCGTCGCGGTCTCACGGTGACACCGTGACGCGCCGCGGATACCGGGTTCTCTGTCCCCCCGTCCCGACCCTTCCTGGAGAGCCGACCGAGATGCACTGGAGGCGTCTGCGCCGTCGATGTCAGCAGGTCATCGGCGGTATTCCGATCCCCGACCCGTTCTCCGCCCAGGAGTTGTGCGCCCGGCTCGCGGTCGAGCGTGACCGGCCGCTGCGGCTGCTGGCGCTGCCCACGCCGACGGTTCCCGGCACCCCGTCGGGCATGCTGCTGTCGGTGGACACGGAGGACTTCGTGCTCTACGACGCGCAGACCAGCCCCCTGCACCAGGAGCACATCATCGTGCACGAGATCGGGCACCTGGTCTGCAACCACCGCTCCGCGGTGGACGACCAGGAGCTCTACCGCCACCTCGACATCGGCGACCCGCGGTCCGTGCGGCAGGTGCTGGCCCGCATCCGCTACGGAGACGAGCAGGAACAGGAGGCGGAGATGATCGCCACGCTCATCCTGGAGGCCGCCGGGCGGGTCCCCGCGCCGACGCTGCTGTCCGGGATGCTGGGCGGGCTGGAATCGGCCATGGGCCTGCGGACCGGCCACCGTGCGGGGGCGTCGTGTTCCACTCGTTAGACCAGCCCTGGGTGGAGAACGCCGGCATCGCCGCCCTGTGGACGGTGGCCGTCGTCCGGGCCCCGCAGGGCATCCGGCACCGCGAGCAGCGGCCGCTGTGGTTCGCGCTCGTGATGATCGCGCTGGCGATGTCGATGCATCTGGAGCCGGTCACCGACGTGCTGGCGCGGGTGATCGCGGACGCGCACTGGATCGACCTGTCCACGCACCTGTTCAGCATCGTCGACGCGGCGGCGGTGCTGTGGTTCATCTTCGGCGCGGCGGGGCGGCAGCGCCGTACGGCCCCCGTGTTCGGGGCCGCGCTCGCGGTGATGGTGGCGCTGGTGCTGCTGGACCTCGGCGGCCCCCCGCACGCACGCAACCAGATCGCCCCGTCCCGGGACATCGCGAGCGTGCCGGACGCCTATTGGTGGGTGTTCTTCGCCTTCCACCTGACCGCCGACACCACGTGCGGCATCGTCTGCTGGAGCTACGGCCGCAGACCGGGCACGCCACGGCTGCTGCGCCTGGGCCTGCGGCTGTTCGGCACGGGCATCCTGCTGGCGTCCCTGCTGTGGGTGCTGAAGCTGTTCTATCTGCAGACGCGGTCCATGGTCTTCGCACCGCTGTTCTCGCCGGTCACCGGCGTGGAGGCGGCGTTCATGGCGCTCGGGGCGGCGCTGCCCGTGCTGGCCCTGGTCCGGGACCACTTGCGGGACCGCAGGTCGTACCGCGGACTGGACCGGCTGTGGCAGGACCTGACGGCGACCACGCCGGACGTGGTGCTGCGCCCGGGCAACCGGCTGGGCGCCGCGGCCGTGCCGCTCCAGCTGCTGCTCTACCGCAGGGTGATCGAGATCAGGGACGCGATGATCGTGCTGCGGAACTACGTGACCCCCTCGACCCTCGGCGTCGTCCGCACGCACGTCACTGGCCAGGGCGTGCCCGAGCCCCTGGTCGACGCGCATGTGACGGCGTGCTGGCTGGCCGCGGCCCTGCACGCCAAGCGCTCCGGGCAGGACCCGCAGGCCCAGACCGCCAATCTGGCAGGGCCGGGGGCGCAGGACCTCGCCGACGAGATCGGCAGCCTGCTGAAGGTCGCGTCGGCGTACCGCTCGCCGGCCGTCCACGCCTACCGCGCTTCGCTCGGCGACCCGGTCTGACCCGGCCCGCGCCCGACACCTCTCACCGCTTCCCGTCACTTCCCGTCACTTCTCGTCAAAGGAAAAAGCACCGTGCTCATCGCCTTCACGCTGACGCCGCTGGGCGTCGGGGAGTCCTTCCCGGAACACATCGCGGACGCCGTGCGGATCATCCGCGAGTCGGGGCTGCCGACCCGCTCCGACGCGATGCACACCACGATCGAGGGCGAGTGGGACGAGGTGATGGACGTCGTCAAGCGCGCCACGGAGGCCGTCGCCGCCAAGGCGCCACGGGTGCAGCTCGTCCTCCAGGCCGATCTGTGGCCGGGGATGGAGCGTCCGCTCGACGGCAAGGTCGAGCTCATGGAGCGGCACCTGCCGGGCTACGGCACGCCCTGAGGACCGGCGTGGCGGCGTTGGGCCATCCGTGTTGCGATGGAGGGAGCGAAGGGCCCGCCGCCCGGCCGGTCCGCGGTCCGGGGCCCGAGGGACGGACGGCCGGAGCCCGACGCACCCCATCGTCGTGCGCGCAAGTCAGGAGCGATCATGGCTACGAGAAAGCAGCTCAAGGCCCGCGAGATCATGTCCGCGGGTGTGCAGTGTGTCGACGAGCAGCAGTCGCTGGCCGACGCGGCGGAGATGATGCGTGACCTGGCGGTCGGCTGCCTGCCCATCTGCGGTTCCGACAACCGTCTCAAGGGCCTGATCACCGATCGCGACATCGTCGTGAAGTGCGTCGCCGAGGGACACGACCCGGCGGGCATGAAGGCCCGCGAGCTGGGCTCGCAGTTGCACTGGATCGATGCCGAGGCGGACGCCACCGAGGCGCTGGAGACCATGGAGCGCCACCAGATCAAGCGGCTCCCGGTCATCGACGTCCGCGACGACCACCGTCTGGTCGGCATGATCACGGAGGCGAACCTCGCGAAGAACCTCAGCGACGAGCAGATCGCGGAGTTCGCGGCGAGGGTCTACGCCACGGCCCACTGACCCGCTCCCCTGACGGGCTTTCGGCTGATCGGCCGACAGGGTGTCACCCTCCTACCGGACGGACCATCAGGTTCCGGGAGGACCGCTGGCACCTCGTCAAAGGGCGCTGTTTCCAGGGGAAACGGAGGTGTCGCGGGGTTTCTGACGGAGGGAAAGACGGCGACCGGAGCGGCCGCGGGTTACCCCCTTGGCCGCTGTCCGATTGCGGGGTCCTGGGGGCGGCCGCAAGGTGATCGTGAAGATCCCTCCGCTCCAAGGAGTACGTCCATGCCCGCTCCTCGCACCACCGGCCTCGCCCTCGTCACGGCAGCGTGCGGCACCGTCGCGCTCGTGATGACGACCTCTCTGGCGACGCCCGCACCCGCGGCTCCCCCGCACATCACCAAGACCGCGGTCACCAGACCTGCCGCACCGGCGGCACCGGCCGGACTCGCCGCGCCGGCACCCGACGCACTGCGGCGGGCCGCCGCCGACGCGGTAAAGACCATCGACAACAACGCCATCACCGCTGCGAGCACGACGGCCGCGCAGAACTGCGACGCGGCGCAGCCGGCGCCGCAGAAGGACGTCCGCGACTGTGCCGCCGTCAAGGAGAACCTCACCAAGCTCACCACCGCCCGGGCCGCTCTCCAGCAGCAGGCGACGGCCGCGGCGCCCGACGTCAACGCCATCGCCGGGGCGACGACCGGCGCGGTCGGGGCGACGGCGCAGCTCGCCAGGAACGACCTGTCCGCCACCCCCGACACCCGCAATGCGAACGGGCACTTCGGCGGCGGTGGCCTGCTGAGTGTGGCGACCAGGCTCGTCGGCGGCCTCGTCGAAGCCCTCCACCCCGCGGTCTACGGCGTGACGGCCCTGCTCGACGGCCTCCTCAGAACCCTGCTCACCTGACAACCGTCGAGGAGCGGCGGCCCGTTCAGCTGGACCCGACCGGACAGCGACGAGGCCGCCCTCCCGGGGGGGCGGCACCCCCGTCAGTGCCCGCCGGTGCGCTCCGGCTTGGCCTCGCTGGGCCGCACGATGACGTGCCCCTGTCCCTCCAGCTTCAGCTGCACCGCCTCACCCGATCCGCCGCGCAGCATGGAGCCGAGGCTCTGCGAGCGGTGGAGGGAGGTGTGCAGGCCGGTGGTCCAGCCGACGACGGCGTCGGTGTCGACGAAGACCGGGGCGTCGGGGGTGACCGGGATGACGATGGGGTTGCCCTCGCAGATGACACCGAGCTTGCCGTGGCCGGTGAAGACGGAGTTGAAGATGCCACCGCCGGTCATGCCCGCGCCCTTCACGACCTTGATCTCGTAGGAGAGGGTGGGGTCGAAGCAGAGGACGTTGCGCCCGTTGATGGTGAGGCTCTGCCCCGGCGCGATGTCCGCGATGAAGCAGTTGGCCGCCTCGTGCGCGAACCACACGTCGCCCTGGCCCTTGACGGTCATCAGCGCGAGGCCCTCGCCGGTCACGGCGCGCTTGAGGAAATTCCCCACGCCCTGACCGAGCTTCTCGAACTGGAGGTTGCCGCGGAAGGCGACCATCGCTCCCTGGCGCGCGTAGCACTCGCCCTGGACGACGTACTTGATGGACTTGGCGTTCTGCAGGGTCATGCCCGGCGCGGCGGCGGGCTGAACCATGTTCTCGGGGGCGAAGAGGTCGCTGTGCATGAGGAGCATGATCCATGGCAGCCCGCCGATCGCCAAAACGCGGCCCGGCCAGGGCGGTCGGGCGCGGTCGTCAGCCCATGCCCATCCGGTCGAGCCAGGCCAGCTGGATGGATTCGAGGATGCGCAGATTCACCCGGGTGGGGTCGCCGCTGAAGCCGCTCAGCCCGGCCACCCGGTCGCGCAGATCCAGGAAGTCGACCTTCAGGGGCTCCGCACCGGGGTGCTTCTCGGCGAGGCCCGCCGCGATCCGATCGATGTCAGTCCACTGCATGGGCTGAAGTGTGTCCCACCCGGCCCGCCGGGTCCAGGCCACCACCCACCGCTCTTCCCTCCCACCCGGCCCGGCGGCGGGCCGGTGCCTCAACGGGCGGCGGCGGGCGGCACGTCCTGGAGGGTGCGCAGGTGCGTACGGACGTGATCGGCGGCGCCCTCGCCGCCGGGCACCCGCTCCCACAGGGCGAGCAGCCCGGCGGCCAGGCCGGGCGCCCGCTCCCCGCTGTGCTGCCAGCAGTAATGGGCCCGTCTCACCGCGGCGACCGCCTCGGCGTCGCCGGTCCCGCCGCGCTCCAGCCGGGCGCGCGCGGCCGACATCCACAGCTCCGCCGCCCGCCCGTGATCACCCGCCAACCTGGCCAGATCGGCCCGCACTTCGGTCCAGAGCCCCGCTTCCGGGCTGTGCGGACCGTGCCGGCGCAGTGTCTGCTGCTCCCACGCGGCGGCCATCGCGGCCGCCTCGTTGTGCCGCCCGGCGCGGGCGGCGGCGAGGATCCCGGCCAGCGGGTCGTCCTGCGCGGGCGCCGCCGCCACGGGCACGGATACGGGCACGGCGTCGGCGGGTGCCCGTACGGCGACGGGCACGGGCGTCAGGGGTGTGAGGGCGGGTGCCGGTACGGCGTCGCGGACCGGCGCCCGCTCGGGCGTGGGGGCCGAACGCACCTGGTGGGCCGTGTTGTTCAGGACCGGTCCTGACATGCCGTAGGCCAGGGCCAGCGCCCGGCCTTCCAGCCCCGACTCGGTGAGCGCCCACCGGTGCACCGCCTCCGCGTCCACGGCGGGCCCCGCGCCCGGGCTGCCCGCGCGCAGCACGCCGAGGAAGGAGCGGGTGTAGGGGCCGGCCTCCTGGGCGGGCGCGGGCGGTGCGGGAGTGACGACACCGAACAGCGCGATGCCCTCCGACAGTTGCCCGCTCCCCGCGGCGTCGGCGACCTTCGGCCAGGTGGCGGCGTCGGCCTCGACATCGGCCACCAGCAGCACCGGGCCCTGGTGCGCGCCGAGTGTGCGGGTCAGCCACGCCCAGGGCAGTCCCGTATAGCGGACGCTGCCCGGAGTGCTGCCCGACAGGGCCAGGTGCACCTCGCCGCCACCGCGGCGGCGCGAGGAGGAGACCATCAGCCGTCCGGTCACCCAGACCAGGAGCGGTCCGGGGCCCGCGGCGGCGTGCTGGAGGTAGGCCAGTACGTTCTGCTGGCCCGCGGCGCCGGGCAGTTGGACGACGTCGACCGCGTCCGCCGACACGAGCCCCCGTGGATCCGCCCCCACCACCGCGTGCAACGTGGGATTCGGCACCGCACCACGACGCCGGTCAGGCGTGCCGTCCAGCAACAGCACACAACCCCGACTCGGGTGATTCACAGCCCACATCCCTCCGGCCTGACCGCTCTCCCCAGCCGCACCCCCGCCACCCCGGGCGGTACGGTGAGGCAACAGCAACTGTAGAGGCCATGGCCCTCATCGGGGGCGGGATGCCCCACGGCCACCGCGCCCGGGGCGCGCCGAAATCCGGCCCCTGCTACCGGAATCGGTGCGATCCGGGCGCGGTGACCGCGGTCGGGAAGGGGCGGCGGCGCCTCGCGCCGCCGCCCCGGCCGTTCCGCGCGTCAGCCCATCGCGGCCCGGACGGTCGGGCTGTCGTCCATCGCGGTGTGGGCGACCTCCCGGCAGAGCGGGACGTTGCCGGTGCTGGTGACGTACACCGCGCTCACCCAGGTCGGCCGGTCCTTCAGCTGGTACCACACGTTGTTGCCGCTGACGTCCTGCGCGCGGACCTTGCAGCGCAGCGCGGCCTTGGTACCGCGGGCGAGCGTGGCCCGCACCGGGGCGTCGATGCTGGGATAGGCGCGCTCGTTGAGGCCGGTCGTGCTGCTGATCGTGCCGAAGGGCTTTCCCGGTACCGGTACCGGTGCCGACGCGTGTACGGGCGTGGCTGCCAGCATTCCCCCGGCCAGCACGGCCACCGAGAATGCCACGCCACGGGCCACGAGTGTCTGGGTCATAAACAGCTCCCTGTTGTCCGGAGTGGATAACGCACTGCCCAATTTCCCACCCCCCAACCAGAGGTAAACCGGAATAAACAGAGACATACCCATCCAGACCTGATGACCGCCGGACCGGGACCCTCCGCCCCGGCCCCGGCCGGGTGACGGTCGGTCAGTCGCCGGACGTGTCCGGCGGGGCCTTCTTGCGGGCGCGGCTGGGCTGGACCCGCTTGGGCTCGCCCTTCATCTTGGGGTGCTCGGGCGGATAGGGCAGGTCGCCCAGCCCGTGCTCGCGCTCGTCGCGGTCCGCGAGCTCCAGGGCCGCCTCCAGGCCGCAGGGCTTCTCCTCCATGCCCGCGTGCACGTCGCCCACCCGCGCGTAGCGGTCCGGCATGCTGCCGAGGTCGAAGTCCTCCGGGACCGCGCTCGGCACCTCGTCCCACGACAGGGGCGCGGACACCGGGGCGTGCGGGCGGGGGCGTACGGAGTAGGCGCTGGCGATGGTGCGGTCGCGCGCAGTCTGGTTGTAGTCGACGAACACCTTCTCCCCGCGCTCCTCCTTCCACCACTTCGTGGTGACGCTCCCCGGCATCCGCCGCTCCAGCTCGCGGGCCACGGCGATGGCCGCGCGCCGCACCTGGACGAACGTCCACCGGGGCAGGATCGGCACGAAGACGTGCAGGCCGCGCCCGCCGGAGGTCTTCGGCCAGCCGGTGAGCCCCAGTTCCTCCAGCACGCCGCGCAGCTCCAGGGCCGCCCGCACCGCGTCGGCGTACGACGTGCCGGGCTGCGGGTCCAGGTCGATGCGCAGCTCGTCGGGGTGCTCGGTGTCCTCGCGCCGCACCGGCCAGGGGTGGAAGGTGAGGCACCCGAGGTTCGCCGCCCACACCACGGCCGCGACCTCGCGGGGGCACAGCTCGTCGGCGTAGCGGCCGCTCGGGAAGGCGATCCGGCCGGTGGGGATCCAGTCGGGGAGGTTGCGGGGCGCGCGCTTCTGGAAGAACGACTCACCGCCGACCCCGTCCGGATAGCGCTCCAGCGTCGTCGGCCGGTCCCGCAGCGCGCGGACGATCCCGTCCCCGACGGCAAGGTAATAGCGGACCACGTCGTATTTGGTGAAGCCGCGCTCGGGGAAATACACCTTGTCCGGGTGGGAGATCCGCACGACCCGTTCACCGATGGTGAGTTCCATTGCCTCGCCCATGCCCTCACGCTAAGCGCGCCCCCGGCGGCCCGCCACAACACACCGCGTGGGGGAGGCCGACAGGCGCGGAGATCCACGCACCCGCACAATCGCGCTCATGGAACTCCCCGTCATGCCGCCGCTGCGGCCGATGCTGGCCAAGACGGCACCGGCCATTCCGCCCGGCATGCAGTACGAGGCGAAATGGGACGGCTTCCGGGCCGTCGTCTTCCGCGACGGCGACTCCGTCGAACTGGGCAGCCGCACCACCAAGCCGCTGACCCGCTACTTCCCCGAGCTCGTCCGCGCCCTGCTCGACGGGCTGCCGCCGCGCTGCGTCGTGGACGGCGAGATCGTCATCGCCCGGGACGGCCGCCTGGACTTCGACGCCCTGCTCGAACGCATCCACCCGGCGGCTTCCCGCGTCACCCGTCTGGCCGAGGTCACCCCGGCGAGCTTCGTCGCGTTCGACCTGCTCGCCCTCGGCGCCGACTCGCTGCTCGACGCCCCGCAGCACGCCCGCCGCGAGGCACTGGAGAACGCGCTCCGCGACACCTCATCCCCGCTGCACCTCGCTCCGGTGACCCACGACCGGGCCACGGCCCAGGCGTGGTTCGAGCAGTTCGAGGGGGCCGGCCTGGACGGTGTCATCGCCAAGCCGCCGGACCTCCCCTACCGGCCGGGCGAACGCGTCATGATCAAGGTCAAGCACGAGCGGACCGCCGACTGCGTGGTCGCGGGCCTGCGGCTGCACAAGAGCGGCCCCGTCGTCGGCTCCCTGCTGCTGGGGCTGTACGACACGACGGGCCGGCTCCAGCACGTCGGCGTGTGCGCGTCGTTCCCCATGCGCCGCCGCCAGGAGCTGATGACCGAACTCGCGCCGCTGCGCATGGAGTCCGCCGAAGGCCACCCCTGGCAGCAGTGGACGGACCCGCAGGCGCAGGCCACGGGCAGACTGCCGGGCGGCCCGTCGCGGTGGACGGGGACCAAGGACCTCTCCTGGCTCCCCCTGCGCCCCGAGCGGGTCTGCGAGGTCGCCTACGACCACCTCCAGGGCGACCGCTTCCGCCACACCACCCAGTTCCGCCGCTGGCGCCCCGACCGCGAACCCGGACAGTGCACGTACGCCCAACTGGAGGAAACGGTCCGTTTCGACCTCGCCGACGTCCTCGGGAACGGGGCCGCGTAGGCGGTCAGTCCTGGGCGCGCTGGGTGACCTCGGCGTCGGTGCGGTCGCCGAGGAACTCGTACCAGCGGCGCCGCAGGCATACGTAGCGGGTGTCCGCCTCCACCAGCTGGAGGAACGCGGCGACCGCCTCGACCAGCCGCTCATGGAGGCCCGTGTCCGCGAGGTCCCCGCTGTCGGTGAAGCCCTCGTGCGCGCGGGCGAGGCTGAACATGTCGGGGTAGACCCGGGTGCCGAGGTGTTCGAGCGGCACCCGCAGGGCCCACAGGCCGCGGTTCCCGCCGACGAGGGACGGCGACGCCGAGACCAGCAGCGCGTGCTTGTCCTTGAACGGCTGCGGCCGGAACCGGGACACCCAGTCGATGGCGTTCTTGATCCCGCCGGGGACCGAGGCGTTGTACTCCGGGGACGCGATCACCACGGCGTCGTTGCGCGACAGCCGTTCGCTCAACGCCAGCGCGCCGGGCGGCAGCCCCTCGGCGGTCTCGGTGTCGCCGTCGTAGACCGGCATGGCGAACTCCCCCATATGGGCGAGATCCGCGGTGGCACCGGCCTCCTCGACCAGCCGGGCCACCAGCGCGGCCAGCCGGGCGTTGAGCGAGCCGCCCCGCAGGGAGGCTCCGAGGACCAGCACGCCCATCGGCGCCGGCGAAACGTCGGTGGCCATACGAGCCCTCCTCTTGGCGATCCCGCTCGGTGCTCCCGCCTCCAGCGTCCGCTCTCCGCTCCTGATCCGCACCCCGTACGGATCCGGGTAAGGATGGCCGAAGGGCACGGAGTCCCGGCGGCAGGGCCCGCTTCCGGCAAAGGAGCGGGAAGAATCGGGAAGAGAGGACCGGCCATGGTGCGGACCGAGGGCGCGACCGTGCTCGTCACCGGCGCCAACCGTGGTATCGGAAAGGCCCTTGTGGCGGAATTCCTCGCGCGTGGTGCGGAGCGCGTCTACGCCGCCGTGCGGAATCCGGCGGCCTTGTCCTCGGATCCGGCGACGGGTCACGGCGACGGCCGGGTGGTGCCGCTCCGGGTGGACCTCACCGAGCCCGGCACGATCGCCGACGCGGCGCGCGCCGCGACCGATGTCACCTTGCTCGTCAACAATGCCGGCCGGCTCGGGGCCGGCCATCTGCTCGACATGGACCTCGACGACGTCGACCGCGTGATGCGCACCAACTACCTGGGCACGCTCCGGATGATCCGGGCCTTTCTGCCGGTCCTCGAAGGCCGTGAGGGCGGGGCGATCGTCAACGTCATCAGCGTCGGGGCCTTCGGCGGGACACCGTCGCTGGGCGGCTACCCCCCGTCGAAAGCCGCTCTGAATTCCCTGACCCAGGCGATCCGGCAGGACCTGGCGCCACGGTCCATCACCGTGCACGGCGTCTTCCCGGGCCCGGTCGGCACCGACATGCTGGACGACGTCATCGACTACGACCCCGCGCTCGGCGAAATCCCGGCGGCGACAGCGGAAGAAGTGGCACGGGCGACGCTCGACGCCCTCGCGTCCGGCGACGAGGACATCTTTCCCGACGCGTTTGCCCGGCAGCTGCGGGCCGAGTGGGAAAGAGACCCCAGAGCAGCGGAGCGCATGCTGGCCGGAAACGCGTAAGAGAGACGGAAATGGCCCGCGCCTTATGCGGGTTATGCGGGGCTGCGTTCTCCGACCCGGCCCGTCATACCCGCCGGCTCCGACCCACCCGGCGCCACCACCGACACCCCGCCACCACCCCCACCACCCTCACGACGACGCCCCACCCACCAAAAACACAACGGACCCAACGCCGTCACCAACGCCAGCAACGCCCACACCCGCATCACCACAAAATCATGACCCCACACCACCGACGCCACCAAACACCCCCCGAACACCACCGCCCACCCCACATGCGTCCGGAACGTCCCCACACAATCCCCCGACACCGCACCCCCCTTCGGCGTCACCACAAAACCCGACCGCCGCCGCAACAACGCCTGCCCCAACGCCCGCGCATACAACGGAGCCGACACCGCCGACATCACCATCCCCGCCACCCCCGACGACCCCACCGGCTCATGCGGCGACACATTATGACGACGATTCACCACATACAACACCACCTGCAACACCAACGCATCCCCATACAACATCAACCACACCGGCCACGACACCCCCAACCCCGCAGCCCCCAACACCAAAAACAACACACACGACACCCCACCCAACACCCACGTCAACGCCGCCATCGGGTAATACGCCACCAACAACCCATAATTCCACAACCGCCCCCACGACAACCCCCACACCGCCCCACCGAACTGACACAACAACGTCTCAAACGTCCCCCGCGACCACCGCAACTGCTGCGAAAAAAAATCCGTCCACGACGACGGCCCCTCCCCCACCGCCAACACATCCGGCGTATACACAGAACGCCACCGCCCACCCGTCACCGGATTCCGCCGCCGATGAATCTCCAACCCCGTCGCCATATCCTCCGTAATCGAATCAAACAACCCCCCGATCTGCCGCAACACACTGATACGCACACAATTCGACGTCCCCACAAACATCGCCGAACCATAACGATTACCCGCCCGCTGCACCAACGCATGAAACAAAAACTGCTGCGACTCCGCCCCCTTCGTCACCCCCGACACATAATTCCCATACACCTGCGGCCCCACCACAAACGCCACATCCGGATCCCGGAAATACCCCAGCATCCGCTCCAGAAAATTCGGCAACGGCACATGATCCGTATCCACACACGCCAAAAAATCATAACCATCACCATGCGCATCCAGCCACGCATTGTAATTACCATGCTTCGTCCGCGCCCGAAAACGACCCGACGGACGATTCCACCGCGCCACCCCCTTCCGCGAAAAATGCCGCACCCCCAACCGCGCACACAACGCCCGCGCCCCCGGATCATCACCCTCATCCAGCAACCACACATCCACCACCCCCTCATAACCCACCCCCACCGCCCCCGCCAACGTCGCCTCCACCATCGACAACGGCTCCTTCCCCGGCACAAAACTCGTACAGAAAGCCACCCGCCACCCCGGCTGCGCCCGCACCGGCACCGGATCCCGCGCCACCCACGACGCATGCGCCACCGACACCACATTCACCACACGAAAAACCTCAACCAACCCCACCGACACCAACATCAACCCATCCACCCACCCCAACCACCCACCCCGCACCACCCAATGAATCGGCCACAACAACCACACCAACAACACCAACGCCACCAACGGCGCCCCACACACCAAAAACAACAAACCCCCACCACCCCCCTCCCGCAACCGCCGAAACCCCACCCGATACACCCCCACCGGCACCTCCCCCACCACCCCCGCCAACTCACTGAAACCCGCATAGTCATAACCACCCCCACCCCCACCAGACCCACCCCCAGACCCACCCCCATCCCCCGACACCACACCCACCGGACCCGGCACCCACACACCACCCACCACAACCACCACCCACTCCCCCCACCGGAGAGACCGCCACAACCAGCCCAAGGAACCTAACCACCTATCAGGTGATTTATCAGACCATCACACCCATCACTCGCCCATAAACCACCCGTACAGCCCCACTCCCCGGTTACTCGGAGACGGCTTCGCGCGTTGTACCTCTCGCCGCACACCGTTCGAGCCGCGCTTCAGCCGGCGCGGGCGACGCCCGTCGAGAGAAGGACGAATCACGCGTATGACCATCCACCGCACGCTCCATCGCTTCGCGGCCGCGGCCGCGCTGGCCACCGCCCTCGGTGCCGCCTCCGTCTCCGGCGCCTTCGCGCAGGGCTCGGCCGAGTCCCGCCCGGGGCCCTCCGGTCAGGTGGTCGGGGCCGGGCGGCAGCTCGACGACGGCGGTTGGCACGGTGACGGGCTGTCACTCGACGCCGCGGAGAACAGGAAGGTCGACGACTTCCTCGCCCGCGCCCAGCGGGCCGAGCAGTCGATCAGCCCCGAGATGCGGGCGGTCGCCCAGATCAGCCACGCCACCCTCATCGGCTTCGACCAGCGGCTGAAGTCCGCCGACTCGCTCAAGCGGAAGGTCGCGACATCGCTGAAGGCCACGCCGGGCCAGACGGCCGACGGCGCGCTCGCCAAGATCAACGACTCGATCCGCTACACGCTGGAGTGGCCGGACGGCCGCTACGTCAAGGGCGTGGCCTCGGCCGCCTCGCTGCTGTCGAGCTGGGGCAACGACAGCGCCAAGTGGTCCAACACCTGGGGCTCCGCGAAGGGCTACAAGGCCGTCAACTCGGCCTGGCGCGATCCCGGGTCCGGCCACGTCTTCGAGGTCCAGTTCCACACCCCGTCGAGCAAGTGGGCGCAGGAGGTGACCCACAAGCTATACGAGGAGCAGCGCCTTCCCGGCACCCCGGCCGAGCGCGCCAAGGAGCTCCAGGAACAGCAGGACGCGATCTTCGCTTCGGTGCCGGTGCCCGAGGGGGCGGAGCGGCTCGCGGCCCCCGCCACGCGCCGGCCCGTGGGTCCGCAGACGCTGCCGGCCGCGGCGTAGGGTCTCCCGCTCGGCTCAATTTTCCGGCAGGGCCGGAATCGGGCCCGTGTCCGCTTCGGCAATCGCCGCGGTCTGCCGCACCGTGGACAGCACACGGGCGCTCTCGCCCGCCCATCACCTTCGGCGCCGTATGCACGGCCCTGCCGCCCGAGACCGCAGGAGACATCGATGATCTTCATCGTCGTGAAGATGAACGTACGCCCCGAGCACACCGAGAACTGGCTCGACATCGTGGCCGATTTCACCCAGGCGACCCGCGGCGAGCCGGGCAACCTCTTCTTCGAGTGGTCCACCAGCGTCGACAACCCGAACCAGTTCGTCCTGGTCGAGGGCTTCGCGTCCCGCGAGGCCGGTGACGCGCACGTCAATTCGGCGCACTTCAAGGCCGCCATGGACAAGATGGCCGACGCCATCGCCACCACTCCGCAGATCATCAGCACCGAGGCCCCCGGCAGCGGCTGGTCCGCGATGGCCGAGCTCACCCCCCGCCACCTGTAGCGGTCGCGCGGCGCCGACCGCGACGGGAGCCGGGGGGGGGGGGGGGGGGCCCCCCCCCCCCCCGCGCCGGGGGGGGGGGCCCCCCCCGGGGGGGGGGGGGGGGGCGGGGGGGGCCCCCCCCCCCCCCCCCGGCTCTTCGCTGTGTCACCGCGGAGGAATTTCCTTGACGGCCCTGCCGTCGCTCCGGAAACGTGTCCCGATCCGAGGAGAGGACACCCGCGTGGGCGTGAACAAGGAGCGGATGCTGGCCGGGGACTGGTACATCCCCGATGACGAGGAGCTGCGCGAGGATTCCGAGCGCCGGGCCGGGCTGTGCGCGGCGTACAACGCGGCCGCGGGTTCCCCGGCGGAGCACCGGGAAATTCTTGGACAACTGCTCGGGTCCGTCGGGGAAAGGGTGCGCGTCCGCGCTCCCTTTCATTGCGACTTCGGCTCGTACATCAGCATCGGTGCGGATACGTTCGTCAATTTCGGTGCGGTGTTCCTGGACGCGGCGCCCATCACGATCGGCGCGGATGTCCAGATCGGCCCGAACGTCCAGCTGGTGACGCCGACGCACGCGCTGGATCCGGAACGCCGGAGGGCCGGGTGGGAGCGGGGTCTGCCCATCGTGGTCGGGGACAACGTCTGGCTGGGGGCGGGGGTCATCGTCTGCCCGGGGGTGACCATCGGCGAGAACACCGTGGTCGGGGCCGGGGCGGTGGTGACCAAGGATCTGCCGTCCGGTGTGCTGGCCGTCGAGAATCCGGCCCGTGTCGTACGGGCGCTGGACGCGCGGGACGCCATGGTGCCGCCCGCCTCGGGGTGAACCGGGCGCCCGCTCGCGGACCGGTGATTCTGGCCATGTCGCCCCCATCCGGCGGTCCGGGCGGGCCGCCCGCGGGGGCTTCCGGTTCGCTCGCGCCGACCGGCCCCGTACAGCCGGGGAAGCCGGCCGCCGCCTGCGCGGAATCGCCGCCACCGCCCCTGGCGGAGAATCGATGACCGTCTTTCCCCGCCCTCCCCCGCACATTGACAACCATGTTGCGCACCGTGGAATGTGAAGCAGCCGTAAAGGCGATGGAGATATTTGCGGGAATCAAGGATCTCCGTCGCCTTTCCCGATTCCGCGGAGGAACCCGTGAAAAGACGCTCGTGGTTCGCTGCACTGAGTCTCACCGTCGTCCCCCTGGCCGTGCTCACGGCCGTGCCCGCGGCGCAGGCCGTCGGCGCCGGTTCCGGCACCGCCGCCGTTCACCAGTCGGACAGCCGGCTCTCCCGGCCGCATCCGGAGCTCAACGGCAAGCGCGTCAAGGGCATCAACGGCCCGGCCATCTATCTCATCCTCGACGGCAAGCGCCGCTGGATCCCCAATCCGGATACGTACAACAACCTGTTCCGCGGCTGGGACGGCATCCAGTCCGTCGTCGACATCAACAGCATCGACGATGGCGGGCAGCTGTCCGACGGTGCCATTCTCGGCAAGTCCCCCAACGCGCCGCAGGTCTATCTGATCAGCAACGGCGTCAAGCGCTGGATCACCAGTCCGGCCGCGATGGACAAGTACGACTTCGCCTGGAACAAGATCGTCGTTCTGTCCCCGGTCGCCATCGGCTCCATCCCCACCGGCGCCAACATCTCCTGACCGGCGCGCGAGGGCCCACCCGCGCCCCGGGTGGGCCCTCGCGCCCCTCGGAGACTTTTCCGTCCCGTGGGACAGCGGGCCGCAACCCCTCAACTGCCTCCGTTGTCATATGTGTTATGAGTGCAGAAGCGAAGAGGAAAGCAGCCTCGGCCCTCGCGCGCCGGCTGGGCGTCGTGCTCGGCGCGGTCGGCCTCGCGGCTCCCCTGACCGTCGCGATCGGCGGCACGGCGCAGGCGGCGGCCTGTACGACGCGGACGGGCCCGTACCAGAAGAACGTCGAGGAGTTCCTGGGCAGACCGGTCGACGGCCGCCAGTCGGCGGCGGACTGCCGGGCGATCCGGAGCTACCAGACCAAGAACGGCATCAGCCCGGACATCGGCTACGCGGGCCCGGTCACCTGGGCCGCGATGCAGGCGGAGACCACCCGGCGCGATCCCGACGCGGCCGGGAAGTGCCCCGTCGACAAGGGGCGCGTCGCCTGTGTCGACCTCAGCCGCCAGATCAGCTGGATACAGGACGGCAAGGCGGTCAAGTTCGGCCCCGTGCCGGTGCGGACGGGGCGGAAGGGCTATGCGACGCGGACGGGCGCGAAGAAGATCTACTGGCGCTCGGCCGACCACTGGTCCACGCTCTACAACATCCGCATGCCCTATGCCCAGTTCTTCGACGGCGGACAGGCGTTCCACGCAATAGCCGGCAGCGTCTGGTCGCCGCCGGGCTCGCACGGCTGCGTCAACATGCGCACAGGCGACGCGAAGAAGTACTGGTCCATGCTCCACAACGGCGACAACGTCTTCGTCTACGGCCGCAAGCCCGGCACCTGAACCCGGCAGGGCCCGGCGCGCGCCGCCGGGCCCCTCGTCCGCGAAGACCCTTACGGGTGAAGCGAGTTCCTCCATCTTCTCCGCTTACCGGACCCTCCGCTAGAAAGGTGACAAGTCCTCTCAGACGGGTGGTCACGGATGACAGCGGAACTTCCAGGGTTCGTCGGCCTCTCCGTCCGGCTGACGGGCTTCGACGCCTTCGATCTGTACGCGACCGGAATGGTCCGGCTGTACCACGACACGACGCTCGACCAGCTCGGGCGCGCGGCGGTCGGCCGTTTCCTCACGGACATGGAGGCGGCGGGCGGCGACCCGGACCGGCTGGTGGACGAGACCTCGCGTGACATCGCCCGCGCCATCACCCACCTGTGGTATCTCGGCGTCTGGCCGCAACTGGCCCGGTCCGTCCACGCCGCGCTCGGCCGGGAGCGGGCGAACGTCGCCTTCACGGTCTCGCCCGAGGCGTATACGGAGGGCCTGGTCTGGCGGACCTTCCACGGGCACCCCGCGGGCGCCAAGGCGCCCGGGTTCGGCACCTGGGCCGAACCACCACCGGGCGCGAGCGCCCCGGCCCGCGCCGGCGCGGGTCGGGGCGGCGCCCGATGAGCACGACGGCACCGCACTCCGGACGGCGCCACGACGTGATCGTGGTCGGTGCCGGACTGGCCGGCACGCTCGTCGCCAAGGAGCTGGGCGACCGGGGCTGGCGGGTGCTCGTCCTGGAGGCCGGCACCGACACCCTGAGCACCTGGCCCGGCCAGCTCGACGCGCTCGACACCTTCTACTCCGCCTCGGCCAAGGTCCCCAACTCGCCCTACCGCGCCAACCACGCCGCCCCCTCCCCCGACGTCCTCGACACCGAGGGGCTGCCCGGCGGCGGCTACCGCGCCCACGGCTATCTCCTCCAGGACGGCCCCCTGCCGTACGGCAGCGACTATCTGCGGGCGGCGGGCGGCACCGCGCTGCACTGGCTCGGCCTCACGCCACGCATGCTCCCGGAGGACTTCGCCGTCCGCAGCGCCTATGGATACGGCAGGGACTGGCCGATCGGATACGCCGATCTGGAGCCCCACTACCGCGCCGCTGAACGGGAGTTGGGCGTCGCGGGCGACGCCGCCGAACAGGCCGATGCCCTCGGCCTGCCCTTCCCCGAAGGCTATGTCTATCCGATGCGGGAGATCCCCCGCAGTCACCTCGACCGCCTCCTCGCCGCCGGGCTCGACGGACTCGCCGTCAAGGAGGCCGACGACGCCCCGGACACCGTCCTGCGGGTGGTCACCACCCCGCACGCCCGCAACAGCACCCCGGATCCGCGCTACGACGGAGGCCGCGGATACCGCCCCGTCGGCGCGGCCGGGCTGCCCAACTACGGCGAGCGGTGCGTGGGCAACGCCTCGTGCGTGCCGATCTGCCCCGTGCAGGCCAAATACACCCCGCTCAAGACCCGGGCCCGGTGGTCCGGCCGGGTCACGCTCGTCACCCGGGCCGTCGTCAGCCGCGTCCTGAGCCGGGGCGACGGGCGGGTGGCCGGCGTCGAGTATCTGGCGTACGACGACCCGGCCTCCCCCGGGCACACCACGCACACCGCCGAGGCCGACGTCGTCGTCCTGGCCGCGCACGCCGTCGAGAACGCCAAGCTGCTCCTGCTCTCCGGGCTCGCCGGGCACAGCGGGCAGGTGGGCCGCAATCTCATGGATCACCCGGTGCTGCTCACCTGGGGTCTGCTGCCCGCGCCGGTGGGGCCCTTCCGCGGCCCGGCCTCGACCTCCGGGCTGGAGTGCTTCCGCTCGGGCCGCCTGCGGCGCGACCGCGCGCCCTTCCGCATCGAGATCAGCAACTGGGGCTGGAGCTGGCCGACCGGCGCGCCCGCCAGCGACGTGGCCCGGCTGCTCGGCATCACCGGCGACTCCGGGCAGCCGCGCGGCCGGAGCCTGTTCGGGAGCGCGCTGCGCGCGGCCCTGGGCGAGGAGATCGGCCGCCAGTTCTCCCTCCAGTTCGCGCTGGAGCAGGAGGCCGAGGAGCGCAACAGGGTCACCCTCGACCCGAGCCTGCGCGACCGGCTCGGCGTCCCCCGCCCGCGCCTCACCTACGACCTGTCGGACCGGGTGAAGCGCGGGATGGCCGCCGCGCGGGCCGTCTCCGACCGGATCTTCGCCCTGCTCGGCGCCGACGACCGCACCGCGTACGCCCCGGGGCCCTTCTCTCCCGGCTTCTTCCGCTTCGCCGGACGCGACTGGGTCTTCCACGGCGCCGGGCACGGGGCGGGCACGCACCTCATGGGCCACTCCCGCGACACATCGGTGGTCGACGCGTGGCAGCGCTGCTGGGACCACCCCAATCTCTATGCCGTGGGCGCCGGCAGCATGCCGTCGGTGGGCACCTCCAACCCCTCGCTGACGCTGGCCGCCCTCGCCCTGCGCAGCGGTGAGCGGATCCACCGCGAACTGACCGAGCTGCACCGGCCGGTGGCCGTACGGACAGCTCCGGCGGCCGGGGGCGATACGCTCCCCGGCCCGCGGCAGCGCCCCACCGCCCATCACCGAAGCCCGGAGGGGCCGTCATGACGACCACCGCGGAGGAGCTCGCCCTCGTCGAGGAGCCGCCGTTCAGGGTGCCGCGCGACCGCGCCGACCTGCACCTCTTCCTCCAGGCGGCGCTGACGCTCGAACACCTCACCATCCCGCCGTACCTCACCGCGATGTACACCCTGCGGCCCGGCACCAACCGCCCCGCCTTCTACGCGGTGCGGGCGGTCGTGCTGGAGGAGATGCTCCACATGGCGCTCGTCGCCAATGTGCTCAACGCGGTCGACGGCAGGCCGCTGGTGGCACACTCCCGCTTCGTCACCGGCTATCCCGCCCGGCTGCCGTACAGCAAGGACCGTGTCCCCGTCGCGCTGCGGCACTTCGGCATCGAGGCGCTGGAGACGTTCCTGCGCATCGAGCGCCCGGAGTACGTGGCCGGGCCGCCCGGCCACCCCTCGGTGGCGGACGATGAGGGGTGGACCTCGATCGGGCAGTTCTACAACACGATCGGCGTGGGCCTGCGGCGGCTCGCGGCGGAGCTGGGCGAGGCGGAGCTCTTCCGCGGCGACCCCGCCCGGCAGGCCGGCCCCGAGCATTTCTACAACTCCGGCGGCGAGATCTTCCCGGTCACGGACCTGGCCTCCGCGCTGGAGGCCCTGCGGGTCATCACCGAGCAGGGCGAGGGCGCGGACCGGACGGTCTTCAACAGCGACGACCGCGTCTTCGGCGAGGTCAGGGAGCCCGCGCACTACTTCCGGTTCGACGAGATCCGCCGGCAGCGGACATACGGGCCGTACGACACGCCCGCCTCCGGCCCCACGGGCCCGGCCCTCGACGTGGACTGGGCGGGGGCGTATCCCATCGATCCCCGGGCCAAGGTCGCGGACTATCCCGCGGGGAGCGAGGTCCGCCGGGCCGCCGACCGGTTCAACGTGGAGTACGCGGGGCTGCTGTGCGTTCTTGAGGACGCCTTCACCGGGCATCCGGAGGCCCTCGGCAGGGCCGTGCCGCGGATGCCGGCGCTGCGCGAACTCGCCGGGCGGCTCTGCCGCAATCAGCATCCCGATCCGGCGCGGCGGGAGCGGGGCCTGTACGCGAGCGCGACGTACGAGATCACGGAGGAGCACTTCGCGCGGGCGCGCGGCGGGGACGTCCCGTCCCGCTGAGCGCGCCCGCGCCGGAAGGCGGCGGGTCAGCTCGCGCCGTCGATCGCCCGCTCGCGGAAGCGGCAGTAGAGCTTCGCCGTGTCCCCGAAGAGGCTCCAGGGATTCGCTCCCACATGGCCGTCCACGTGCCGGAACTGCTCCAGCGCCTCCGCGTGACGCTGCTGCTGCACCAGGAAGAACGCCAGCAGGTGGCGGACTTCGGCGAGTCGCGGATGCGTCGGCGGGACGGCCGGCAGGTCGGCGAGTACGGCGTCGACCATGGCCCTGGCCTCCGGCGTGCGGTAGGCCCTGACCCGCAGGGGGTATTCCTGGTGCTCGAACAGGGCGACCAGGCGCAGGGCCGGGAGCAGGGTTCCGGCCGGGGCTCCGGCGGCGGCGCGCGCGGCGAAGTCGTGGGCCAGTTCCTCGGAGCCGCGCCACTTCGCGCACCAGTATTGGAGCGCGCTGTAGTGCGCCTCGTAGTGGAAAGGCGCCCTGGCGGTGATCTGCGCCCACAGTTCGTGCATCCGCTCGTGCGGGTAGCCGAGGCCGAGGCCGGTCCAGATCTCGGTGATGTAGGGCGAGGGGTCCTCGGGGTTGAGCTCGGCGGCGCGCGCGATGTCGTCGCGGGAGCGGCTCAGCACGCGGTGGAAGCCCTCGAACTGCTCGCGGCTGGTCTCCTTGGCCACGTGGCTGCCCCGCAGCTGCCAGGCGAGGAAGACCGTGGACTTCGCGCGCACGGCCGCGGCGTCCGGGTCATCGGGGCGAGCGGTCTCCCAGGCCGTGAGCCAGCCGTCCTCCTCGGAGGCGGCGTCGGCGAGGTCGATGATCACGGCGGACCGGCGTTCCCAGTCCCGGCCGGTGGCGGCGAGGAACGCCGCCGCGGGCTCCCACTCGCCGCGCGCGACGGAGGCCCGCAGGGCTTCGAGTTCGGGGTCGGGCATCGACCGGTCGGTGTTCTGCCGGCTCTCCGGGAGGAAGCCCAGCCGGGCGGCCTCCTTGGACAGCCCGTCGGAGGGCGGCTTCGGGGCCGTCACCTGGCCGGTCCGGGCGGCGGCGGCCCGCTTCCTGGACCTGAACCAGAGGAAGACGCAGACGCCGATGACGATGAGGGGGAGCAGTCGTGGCACGGGGGTTGAGCTCGTTTCGCTTGGAGCCGGGGTGATCGCCCGGCGGGAATCACGGAGAAGGGGAGGACTGCCGTGGCAGGAGCGCGCGCAGGGGCGCGGTGTCCGGGGAGTCCGCGACGGCGGCGTCGAGCGCGGCCGGGATCAGCTCCTCGTAGCCCTCCGGCAGACGCAGCCGTGCCGGCTCGGCCCAGGACATCTCCCACCAGGCCAGCCGGGCGTCGACGAGCTCCAGCACCAGGAGCCGCGCCAGGCCGCTCCGCAGATCGGGGCGTACGAACTCGCGGGCGGCGCGGCCGCTCGCCCGGCCCGCCGCCTCCGACTTGGGGAGCCGGTCGGCGATCCGCCACAGCGCGCCGGCGTCGGCGGCGTCCAGGAGCGCGCGGAGGGTGGGGTCGCCGCCCGTGGTCGCGGTGATCGCGTGCCGCAGCGGCCCGGCCTCCTCCTCGCATCGCGCGCGCCTGCCGAAGTGGAGGAGGTCGGGCCACTGCGCGCGGCGCATGGCCAGGGCCTCCGGGACGAACGTGGCGGTTTCGAGGTCGGCGCAGACCCGCTCGGGGTCGTGCAGCAGTGCCAGGGCGGGCCGTTCGGGGGCAGCGGTGGCGCGGCCGTCGTCCGGGAGCTCGCGGATCAGCCGGATCCGCTCGGTGACCGGCGGGTGGGCGTCGTAGGGGGAGGCCACGGCCTGGGGCAGGTCGTGCCGAAGCTCTTCCAGTTCGCTCTGCCTGCCGGGCTCGGCCAGCAGGTGGCGCAGACCGCCGTAGAACTGGCCGTGCGGCGGCAGCAGTCCCGCCGGGGCGCCCACGGTGGCGTAGCCGGTGAGGTAGGCGTCGTGGGCGGCGTCGAGCACGGCGACCTCGCGGAGGGCGGAGGCCGCGGCCTCGCGGCCCGCGATGCGCGCGGCCATGCGGTCGGCGGCGAGTTCCTGCCGCCGGCCCGCGCTCTGCGTCGCGCGCAGATAGAACGAGCCGTAGGCGATGAAGGGCCTGGCCATCACGCGATAGCCGAACCCGGCGCCCCTGGTGTTGATTTCCTTGGCCTCGCGGCCCTTGCGCAGGGCCTTTCCGGCGGCTTTCTCCTGCCGTGCGCGTTCCTTGCCGACGCGGTTCTCGGCTCTTTCCATGAAGGAGTTCACGGTGCGCGCGACACTGTGCCGGCCGCGCAGGGTGATCGCCGAGATGCGGGTGTCGGCATTGCCGTAGTGGCCGAATTCATGGGCGAGCACGGCGCGCAGTTGGCTCTCGTCGAGTCCCGTCATCAGCGGCACGCCGATATAGAGCCGGCGCCGTCCCGGCAGCAGTCCGAGCAGGCGGGCGTTCTCGGTGACGGAGGCGTTGACGTCGCCGGTGAGGAGGAGTTCGTCGGGCGCCCGGGTGCCCGCCGCCTCGGCCACCTCGCGCACGGTGGACCACAGCAGGGGCTGCTGCGCGTCGGTGACCGCGAGGCCGCTCCCGCCGTCGTCCTCGGGCGTACGGAACAGGCACATGCCGCGTACGACGGGAATGGCGAGCAGGCCGAGAACGATACAGAGTTTCAACGCGATGACGGGCTGCGTCCATTGATAGGCGGCCACGCCGAGAGCGGCGAAGACGCCGAGCACGAAGAGGCCCAGCAGATAGAAACCGGCGAGCAGAACGAGAGCGCGCAGCGCGCGCAGAGAAACGCCCATTGGGCAGGGGCCCTCACACAGGTACGGAGATGGTCGAAATGGTGGGGGGACGCCCAAGTATGACGCATATAAGTTCGAATGAGCAAAGAAATAAATCCGCTCCGAAGGACTCCGGAGCGGAGGGGGTGGGTCAGGATGCGGTGGAGGGCAGCTCCTCGTCCAGGAATTCACCGTCGAGGAGCGTGCGGCCCGGGTCGTCGCCGGCCGGGGCCCGGCCGTCGGACGGCGCGGGGTGGAGGAGCCTGCCGACACTGTGCGGCTCGGCGTAGAGGGCGATGAGCCGGCGGACCGTCGCGGGGTCGGCGGCGATGGTGACGGGCGCCTGGTAGCGGTCGCCGTCCTCGGCGTCGTCGTCCGTCTCGGACAGGGTGGCCCACATGTCCTCGGCCGCGCTGATGAGCTGGTCGAGCTCGTCGCGCACACCGTCCCAGGCGCCGTCGCGCACGGCCTGGTCGATACGGGAGACGGTGCCGAGGAGGCTGGCGTAGTCCTCGGCCAGCTGGTCCTCCTGGGACGACGGATGAAGTGACATGGCGACTGGCTCGGTGGTGTACACGGCACCTCCACGCAAGGGGAAACGGTCTGGGCTGGGGCCGATCGTCACGAACCCCCACCCGGGAAATGGTCGCGCGCCGGGGGGCGGCGGCCGCTGTCCGGCGTCACCGGGTGACGAGATATCACCCGCACGGGCGAGCGAGCTCGCCGGGAGGGCGCCGGCCGCGCGGCGCGGTGAACACCCGCCCGCGCGCGCCATGTTCCGGATATCGGACGTGAAGATTCGCCCATCGGTCAACTCGCGGCCAACTTTCCGTCGTGAACCTGCCAAGTTCACGGATTCGGTGGCACGCTCGCCTCGGTTCGGGCAAGCGCACATCGGTGAGCGCCGTCCGCACCCCATGCACCCACGCACCACCGGCGGCACGCCCGTGCCGCCGCGCAGCGGGCCGCCACCAGCGGCCAGGCATAAGGAGTCCGCGTGAGATCTACCCCCCACTCTTCGCGCCGTGTCAGAAGCAGCGCCACCGTCGTCGCCCTCGCCGCCCTGGTGGCCGCCGGGGTCCAGGTGGGATCCGCGGGAGCCGCACCGGCCCCGGACCACACGGCTGCCACGTCGGCCACCGCCGCCCACCTCTCCACGGCCCAGCGCACCGCCCTCCTGGCCGCCGCCCGGGGCGACAGCGCGGCCACCGCCCGCTCCCTGGGCCTCGGCGCGCAGGAGAAACTGGTCGTCAAGGACGTCGTCAAGGACGCCGACGGCACCGTGCACACCCGCTACGACCGCACGTACGCCGGACTGCCCGTCCTCGGCGGCGACTTGGTCGTCCACGTCAAGGGCAAGCGGCAGAGCGTCACCAAGGCGTCGAAGGCCAAGAGCGTCGCCGTGCCGAGCACCACCCCCAAGGTCCCGGCGGCCACCGCGCAGAAGAGCGCGCTGAGCGCGGCCTCGGACGCCAAGACCGCCAAGGCGACACCGCTCAACGCCCGGAAGGTGATCTGGGCCGTGACCGGGAAGCCGGTCCTGGCCTGGGAGACGGTCATCAGCGGCGTCCAGAAGGACGGCACGCCCAGCCAGCTGCACGTCATCACCGACGCCGGCACCGGCAAGAAGCTGTACTCCTTCGACGGCATCGAGACCGGCACCGGCACCGGCGAGTACAACGGCCGGGTCACCATCGGGACGACCCGGAGCGGCGGCTCCTACCAGCTGCTCGACAACACCCGCGGCGGCCACCGCACGACCGACCTCAAGCAGGGCACCTCCGGCAGCGGGACGCTCTTCACCAACTCCTCCGACACCTGGGGCGACGGCACCCAGAGCAACCGGCAGACGGCCGGCGTCGACGCCCACTACGGCGCGCAGGAGACCTGGGACTTCTACAAGCAGACGTTCGGCCGCAGCGGCATCCGCAACGACGGCGTCGCCTCGTCCTCCCGCGTCCACTACGGCGACAACTACGTGAACGCCTTCTGGGACGACTCCTGCTTCTGCATGACCTACGGCGACGGCCAGGGCAACAGCAACCCGCTGACCGCGCTCGACGTGGCGGGCCACGAGATGTCGCACGGCGTCACCTCCGCCACCGCCGGGCTGGAGTACGCGGGTGAGTCCGGCGGCCTCAACGAGGCCACCAGCGACATCATGGGCACCGGGGTCGAGTTCTTCGCCAACAACCCGAAGACCCCCGCCAACTACCTCATCGGCGAGCAGATCAACATCAACGGCGACGGCAAGCCGCTGCGCTACATGGACCAGCCCAGCAAGGACGGCGCCTCGCTCGACTACTGGAGCGCGGACGCCGGCAATGTGGACGTGCACTACTCGTCCGGCATCGCCAACCACTTCTTCTACCTGCTGTCCGAGGGCAGCGGCGCGAAGACGATCAACGGCTTCTCGTACGACAGCCCGACCTCCGACGGCTCCACCCTCACGGGCATAGGCCGCGACAAGGCCCTGGCCATCTGGTACAAGGCGCTGACCACGTACTTCACCTCGACGACCGACTACGCGGCGGCCCGCCAGGCCACGCTCCAGGCCGCCGGTGATCTGTACGGCAGCAACAGCAGCGAGTACCAGGCGGTCGGTGCCGCCTGGACCGCCGTCAACGTCAACTGACGTACCGGGAACGCCCGCACGGGCCCGGGCCGCCGGATCCCTCCGGCGGCCCACCGGCCGTCACCGCCGGTCCACGGCCTCTCCGGCCTTGGCCCAGTTCTGGTGCAGGCGGTCCAGATAGGACTGCGCCTCCGTGCCGGGCTTGGCCCCGCGGGCGAAGGCCAGCATGTTGCCCCCGCCCGTGTTGTAGCCGAGGGCCAGCAGCTCGTTCTTGGTGTACGTGCCGCCGCGTGCCGACGGCAGCTCCGCGGCGAGGTCGTGGAGGTGCCAGGCGGCGGCCTCGATCGCCAGGGCCGGGTCGTCGGGCAGGTCCTGCCAGTCGCGGTCGGCGAAGTCCCGGCCCGCCTTCGTGTCGTTGAAGGCCGCCTTGTGCATGTTCGCGATGCCCAGCGCGGAGTCCCCCTTGATGCGCTGCCAGGCCCGCTCCAGGGCGGGGTCGTGCGGCTTGTAGGACTCGTTGTAGAGGATCGCCATCAGCAGCTGGGGGTCGATGCCCGCCTTCTTCGCGTACGTCTCGACCTGCGGGGCCCAGTGGGCGGAGTCCTGGTTGCCGGCCGCCGCCGGCGCGCTCGGCCCGGGACTGCCCGGGGCGGCGGACGACGGGCCCTTCGCCGGGGTCTCGGCCTCCGGTCCGTGCCCGCCGCACGCCACCGCCGTGGCGGCCGCCACGGCGGCCACGGCGGCGAGCCCGATCCGTCGCTTCCAGGGGTGCCGCACGCTTGCTTCCTTCCGTCAGGGTGACCGTGTCCTTCCCGGTCCCCTCGATTGTCGCGCGTCGCTCGCGCGTGCGGGAGATTCCCCCACCGGACGGCGGTCTCCGGGCCGTCAGTCCACGCAGGGGACACCGCCCATCTTCACCGCGTCGCCCTGGAACGCGTCCGACGGCACCGGTGACGGCGCGGACCCTCCCGGCTTGGCGTCGCCGCCGGAGGGGCGGGGCGCGGCGGCGGGCGGGGCCGCCTGCTTCGTGAAGCCGATGCCGAGGGTCACGAGGACGTGTCCCGCCGGGACACCCGCCCCCGGGACGGCGTTCACCCCGTACGAGGCGGCGATCCTCCGGGCCGCGTCCTCGGCGCCCTTGCCGTAGACGACGGATGTCGTCCGCGAGGACGGCGCGTTGGCGACCTGGCCCGTGCGGTAGCCCAGGGCGCTCGCGGACTTGGACTCGGCCGCGGCGGCGCCCACGACGCCGGAGGCGTTGTGCACGTCCACGGTGGTCGAGCGCGCGTCGGCGGGAGCGGCGCTGGGGGCGGGCGCCGGCGGCTGGTCCGGCGTGGGCGGCCGGCGCCCGATCATCGCCTGAACGAGGGATCTCACCTTCACCGGATCCACCAGGTTGACGTCCTCCCCCTTACGGGTGGCGAATCCGGCGATCGGCAGGGTGTGGAACTCGGCGTTGCCACCGGTGAGGTTGGGGGCCTGCCGGGCGAAGTCGAGGATGTTCCAGCGGTCGTCGATGACGACGTCCTTCTTGACGACGTCGAACAGCCCCTGGAGCTTGCCGAGGTCGCTCCACACGCCCTGCGACTTGAGCTTGTGCGTGACGGAGGAGATGAACGCCTGCTGCCGGTGGGTGCGGTCGAGGTCACCACCGGTCAGGCCGTGCCGCTGGCGCACGAAGGCCAGGGCCTGCCGGGCGTTGAGATCCTGCAGGCCGGCGGGGAAGTCCGCGCCGGAATACCGGTCGCGCACCGGCTTCTTCAGGCACACCTGGACCGGCTCCACCACCTTGGCGATGTCGTAGAAGCCCAGCAGGTTGACCTCGGCGAAGTGGTCGATCGGCACGCCGAGGAACTGCTGCACGGTGGCCAGGGTGGCCTCCCGTCCGGCCTCCCGGCTGCGGTGTTCGAGGTCGGCGCCCTTGACCCCCTGGGCCCTGAGCTTGTCCTCAGCCTCGGCCTTGGCGATGCCGTACGCCTCCTTGATCTTGTGCTCCCCGCGGCCGCCCGCGATCTCGACATAGTCGTCGCGCGGGATGGAGAAGGCGGTGACCTTGCCGCCGTCCGGCGGGATGTGCATCAGGATCAGCGTGTTGGTGTTGTAGCCGCCGATGTCGCTGGAGCCCGCGTGCAGTTCCTGCTGGACGAATTCCCTGGGCAGGTCGTTGCCGTCCATGTCCTTGCGGCTGTCCAGGCCGATGAGCAGGAGGTTCACCGAGTCGTCCAGCTTCGGCGGCGCGCCCTTGCGCAGGGCGTCCAGCGCGCTGGAGGTGATGAGGCCGTTGTTGACCCAGTGGTAGGCGAACCAGCCGACGCCGCTGGTCAGCATGACGGCGGCCGAGGTGAGGCAGACCGCGACCCGGGCGGCGGCCGTGGCCCGAGCGGGGCGGCCGCGCGGGTCGCGGCGGGCCTGCGCCCGGTCGGCGGAACGGTGTCGGTCACGCATGGACGGCCCTCCTGTATCGCCTGGACCGTACGGTACGGAAGGTGAGTACCGCGAGCGCCGAGGTCTCGGCGGCCACCATGGCGGGGAAAGTGTCGTTGGCCCAGTGCAGTGCCGTGGTCATGGAGGTGGCCGCGTTGCCGCCCTTGGCGGACGAGTCCGCGAGGAGCTGGGCGGTCAGGCCCGCCACGGCGATGACCCACGGTGGGAGGGCGAAGGCCCACCAGCTCTGCGCGCGGGAGCAGGCGAGGGTCGCGAGGGCGGCGGCGAGCGCGGCGGCGAGCGTGAAGACCCAGCCCAGTCCGGTGCCGCGGGCCTCGTCCGCGACGGCTCCGGCCACCAGCAGGGCTCCCGCGCCGAGCAGCAGCGGGCGGGCGGCGCGGACCCGGGTGTCGCGCGGAGCCCCGCGGCCGGATCTCGGGCCGGGCACCCGGGCCGACGCGCGGGGTGCGGTGCGGGACCGCGCGCCCTGCCGTCCCGCCGCCTCCCCCAGGGTCTCGGTTCGCCTGGCGGCCATGCGCGCTCCCCATCCGTTCGGGCGGTCGCGCGGGGCGACAGCCGCTTTACTTGCACAGTTGCGCAATATAGCAAGTATTGGTCAGAGGTCACCCGAGCGTGGCCAGGGGACCCGACAACAGGATGGGTGTACCGGAAATACGACAGCGGCGCGACGCCGCACGGGGGCATGCCCGTACGGACGTCGGCCGGTCCGCGCGTCAGCCGACGTTGACGCCGAAGTCGGTCGCGATGCCCCGCAGACCGGAGGCGTAACCCTGCCCGACGGCGCGGAACTTCCACTCGGAGGCGTGGCGGTAGAGCTCGCCGAAAATCATCGCGGTCTCGGTCGAGGCGTCCTCGGTCAGGTCGTAACGCGCCAGCTCGCGGTCGTCCGCGCGGTTGACCACCCGGATATAGGCGCCCCGCACCTGGCCGAATGCCTGCCCCCGGACGTCGGCCTCGTAGATGGAGACCGGGAAGACGATTTTGACGACCTCGGCGGGGACGCGCGAGAGGTCCACATGAATGGTCTCGTCGTCGCTGCTGCCCGTACCGCCGGTCAATTCGTCACCGGTGTGCTGGACGGAACCGTCGGGGCTGGCGAGGTTGTTGAAGAAAACGAAATGCCGGTCGGAAATGACCTTGCCGGACTCGCCGCACAACAGCGCGCTGGCGTCGAGGTCGTAGTCGGCGCCGGTGGTGGTGCGCGCCTGCCAGCCCAGGCCGACCGCGACGGCCGTCAGCCCCGGGGCCTCCTTGCTCAAGGAGACGTTGCCACCCTTGGCCAAGGTCACACCCATGAATTACCTCCACACACACGGTCGTTCCGCCGGCGGCACGGCGTGAGCGGCCGCGCGGTCGGTCATTTCACTTATTGCGCAACTACGAAACTGTAGTCTGCCACACGCCACCGCTCCGGGCAGCGGCCCCTCGGGACCCGTAGCGTCTGCATGACGCCCGGCCCGCGGCCGTTACCCGACGGTGACGGAAAAGCCACAACGCCTTACCGCAACGGGCCGTCATACCGGCCGAGTTCACGGCGGCGCCCGGAAAGCGGGTACCGGCGTGGAAGAGCGAATTCCCCGGAGAGGTGGGCCATGACACTCGACAGGAAACGCATTCCGTGTGCCGCCGCGGCCGGATTCCTCGGGGCCGCCGTGCTCGTTCTCACCGCGGGCCCCGCCTTCGCCAAGGGCGTCATGGACATCACCGTACCCACACACCCCGTACACGCCGGGCGGCCGGTGCACGTCAGCGGGAAGGGGGACGACGACGCGGCCCGCTTCCTGCGTGCGTGCGTCCAGGAGCGCGGCGGTGACCACGGCGCCTGGCACACCGTGGAGTGCGGCAGGGTGATGACCTCGGGCGCCGGGGCCAGGGTGGAGGCGGAGGTCCGGGCGGCGCACGGCGGCGTCCTCCAGCTGCGCGGCGTGCTGTACGGCCTGAGCGAGCGGGACGACCCCCACCCGGAGGAACTGCGGAGCTCACCCGTCACCTCCGTGCCCGTGCGCTGACCGGCAGCCGTCGCTCCTACGGGCGACGCGGTTCCCGTCCGAACCCTTGACGCAGCCCTGGTCCAGTCCAACGATGTTCACCGCGCAACCGGTCCCCCACCTGTCACGCACGACCGGCCCACCGGGAGCATCAGTTGAGACGACTCGGCCCTCTTCACGCCCTTCTGACCGCGTTCGCCACCGTGACCGCCGCCGCCGGCCTCGCGCTGAGCGGCGGCACGGCACACGCCGCCGCGGCGCCGGCCGCGGCCCTTCCCGCCCGTGTCTTCGCGCCCTACTTCGAGACCTACAGCTCACAGAGCCCCGCGGCGCTGTCGGCCCAGTCGGGCGCGAAGTACCTGACCATGGCCTTCCTCCAGACCGAGGCGAAGGGCTCCTGCACGCCCTACTGGAACGGCGACACCGGCAAGCCCGTGTCGCAGTCGGTCTTCGGCTCCGACATCACCACCATCCGGAACAACGGCGGCGACGTCATACCGTCCTTCGGCGGCTACGCCGCCGACAACACGGGCACCGAGACAGCCGACAGCTGCACGGACGTGGCGAAGATCGCCGCCGCGTACGAGAACGTCATCACCACCTACGGGGTCTCCCGCCTGGACCTCGACATCGAGGACAACTCCCTGACGAACACCGCGGGCATCGACCGCCGCAACCAGGCGATCAAGCTGGTGCAGGACTGGGCGGCGAGCACCGGCCGCACGGTGCAGTTCTCCTACACCCTGCCGACGACGACCCACGGCCTGGCCGACAGCGGACTCGCCGTCCTGCGCAGCGCCGTGGCCAACGGTGCCCGTGTCGACGTCGTCAACATCATGACGTTCGACTACTACGACGGCGCGACCCACGACATGGCCGCGGACACCATGAGCGCCGCCGAGGGGCTGCACGGGCAACTCGGCGGGCTGTATCCCGCGAAGTCCTCCGCCGAGCTCTGGGCCATGACCGGGATCACCGAGATGCCGGGCATCGACGACTACGGTCCGGCGGAGACCTTCGGCACCCAGGACGCCGGCAAGGTCTACGACTGGGCCGTCTCCCAGGGCGTCAACACCCTTTCCTTCTGGGCGCTCCAGCGCGACAACGGCGGCTGCCCCGGGACGAAGGGCTCCGACTCCTGCTCCGGCATCGCGCAGGACACGTGGTACTTCAGCCACGCCTTCGCCCCCTTCACCGGGGGCGGCTCCCCCACCTCACCCGACTTCTCGCTCTCCCTCTCCCCGGGCTCCGCGGCCGTCCCGCCGGGCGGCTCGGCGAGCGCGACCGTGAACACCCACGTGGTCGCCGGTTCCGCGCAGACCGTGGCCCTGTCGGCCGACGGCGCGCCCTCCGGGGTGAGCGTGGCGCTCAGCCCTTCCTCCGTGACGGCGGGCGGCTCCGCGCGGTTGACGGTGAGCACGACCGCCGCGGCCGCGCCCGGCACCTACCCGATCACCGTCCGGGGCTCCGCGCCGTCGGGCGCGCACACCGCCACCTACGCCCTGACCGTCACCGGCTCCGGCAGCACGGGCGCGCTGGTCAACGGTGACTTCGAGACGGGCGCCGCGAGCCCGTGGTCGTGCCAGGCGGGGAGCGCGGTGGTGGGCTCGCCGGTCCACGGGGGCGGGCACGCCCTCCAGGTGACACCGGCCGCGGACCGCACCGGCCAGTGCGAGCAGACGGTGACGCTCACCCCCAACACGGCACACACGCTGACCGGTTGGGTGCAAGGTCCGTACGCGTACATCGGCGTCAGCGGCGGGGCCACGGCGAGCCAGTGGGCCTCGGCCGGGTCGTGGACAAAGCTGTCGGTGCCGTTCACGACCGACGCGTCGGGGAAGGTGACGGTGTACGTCCACGGTTGGTACGGCCAAGACGCCGTCCACGCCGACGACTTCACCCTCACCTGACGGCGGCGACGCGCCTCAGCCCGTGCCGCCCGGCCCGTGCAACGAGCGGTGTCTGCCCTCCCTGACCTCCTCGCCGAGGCGGCGGAGCAGTTCGAGGGGGCAGACGTGCCGCAGCATGGGGAAGACGTCGCGCTCCTCGTGCCGGACGTGCTGGCCGACCTCGCGTTCCAGCGCGCGGACCCGCGCGTCGAAGCCCGGCTCGTAGACCGTGCTGGACTCCAGGCCCCGGAGCATGGCGGTCAGGCGCTCCTGGTCGCCGTGCTCCTTCTCCACGAAGGTGTCGCCCTCGGCGAGCTGTGCGCGCACCGCCGGATAGAGGTACTCCTCCTCGGCCGCCGAGTGCTGTGCGAGCGCGGTGGCCACCTCTTCCAGGAGGTCCTCACGGCGGACGTCCTCGAGGCGGGTCCGGTGGATCGAGTGGAACAGCGCCTCGATCACCCGGTGGTCGCTCTCGAGCTCGGCGAGGATGTCGGTGCGTGCCATCGGGCCGTCCCTTCGCGTCACACGTGCCGCAAAACGCCTGTTTTCGCCATATTCTCATGCACCCGGCATTCCCGAAATCGCTGACCGCCCGCCAGCGCCAGGGGTGGGCGCCGCCGTCAGGACCGGCCCGCGCTCCACGCGCCGGTGACGGCCGCCACCACGACCGAGCCGATGACGATCAGACGGTGCGTCACCGCGTCGAGCTGCTGTCGCTCCGCCGCCGGGATGTGCCACTGCTCCCACCAGGTGACCTGCTCCTGGGAGAGGGAGTCCGGCCGCTCCGCGTCCCACGCGGCGCGCAGCCGGTCCGCGAGCGGCACCGCGACGGCGGCCTGGTCCGCGTAGGCGGAGATCAGCGCGGTCATATGGCTCGTGGGCAGGTGCGCGTACCACTGGTCGCGCACGGCGGCGGCGAGCGCGGCGACGTCCTCCAGCCACAGCACGTGCTGCGACACCCACCCCTGCGGGTCACGGCTCGCGGGCATGCCCGCGAGCCGGCGCGGCTCCAAGGCGTCACGGTGCGTGAGGAACATGCCACCCATGGCCTGTTCCTCACCAAGCGGATTCCAGTCGCCCTGGCCCAGGGCGACCGCGGCGGCCTCGACGGCATCAACGGCTCGGGTCATTTGATCACTTTACGGTGCGGATCCGCGTACTCCGTACGGCCCTGCACGGTCGTGCAGCGGTGGTCCTGCGTACGCGCCGAGGACGGGGCATCATGAGCAGGGTGACGACCCTCGGACTTCCTTCCGGTATCCGCGCCTGCCTGTTCGATCTCGACGGCGTGCTCACCCGCACGGCGACCGTGCACGCGGCCGCCTGGAAAGAGACCTTCGACGAGTTCCTGCGGGCGCGCGACGGGGCCGGCTTCCGGCCGTTCGACGCGGTCGAGGACTACGACAAATACGTGGACGGGATGCCGCGGGCCGACGGGGTGCGGACCTTCCTCGCCTCGCGGGGCATCGAGCTGCCGGAGGGCAGCCCGGACGACCCGCCGGAGCGGGACACCGTGCAGGGCCTCGGGGCGCGCAAGAACGTGCTCGTGCTCCAGAAGATCAAGGAGCTGGGCGTCGAGGCGTACGAGGGCTCCGTCCGCTACGTGCACGCCGTCCGCGCGGCCGGGCTGCGCCGCGCCGTGGTGTCCTCCAGCGCCAACTGCCACGACGTGCTGATCGCCGCGGGCATCGACGACCTCTTCGAGGTCCGCGTCGACGGCCTGGTGGCCGCCGAGCGCCATCTGCCGGGCAAGCCCCACCCGGACACCTTCCTCGCCGCGGGCCGCGAGCTGGGCATGGAGCCCGGGCAGTGCGCGGTCTTCGAGGACGCCCTGGCCGGCATGGACGCGGGGCGTTCGGGGAACTTCGGCTTCGTCGTCGGCGTCGACCGGGTCGGCCAGGCCGAGGCGCTGCGCGAGCACGGCGCGGACGTGGTCGTGCCGGATCTGGACCGGCTGCTGGGAGGCTCCCCGTGATCACCCATCCGGCGTATCTGGTCGAACCCTGGTGCCTGCGGGAGACCGAGCTCAAACTGGAGGTGCTGCCGCAGAGCGAATCGGTCTTCGCGCTCGCCAACGGGCACATCGGCTGGCGCGGCAATCTGGACGAGGGCGAGCCGCACGGCCTGCCCGGCTCCTATCTCAACGGCGTGTACGAGCTGCGGCCGCTGCCCTACGCCGAGGCGGGCTACGGCTATCCGGAGTCCGGCCAGACCGTCATCGACGTCACCAACGGCAAGGTGATCCGCCTTCTCGTCGACGACGAGCCCTTCGACCTGCGCTATGGCCGGCTGGTCCACCACGAGCGGCTGCTCGACCTCCGCGCGGGCGTCCTGCGCCGTACGGCCGAGTGGACGTCCCCCTCCGGGCGGACCGTGCGGGTGCGCTCGACGCGGCTGGTCTCCTTCACCCAGCGGGCCGTCGCGGCGGTCTGCTACGAGGTCGAGGCGGTCGACGAGGAGACGCGGATCGTGCTCCAGTCGGAGCTGGTCGCCAACGAACAGCTGCCCGAGGCCGACGGCGATCCCCGGGTCGCGGCGGTGCTGGAGTCACCGCTGGTCCCCGAGGACCACGGCGCGGACGGCGGCGCGCTGCAGCTGGTGCACCGGACCGTGCGCAGCGGGCTGCGGGTGGCGACCGCGGCGGTCCACGCGGTGGACGGTCCGGACGACACCCGGACGTCCGGGCAGAGCAGCGAGAACCTGGCCCGGTTCACGGTGGCCTCGACGCTGCGGCCCGGCGAGCGGCTGCGGCTGGAGAAGACGGTGGCGTACGGCTGGTCCGGCGTGCGGTCGCTGCCCGCGATGCACGACCAGGTGGAGGCGGCGCTGGCGGGTGCGACCAGCACGGGCTGGCAAGGGCTGTGCGACGATCAGCGGGCGTATCTGGACGACTTCTGGGACCGGGCCGACGTCGAGGTGGACGGCGACGCGGAGATCCAGCAGGCGGTGCGGTTCGCGCTGTTCCACGTCCTGCAGGCGGGGGCGCGGGCGGAGAGCCGGGCGATCGCGGCGAAGGGCCTGACGGGGCCGGGGTACGACGGGCACAGCTTCTGGGACACCGAGACCTTCGTGCTGCCGGTGCTGACCGGCACGGTGCCGCACGCGGCGGCGCAGCCGCTGCGATGGCGGCACGCCACCCTGCCGGCGGCGCTCAACCGCGCGCGGTTGCTGGGCCTTCAGGGGGCGGCCTTCCCGTGGCGGAGCATCAACGGCGACGAGTGCTCGGCGTATTGGCCGGCGGGCACGGCCGCGTTCCATGTGAACGCGGACATCGCGGACGCGGTGGTGCGCTATCTGGCGGCGACGGGCGACGAGACCTTCGAGCGGGAGGTGGGGCTGGAGCTGCTGGTGCACACGGCCCGGCTGTGGCGCTCGCTGGGCCACCACGACCACCAGGGGCAGTTCCACATCGACGGGGTGACGGGCCCGGACGAGTACAGCGCGATCGCCGACGACAACGTCTACACCAACCTGATGGCACAGCAGAACCTCCGGGCCGCGGCGGACGCGGCGGAGCGGCACCCGGACCTCTCGGCGACCCTGGGGGTGGACGACGAGGAAACGGCTGCCTGGCGGGACGCCGCGGCGCGGATGACGCTGCCGTACAACGATGCGCTCGGCGTCCACGAGCAGTCCGCCGATTTCACCTTCCACCAGCAGTGGGACTTCGCGGGGACGCGGCCGGACCAGTATCCGCTGATGCTGCACTTCCCGTACTTCGACATCTACCGCAAGCAGGTGATCAAGCAGGCGGACCTGGTGCTGGCCATGTATCTGCGCGGCGACGCCTTCACGGACGAGCAGAAGGCACGGAACTTCGCGTACTACGACCCGCTGACCGTGCGCGACTCCTCGCTGTCCTCGTGCATCCAGGCGGTGATGGCCGCCGAGGTGGGCCATCTGCGGCTGGCGTACGACTACCTCGGCGAGGCCGCGATGATGGACCTCTCCGACCTGGAGAGCAACACCCGGGACGGGGTGCACATCGCGTCGCTGGCGGGCACCTGGATCGCGTTGGTCGCGGGGTTCGGCGGGATGCGGCACTGCGGCGACACGGTCTCCTTCGCGCCGAAGCTGCCGGAACAGCTGGGGCGGCTGGCCTTCTCGGTGCACGTGCTGCGCTGCCGGCTGCGGGTCGAGATCACCGCCGAGACCGTCACCTACTCGCTGGCGGAGGGCGACGAGCTGGAGATCGACCACTACGCGGAGCGGCTGACGGTGACGCGCGAGCACCCGGTGGTCAGAAAGGTGCCCGCGGCGCCCGACAGGCCCGATCCCGGCCAGCCCGCCGGGCGGCGCCCGTCGCACCGCGGCTGGACGGCGACGCGTGTCGAGGGCGACCGGATGGGCTGACCGTCCGGCTCCCGGGAGGCAGTTGACGCGCGTACGGACAATGGTTCCCATGGCTGCCGATGAGACGAATCCGCTGCGCCGGCTCTCCCTGGCCGAGCTGCGGCTGCGCACGAGCACGAAGTGGACCGCCTATCCGCCGGACGTCCTGCCCTTGTGGGTCGCCGAGATGGACACCCCGGTCGCCGAGCCGGTGGTGCGCGCCGTGACACGGGCGATGGAGCGGGGCGACACGGGCTACGCGGGCGGTACGGAGTACGCGCGGGCGCTGGACGCCTTCGCCCGCGAGCGCTGGGGCTGGGACGGCGTGGTGGCGGAGCGCACGGCGATCATGCCGGATGTGATGCTGGGCGTCGTGGAGATCCTCAAGCTGATCACCTCGCCCGGGGACGCCGTCGTGGTCAACTCCCCCGTCTATCCGCCGTTCTACGCCTTCGTGGAGCACCTGGACCGGCGGATCGTGGAGGCGCCGCTGGACGAGGCGGGCCGCATCGACCCGGCGACACTGGAACCGGCGTGCCGGGAGGCCGTGAGGGGCGGGCGGCGGGCCGCGTATCTGCTGTGCAGCCCGCACAACCCGACCGGGACGGTGCACACCGCGCGGGAGCTCGCGGCGGTGGCGGAGCTGACGGCCGGTCACGGCGTGCGGGTCGTCGTCGACGAGATCCACGCGCCGCTCGTGCTGGCCGGCACGCGGTTCGTGCCGTATCTGTCGGTGCCGGGCGCGGAGAGCGCCTTCTCCATGATGTCGGCCTCCAAGGCGTGGCATCTGGCCGGGCTCAAGGCGGCGCTGGCCGTGGCGGGCCCGGGGGCGGCCGCCGACCTCGCGCGGCTGCCCGGTGAGGTGAGCCACGGTCCGAGCCACCTCGGTGTCATCGCGCACACGGCGGCCCTGCGGCACGGTGGCGACTGGCTGGACGCCCTGCTGGCGGGGCTGGACGGGAACCGGCGGCTGCTGGCCGACCTGCTGGCCCGGCAGCTGCCGGAGGTGGGGTACGCGCCGCCGGAGGCGACGTACCTCGCGTGGCTGGACTGCCGGCCGCTGGGCCTCGGGGACAGAGCCGCCTCGGTGTTCCTGGAACACGGCCGGGTGGCGCTCACCGCCGGCTCCGGCTTCGGCACGGGCGGGGCGGGACATGTGCGGCTGAACTTCGCGACGCCGCCGGAGGTGCTCACGGAGGCGGTCGGCAGGATGCGGAAGGCGCTGGATTCGACTCTGCCGGGATGACGCGTGCCCGGCCGGCCCTTCCGCCGTTCTCCGGCGGCACCGTCACGGCGCCGCCGGAGAAGCACGTCTTCGCTACGCGCCGCTATTGCTGCTGGCGTACGACGTTCTCCGCCTGAGGCCCCTTGGGCCCCTTGACGACGTCGTACTCCACCGCGTCGCCCTCGAAGAGCTCCTTGTAGCCAGTGGTCTGCTGGATGGCCGAGAAGTGGACGAAGACGTCCGCACCCCCGTCGTCCTGCTGGATGAAGCCGAAGCCCTTCTCCGGGTTGAACCACTTCACGACGCCTGTTGCCATGGGTCACTTTCCTTACCTGCTTGCCACCGGCACGACTTCGACGTACCGGGTCCCAACTCCGGAACCTTCCCCTGCCGACCGGCAAGAGTTGCTCTACGGCACCCGGCGTTCACCCTGCGGAGGGAATCCGAACCGGCCAAAAAGGGACATCAGACCTACAATCGCCCCATGGGCATCCTTGGGAGCCTGAAGGGAACGCGTTCCCCGCGGACCGCCTCGACGGAGCAGATCGAGCCCTGCCACTGCATGTGTCCGGTCATCCACCACGGCCTGCGCGTCTGCTCCGAGGACGCCTATCCGGACCTCCGGCTCACCTTCCACCTCCCGGCGGTGGGCGACGTCTCCTTCCCGGTCTGCGGCCCGTGTTCCGACGCGGCGCCGGCGCGGTGGCACGAGCGCCCGGCGGCCTGACGGGCCCCGCGTCGCCTGCCCGCGCCTGGAACCCGGCCGCTCACCGACGAGGTCTACGGGAGGACGTCATGACGGCGCGACGGCTCGACCGGATCACACGCTACGACAGGCGTGTGGTCCGCGTCATGAACCATCCGGCGGGGCGGCCGCTCCGCGCCACCGCCGCGCGGCGCCGCGTCCTGGTGGCCGCGCACATCGCCCTGACCGCGGCGATGCCGGCCGTGATGCTCGGCGGCAGGCCGCACGGCTGCCGTGGCTGCTGCTGGGCGGCGTGGTCGGGCCTGGTGCGGGGCACGGTCACCTCGGCGCCGCTGCCGGTGCTCCTGGTTGTGCTGGTGGCGCTGTGGCTGATGCCGCTGTGGACGGCGGGGCCGATGGCCCGCGACGAGGCGGCGGACGACGAGACGTAGCGGTCCCGTCGCGCGCGGCCAGGCCCGGCCGGGATGTTCCCGGCCGGGCCGAACCTTCGGCTGTTGCTGTGCTGGGTGGTACGCGACCGCCGACGCGCTCAGCAAAGCGGCGCGGTCCGGCGCCTGTTCACTGCCGGGGCCGGTGGCTCAGTGGCCGGCGCGGGCCGTGGGGGTCTTGCACACGATGTCCGTGCCGCCCACGGGGTACATCCCGTCCTTCTTGGCCTGGCCGCCCTGGTACTCGTAGTAGAGGTAGGTGTAGAACTCGATCCGCCGCGAGGGCCCGCACGCCGCGTCGGCGGCGATCTGGTAGCTCATCGTGACGGTCCGGGTGCCGTTCGGCAGCACGGGGGCGTTGTAGCTGACCGCGCCGCTCTGGTGGGTCGGCACCGTGCAGTTGGTGGTGTCACCGGTGCAGGTGGTGAACGCGTACTTCAGGCCCGGGTCCTGCTGGGTGTTGTACGTCGGCTGTATCGACTGGTACACGAACTGTGCGTTCGTGGCCTGGTCGTTGGTGAACGCCAGGGTGATGTTCACCGTGGAGCCGGGGGTCGCGGACTGTTTGTCCACGGTGATGGTCATGGGCGGGGTCGCGGCGGTGGCGGGCTCGGCCATGCCGAGCAGGGCGACGACGGACGCGAGGGCTGCGGACAGGCTGAGCCGTCCCAAAGTTGTTCTGCGCATGGCGCCGGAGATTAGACAGAGCGGCCACGCCTTGGCTGCACCACCCGAACAGGACCGGCCACTCCCGCCAACCGGAATGTGACCTACGGAGCAGGTGTGAGCCACGTGACAGTGTTGCGGCGATGTTGCGAGTTGGCCGGGAAGTGTTGGTGATGCCGGTGTGGAGGGGGTGTGGAGGCGGTTCTCCTGCCGTCCCGCGGGGTTCCCGCCGGCTCCCGGCTCCCGTACTCCGGCAGGGCATGCGCATCCAGCACCTACCATGCTCAATCATGGAACTCAGACACCTCGAACACTTCGTGGCCGTCGCCGAGGAGCAGCACTTCACGCACGCCGCCGAGCGGCTGCGCGTCGCCCAGTCCGGGGTGTCGGCCTCCGTGCGGGCACTGGAACGGGAGCTGGGCGCGGAGCTGTTCATCCGCACCACCCGGCGGGTCGGGCTGACGGACGCCGGGCGGGCGCTGCTCGTCGAGGCGCGGCGGACGCTGGCGTGCGCGGCGGCGGCCCGGGAGGCGGTCGCGGCCGTGCAGGGGCTGATGGGCGGGACGCTCTCGGTCGGTACGGAGCAGTGCATGGGCACGGTCGACGCCGGCGCGCTGCTGGCCTCCTTCCACGCGCTCCACCCGCAGGTGGAGGTGCACATGGAACAGGCGGGTTCCGGGCGGCTGCTGGAGCAGGTGCGCCGGGGCGAGCTCGACCTGGCCTTCGTCGTGCACGACGACATCCACGACGGCGTGCGGCTCCGCCGGATCGCCGAGGAACCGCTGATGCTGCTGTGCCGGGCGGACCATCCGCTGGCGGGCGTCGGCGGGCCGGTGCCCGCGGCGCGGCTGGCCGGGGAGGTGTTCGTGGACCTGCACCCCGACTGGGGCGCGCGGCGGGCGGCGGATCTCGCGTTCGCCGAGGCGGGGGTGACGCGGAAGGTGGCGCTCCAGGTCAATGACGTCTATACGCTGCTGGACCTGGTGTCACGGGGCCTGGGGGCCGCGGTGGTGCCCCGGCCCGTGACGCTCAAGGAGCAGGCGCGGGGGCTGAGCGCGGTGCCGTTGGAGGGGCCGGTGCGGTGGAAGGTGGGGGTCGCCGTGCCCGCCGCGGGCCAGCCGACGGCGGCCGCGCGGGCCCTGCTGGCGACCATCGCGCACCGCGACGGCGATTGAGCAGGACGGCTGCTGAATGTGATCGGAACGGGGTGTTGGACACATCGCCGCTTCCGGCGCAGAGTGGGGACAGCTGACTCACCGAGAAAGGCAGGCTGCACCCCATGGCGCAAGAAGTACGCGGTGTCATCGCCCGAGGCAAGGGCGAACCGGTCCGGGTCGAGACGATCGTGGTGCCCGACCCCGGTCCGGGCGAGGCCGTGGTGAAGATCCAGGCGTGCGGGGTGTGCCACACCGATCTGCACTACCGGGAGGGCGGGATCAATGACGAATTCCCCTTCCTGCTCGGCCATGAGGCCGCCGGTGTGGTCGAGTCGGTCGGCGCCGGGGTGACCGAGGTGGCCCCGGGCGACTTCGTGATCCTCAACTGGCGCGCGGTCTGCGGGCAGTGCCGGGCCTGTCTGCGCGGGCGCCCGTGGTACTGCTTCGACACGCACAACGCCAAGCAGAGGATGACGCTCACCGACGGCACGGAGCTCTCCCCCGCCCTGGGCATCGGCGCCTTCGCGGAGAAGACCCTGGTGGCCGCCGGGCAGTGCACCAAGGTCGACCCCGCCGCCTCCCCGGCCGCCGCGGGCCTGCTCGGCTGCGGCGTGATGGCCGGCCTGGGCGCGGCGATCAACACCGGAGCGGTGGGGCGCGGGGACACCGTGGCGGTCATCGGCTGCGGCGGCGTCGGCGGCGCGGCGATCGCGGGTGCCCGGCTGGCCGGCGCCTCGAAGATCATCGCGGTGGACATCGCCGACGCCAAGCTGGAGACGGCGAAGTCGCTGGGCGCCACGCACACCGTCAACTCCCGCTCCGTCGACGGCGTCGAGGCGATCCGCTCGCTGACGGGCGGCTTCGGCGCGGACGTCGTCATCGACGCGGTGGGCCGCCCCGAGACGTACGAGCAGGCGTTCTACGCGCGGGACCTGGCCGGGACCGTGGTCCTGGTGGGCGTGCCGACGCCGGAGATGAAGCTGGAGCTGCCGCTGCTGGACGTCTTCGGGCGCGGCGGCTCGCTGAAGTCCTCGTGGTACGGCGACTGCCTGCCCTCCCGCGACTTCCCCATGCTCATCGACCTCTACCTCCAGGGGCGCCTCGACCTCGACGCGTTCGTCAGCGAGACCATCGCGCTGGACGAGGTGGAGGACGCCTTCCACCGCATGGAGAAGGGCGATGTGCTGCGTTCGGTGGTGATGCTGTGATGGCGGCGCGTATCGAGCACCTGGTCACGTCCGGGACCTTCGCCCTCGACGGCGGGACCTGGGACGTCGACAACAACGTCTGGCTCGTCGGTGACGACGAGGAGGTCCTCGTCGTCGACGCGTCCCACGACGCCGACGCGATCGCGAAGGCGGTGGGCGGGCGCCCGCTGGTCGCGATCGTCTCCACGCACGCCCATAACGACCACATCGACGCGGCTCCCGCCCTCGCGGACCGTACGGGCGCGCCGGTCCTGCTGCACCCGGCCGACCGTGAGCTGTGGGATCTGACCCACCCGGGCGTCGCGCCCGACCGGGAACTGGCGGACGGCCAGGTCCTGTCGGTCGCCGGCGTGGAGCTGACGGTGCTGCACACCCCGGGCCACAGCCCGGGTGCCGTCTGCCTGTACGCGCCGGCGCTGGGGACCGTGTTCACCGGCGACACCCTCTTCCAGGGCGGCCCCGGCGCGACGGGGCGGTCCTTCTCGGACTTCCCCACGATCATCGACTCCATCCGGGACCGGCTGCTGTCCCTCCCGCCGGAGACGGTGGTGCGTACGGGCCATGGCGACGCGACCACGGTCGGCGCCGAGGCACCGGCGCTCGCCGACTGGATCGCCCGGGGCCACTGACACCGGGAAGGGCGCCCCGCTGACGGCGGGGCGCCCTCGCGTCCGCGCGGAGCCGCGCTCCTACTGCTTGCGCATCAGCAGATGCCCGCGCCGGTACCGCTCGCCCTCCTGCGGCTCGCGCAGCATGCGGCCGATCTCCGCGAAACCGGCGTCACGGGCCAGGCCGGCGAGGTCGTCGATCGGCCACCGGTAGGCCGTGGTCACCTTGTGGTCGAACGGCGTCACCGGGTCGCCCTCGGATTCGAAGAAGGCGAGCAGGAGGTGGCCACCCGGGGCCAGCACTCGGTGGAACTCGGCCATGTACGAAGGGATTTCGCGCGGCGGGGCATGGATGACCGAATACCAGGACATGACACCGTCCAGCGCGGCGTCGTCCTCCGCCAGGGCGCCCATCGAACCGACCTCGAAGCGCAGACCGGGGAACGCCCGGCGGGCGAGGTCGATCATCACCGGCGAGAGGTCGACACCGTAGGCGTCCAGCCCCAGCTCCCGCAGGTGCGCCGTCATGTGCCCGGGCCCGCAGCCGAGCTCTCCGACGATCCCGCCGCCCGCGGCCCGCACGCATTCCGCGAACGCGGCGAGCACGGAACGGTCCATCGGCAGCCGGTCGAGCGCACCGCGGACGAATTCGGCATAGCGGACGGCGACGGCGTCATAGGCGTCCGCTGTCGCGCTCAGACAGGAGGAAGTGTCGGTCACGAGGGCCGACATTAACTCCTGGCCTCCGTGGCGATGCGACCGGCCCGGGCTCTTCGACGCCACCCCGCATACAGGCTGCTGTATAGCCCACTCGGGGGACAATGCGCCACACGAAGATTGAGCAGGTATTCGGAATTCATCCGCAGGGCCGATCATCTGTCCTGAAGAGGAAAACGCACCCTAGGAGTGGAGTTGACATGCGATACCTCGCATCTTCTCTGTGCACCCTGGTGCTCGGGGCCGGTGTGCTCTTCGGCATCGCCGGGACCGCTTCCGCCACAGCACAGTCCGCCATGGCGAAGCAGGACACCGTCACCGCCGGGCAGTGCGTAGGCGGGGGTGGATTCGTCGATCAGGACGGGACGAGCCCGACCGGTCTCCGTTGTCTCGGCGGGCAGTTCGACGGCATTCCGGTGACCCTCGGGCAGTGAGGGCCGGCATTCGTGCCGGCCGCCCGGATCGGGCGATTCGGATCGTGCGTGCGGCAAGTCCGCGGAGATCCGGGGCGGCGGCCAAGTCAATTACGGGCGGTTGTCCCGGGTCTGCCGGAAGCGCTCGCCGACGACGCCCTGGTCGGTCTCCCACCAGGGGCGGGTCAGCTCGGGAGCGGGCGGCTCGGCGGCGCGCTCCGGGGTGACGGCGGGAGCGGGGACCGTAGTGAGCTCCTGGTCGAGCCTTCGGTCCAGCTCGGCCGTCCTGACCCGCTCGGCGCGGCGCCACTCGACGAAGACGGCGATGAGGAAGGGCATGCCGACGAGTTCGGCGATCGACAGCATCAGTCCGCCGCCGAGCGCCTGGTCGTGCTCCGGGCTCGGGCCCCAGCCGCGTGTTTGCGATCCGTACCAGCCGCCCGCGATCAGGGTGCCGCTGGTCATCACGACGATGCCGGGCACGGCGTCGACCAGCCCGTCGACGAAGACCAGCAGCGCCCGCACGGGGTGGCTGCACCACGCGGGCAGCAGTTCCTCGCGGGAGAGCATGGGCAGGACGAACAGGCTGCCCGCCGCGAGGAGGTGGAGGTACATCAGCCGGTGGATCGCTTCGTTCCGCAGGGCGGCCTCGAAGTAGGGCGTGAAGTAGACGCACAACTCCGTGGCGAGCACGAGCAGGGTGCTGACCAGCGGGAACGTGAGCGCTCTCACGACGCGCCCGCGCATCGCCCGGTGCAGCCGCTCGGCGCCGCGGGCGGGCAGCGCGCGGCGGGCGAGGGCGACGGGATCGCCGAGGGCGAGGCCGAGCGGTGCGATCAGGTCGAGGAGGATGTTCTGCACCGCGGCGGGCCAGAAGAGGACCCGGTCGTACACCGCGAGGGCCGACAGGGTCGCGACGGCGATCGCCCCGAGGCCGAGGGTCACGAACGCGAGCGTACGGACCACGGGCCAGCGCTCGCCCTTCCTCGTCACCCGCACGACGCCCCAGGCGTAGAGACCGCCGAGGAGGACGATGAGGGCGAGGCCGAAGGGGTCCGCTTGCCAGGTGCCGAAGGCTCGGGCGGGGGTGAGATTGGTCAGTGCCACGATCGCTCAGCGTAGCCCCGGCCGGAGTGGATCTACGGGCAGGTCGGGGGTGGCAAAGCGCAGGTCAAAGGCTTGGAAGTGTTTCCTCCAGGCAAGGGAAAGAGAGTCTGTGCCCGGGTGGGTGGCGGGCGTGGTCTTCAGGGGGTGGGCGCCGTCGCCGTGTCGAGCAGGGCGCGGACCGCGCCGGCCTCGGGGACCCCGAGACGGGTGAAGAGTGTGAGGGCCTCGCGCAGGTGGTCGTGGCCGCGGTCCGGGCGGCCGAGCCGCGGGAGGGCCTGGCCGAGCACGGCGTGGGCGAGCCCTTGGCAGTAGCTCTTGCCCAGTTCGCGGGCGATCCGCAGGGACTCCTCGGCGCAGGAGACGGCGTCCTCGTCGCGCTGCTCGTCGAGGCGGCACTCCGCGAGGCGCGCCCAGGCCAGCCCCTCCCAGCCGCGCTGGTGCTGGGAGATGAAGTGGCCGAGCGCGCCGCGCATGCGCTCGGCGGCGAGCGCGGGGGCGCCGGTCCTGCGGAGGACGTAGCCGTGCTGGTAGAGCGTCATCGCCACGGTCGGGCCGTTGCCGGTCGCCTCCGCCAGCCGGACGGCCTCCGCGGCGGCGCGTTCGGCCTGCTCGGGCTGGGCGAGGGCGAGGTGCACGCGGGCGGTGTTGGCGAGCACCCGCGCCTCGCTGCCCTTGTCGTCGAGACCGTCGCAGAGGGAGCCGGCGAGCTCCAGCAGCGGGAGGGCCCGGTCGGGGCGGTCGGTGGCGAGGTGGAGGATGCCGAGCGCGTTGGCCGCGAGGTGGCGGCACAGGTTGTCGGCGGCTTCCTCGGCGAGCCGCAGCGCGGTGGTCAGTTCGCGCTCGGCGGCGTCGTACACATCGGTGAGGTAGTGGAGGTTGCCGAGGGTGTAGCGGGCCCGGGCCTCGACGCGGGGTTCGTCGCGGGCGTGCGCGGTGTCGGCGGTGAGTTCGCAGAGGCGGCGCAGTTCCTCGCGGTGGGCGGGGCCCTCGATCAGGCCGGACCAGGTGAGCAGCAGGTCGCCGGCGGGGCGCAGGGCGTCCGGTGCGCCGGGGACGGCCTGGGCGAGGAGGGAGGCGAGCGGTATGTGCTCGTGGCGCAGCCACTGCCGGGCGTCGTCGGCGTCGGCGAAGGGGACGCCGGGCAGGGTGACGGGGTGCAGGTGGCGCTGGAGCGCGTGGTCGGGTTCGAGGGTGCGGGAGGCGTTGCCGACCGTGGCGAGATGGTGGTCGAGGAGGCGCTGGACGGCGCCGTGGCGCTCCTGCGGGGTGTCGGTCTGCTCGGCCTGGCGACGCGCGTAGAGCCGCAGCAGGTCGTGGAAGCGGTAGCGGCCGGTGGCGTACGACTCCAGCATGCCCGCGTCGGCGAGAGCCTCGGCGAGGTCCTCGGCGGTGAACTCGTCGCAGTCCAGCAGCGCGGCGGCCGCCGGCAGCGACAGGTCGGGGGCGGTGGGGAGGGCCAGCAGGCGGAAGGCCCTGGCCTGGTCGTCGGCGAGGTGGGCGTAGCCGAGCCGGAAGGTGGCCTCCACGGTGAGGTCGCCGGCCTGCAGTTCGTCGAGCGTGCGGCGTTCGTCGTCGAGCCGGGTGCCGAAGGAGGCGATGGTCCAGCCGGGCCGGGCTGCCAGGCGGGAGGCCACGATGCGCACGGCGAGCGGCAGATGGCCGCAGGCCGCGACGAGCGCGGCGGCGGCCCGGGGTTCGGCGGCGACCCGCTCGGCGCCCACGATGGCGGCGAGGAGCGAGAGGGCCTCGGGCGCGCTGGCGACGCCGACGTGGAAGTGGCGGGCGCCGCCGAGGGTGAGGGCCCGGGACCGGCTGGTGACGAGGACGGCGCAGCCCGCGGTGCCGGGGAGGAGGGGGCGGATCTGGGCGGCGTCGCGGGCGTTGTCGAGGAGGAGCAGGACGCGCCGGTCGGCGAGCACGGAGCGGTAGAGGGCGGCGCGCTGGCCGAGGTCGTCGGGGATGTCCGTCTCGGGGACGTCGAGGGCCTGGAGGAAGTGGGCCAGGACGCTGCCGCTGTCGGCGGGGTGCGCGCCCTGGCCCTGGAGATCGACGTAGAGCTGGCCGTCGGGGAAGCAGGGGCGGGCCACGTGGGCGGCGTGCACGGCGAGCGTGGTCTTGCCGACGCCGCCGATGCCGGTGAGCATGGCGATCATCACGGCGGGCCCGGAGGGCTCGGTGAGAGCGGCGCACACGTCGCGCACGAGCTCTTCGCGCCCGGTGAAGTCGGGGATGCCGGCCGGGAGCTGGAAGGGGACGGCCCTGGGGCGCGCGGCGTCCGCGGGGCCGGCCGCGGGCTCGGGGGCCGCGGCCGGGGCGTAGGCCAGTCCGGGGTCGGCGGCGAGCACCCTGGCGTGCAGTTCGGTGAGTTCGGGGCCGGGTTCGACGCCGAGTTCGGCGACGAGCAGGCGCCGGGTGCCGGTGAAGGCGGCGAGGGCCTCGACCTGGCGGCCGCAGCGGTAGAGGGCGAGGATCAGCAGGGCGCGGAGGCGTTCGCGCAGGGGGTGTTCGGCGGCGAGGGAGCTCAGCTCGGGGACGATCTCGGCGTGGCGGCCGAGGGCGAGGGCGCAGTCGAAGAGCCCTTCCTGGGCGACGAGGCGGGCCTCCGAGAGCCGGTGCCGCTGCCGTTCGGCGTACGGGCCGGGGAGCCCGGCCAGCGCGGCGCCGTGCCAGAGGTCGAGGGCCGCGGCGTAGCGGCTGTGCGCGGTCTCGGTGTCCCCGGCGTCGCGGGCCTCGGCCGCCTCGGCGAGACGGCGCTGGAAGACGACGGCGTCGACCTGCTCGGGGGGTATGTGCAGGGCGTAGCCGCCCGCGGAGGAGACGAGGACCGTGGCCGGGGTCCTGGCCACCCGGCCGGGTTCGAGGAGGTTGCGCAGGCGGGAGGCGTAGGTCCGGATGGTGCCGAGGGCCTGAGGCGGTGCCAGCTCGCCCCACAGGGCGTCGATCAGTTCGTCGCTGGAGACCGTGCGGCCGCCGCGCAGCAGGAGGACGGCGAGCATGGCGCGCTGCTGCCGGGCACCGAGCTCGACCTGGTGCCCGTCGAGCTGTGCGTGCACGGGGCCGAGCAGCTGGAAGGAGAGCCGTGCTCCCGTTGTCGCTCCGCTGGCGCCCATGTCTCCCCCGACCTCGCCGCGCACACTCCGCCCGGCGACAAGGGGGACAGTATCTCAAGGGTTCGCGCGGCAAGCGGTACCCGTGACGTTACGGGTGCGGGACCGTTGATCGCCTGTTGATCGCGGTGGCACATACTTCGGCGAAAGACCGTTCGACCCGCACGACAGGAGTTCCGCATGACCACCGACGCCCTGAAGCCCACCGAGGCCGCGCAGCCCGCAGAGCAGAACACGCCCAGCGAGCAGGCCATCCTCGCCGGGCTGGGCGCGCCCGTCGAGCACGCGGAGGGCACCCCCATCCCGGGGACCGAGCCCAGCGGTCCGATCCGCCCGACGCACACGACGGGCGCGCAGTAGGCCCGAGCGGGCCGCAGGTGCGGGCCTCGACCGCGTTCGCGGTCGAGGCCCGTCGTCGTCCGGGCGCTCCGGGCACCGTTGAATCCGGGCACCGTTAAAGGTGCGCAAAAAAACCTTCGCCTCACCCCCGAAGGAACGATTACCGGACAGCCGCGCCCCTTCCTGTCCGCTCACCGCCCCTCGCTCATCCGCGCCCGTCACGGGCGTTCACAAGAACGGCTCGCGGTACGCATGTGACGCAAGGGACTTGCCGACACCTCGCCCGTACGACCGAATGTCGCTCTTGAACGTTCACAGGGGCGATCCGATACTCCAGAGAATTGACATGGACGCGACTAGCATCTCCCGGTCGGCTCCGGGTGACGCATCGGCCGTCACGCCCCTGTCAGCCCGTCACATGCACCCTCCGTGCCCGGACATCGGTCCCGTCGGGCACCCCCCACTGGAGGTCTCGTGAAACGTCCTCGCATATCCGCACGCCGTTCCGCCATGGCCGGTACGGCCGCCGCCGTCCTCGCGACCGCCGCGCTCGCCCTGCCCGCCGCCCACGCCATGTCCGCACCGGCGCCCGGCACCGTCTCCGCCGAGCAGGCCACGGGCCTCGCCCAGCGGATCGCGGCCGAGCTCCCGGCGGACACCGCGGGCTCGTACTACGACGCCACCACCCACCGGCTCGTCGTCGATGTGCTCGACGCGGCGACCGCGGCGAAGGTGCGGGCCGCGGGCGCCGAGGCCCGGCAGGTCCGGCACTCGGCGGCCGAGCTCGCCTCGGCCAGAGGCACCCTCAAGGCCCAGGCGTCCATCCCGGGCACCGCCTGGTCGGTCGACCCCAGGACCAACAAGGTCGTCGTCACCGCCGACAGCACGGTGCGCGGGGAGCGGCTGAGCAAGCTCGACAAGGTCGTCGCGAGCCTGGGCGACAAGGCCACGCTCAGAAGGACGGCGGGCACCTTCCGGCCGCTCATCGCCGGCGGCGACGCCATCTGGGGCAGCGGCGTGCGCTGTTCGCTCGGCTTCAACGTCAGCAAGGACGGGCAGCCGTACTTCCTGACGGCGGGGCACTGCGGCAACGCCTCGGCCGAGTGGTCCGACTCACAGGGCGGCGCCCAGGCCGGCACCACGGAGAGCTCGACCTTCCCCGGCCACGACTACGCCCTGGTGCGCTACACCGGTTCCTCCGACCACACCAGCGCGGTCGACCTCTACAACGGCAGCCAGCAGAACATCAGCCGGGCCGGTGAGGCGACGGTCGGCGAGCAGGTGCAGCGCAGCGGCAGCACCAGCGGCCTGCACGACGGCCAGGTCACCGGCCTCAACGCGACCGTCAACTACCAGGAGGGCCAGGTCGACGGCCTGATCGACACCAGCGTGTGCGCCGAGCCGGGCGACAGCGGCGGCGCGCTCTTCGACAACGACACGGCACTGGGCCTCACCTCGGGCGGCAGCGGGGACTGCTCCTCCGGTGGCGAGACCTTCTTCCAGCCGGTACCCGCGGCCCTGCAGGCGCTCGGGGCGCAACTGCCCTGATCCCGCGCCACGCGGCCGCACCACCCGTACCGGCACACGGCCCCGCGCGCCTCACGGCGCGGGGGGCCGTCTTCTCGGCGGTCCGCCGGGTCAGTTGACGCGGCCGTACCAGACGCTGTTGCTCCAGATCTTCTCCAGCCGGACCGACGCGCCGGGCTTGGGCGAGTGCCAGATCTTGTTGTCACCGGCGTAGATGCCCACGTGGTAGACGTTGCTGCCGGAGTGGAAGAAGACCAGGTCGCCGGTCTGGCGGGAGCCGGCGGAGAGGTGCCGGGTCCTGTTGTACTGGTCCTGCGCGGTGCGCGGCAGGTTCTTGCCGACCTTCTTGAACGAGTAGAGCGTCAGGCCCGAGCAGTCGAAGCGGTTGGGGCCCGCGGCGCCGTACTGGTAGGGCGAGCCCTTCTTGGAGGCGGCGACCTTCAGCGCGGCCTGACCCGGTGTCGCCGCCTGGGCGTTCGCCGCCACTCCGGGCAGCAGCATCGAGGCGGTGACGGTGGCGGCGGTGAGGACGGTCGCGGCGCCGGCCTTGGACACACGCGTGGATATGCCGGGGAACGCAGACATGTCAAACCCTTCGTCATCCGCCTGCGAAAGATGACCTGTCGGGTTCGGGCTGTCGAAGTTGCCCGGCCACATCCGTGGCTTCACCCCAAGGACCACCGCCATCGTGGTCCGCCGTACCTGGGTCTCCCGCTCCTGCCGATCCAGTCGGTCTGCTCCGCACCCGGAACGGCGGCAGGACTCGGCGTCCGCCCGGGGTGCCCGTCTCGGTGACGGGATCTTGTGTTCGAGTGACGATCCTGCATCACGAAGTCCCGGAAACCGGAGCCGGAACGGCTTTCTGTGAACTTCTTCACTTCGCGGCGGTCAGGGAACCGGGGTGCTTTTCCGGCGCACGGAAATCACGCAACTCCTTTTCGTTCTTGGGAGTTGAGGTAATCCGGAGACTGAAATCCGGTCACCCGGCGCCGCCCCGCCGCCGGTACGCGCGCGAGGGCGGACGTCTTTGCGTCAGAAACACGCGACCGCGGGGAGCGCGCGGTTCGCCTCGACAGCGCGAGGGTAGCCCTACGGCATGCTCACCCTAGGGATCGAGGAGGAGTATCTTCTGCTCGACCCGGCCACCGCACTGCCCGTTCCGAAGGCGGAGCAGGTCTGCGCAGCGGTGGACCTGGAGCCGGTCGTGCACGAGCGGGAGATTCAGGCGGAGTTGTTGCAGGCCCAGGTGGAAGTGGCCACTCCGGTCTGCGCCGACCTCGCGGAGGCGAGCGGCCATCTGCTGCGGCTGCGCCACGCCGTGAGCTCCGCCGCCAAGCGGAACGGCTGCCGGATCGCGGCGTCCGGCACGTCACCCCGCGCGGGCCTGGTGCCCGTACCCGTCACCCGGCACCCGCGCTATCTGGCGATGCGCGGCCGGGCGGCCCAACTGGTCGACGAACAGCTGGTCAACGGGATGCACGTGCATGTCGCCATCCCCGACCGGGAGATGGGCGTCGCCGTACTCAACCGCGTCCGCCCCTGGCTGCCGGTGCTGGTGGCCATGGCGGCCAACTCACCGATGTGGCACGGTCACGACACCGGCTTCGCCAGCTGGCGCACCGTGGTCTACAGCCGCTGGCCCGTCAGCGGACCGCCCCCGCACTTCACCGACCTCGCCGACTACGAGGAGCGTATCCAGGCGCTCTTCGTCGCCGGGGCGATCACCGACCGGGGGCAGCTGTACTGGCAGGCCAGGCTGTCCGACCGCTATCCCACGATCGAGGTGCGCTGCCTGGACGTCCAGCTGCGCGTCGACGACGCCGTGATGCTCGCCGGGATCGTGCGCGGCATGGTGGCGACCGCCATCCGCGACGAGAAGAGCGGCCGCCGGTCGGCGCACTGCCCGCCGGAGCTGCTCAGCGCCGCGAACTGGCACGCCGCCCGGCACGGTCTGGAGGGCGTCCTCGTCGACCCCGAGGGGAAGCAGCGCGGTGCCGAGGACGTCGTCCACGCCCTGCTCGGGCACATCGGGCAGGCGCTGGAGGAGTCCGGCGACCTCCACCGGGTGAGCTCGCTGGTGCACCGGCTGCTGCGGCGGGGCACCCCGGCGGACCGGCAGCGCCAGGTGCTGGCGGCGGACGGCATCAAGGCCCTCACCGATCTCATCACCGAACCGTGACCGGCGGCCATGGGCCGGGCCGTGGCCGCCGCGTCAGTAGTGCGGGTCCCCCTCGATCCGCCCGCCCAGGGCCCGGGCCGTGGCCGGCAGGTGGCGGACGCGGGTGGCCAGGAGCAGGGCGGCGAGGCCCAGATACACATAGGCCATGAGCAGCCGGGCGGACTCGCCCGGCAGGGCGAACTGCACCGCGAAGAGGACGAAGAGACCGGCGGCCTGGAGGGGAACGAACCGCAGGCCGAGCAGGACCACCACGGCGAGGACGGTCTGGGCGGCGGTCAGGGCGACCTCGTCGACCTGACGGGTCACCAGGGGCAGGGCCGCTCCCCCGCCGCCCAGGGCGTGGGCCAGCGGCAGGCAGCCGACCAGCAGCGTCCACTGGTTGACCTTGCTGGACAGCAGCGCGCCGAGTCCGTCACTCGCCCGCAGCCGCCACGCGAAGACCACGGCGACGATGAGCTCCGGGGCCTCGGAGGCCAGCGGGGCGAGCCACTGGACCAGGACGAAGCGGTCGATGCCGAGCGAGGCGCCCGCCTCCACCAGGCCGTTGGCGAAGGGCTCCGCGCAGGCGAAGACCACGGCCGCGGCGGCGGCGAACAGCGACGCGGTGGTGGCGCGGCGTGCGGCCCGGGGCAGCGTGGCGAGCCGCGCGGGGACCCCGACGAGCTCCTCCATCTCCCCCGAGCCGCACTTGCCGATCCGGTAGAGGTAGTAGCCGTACCAGGGGACGATCACCACCGGGACGTACCAGCCGATCTCCCGGGTCAGCGGCATCACGAAGGCGAACACGGCGGCCACCGCGAGGAAGGCGACGTCGATGCGCCGGTGCGGCTCCAGCGCGATCCCGGTGTCCGGCAGGGCGCGGCGGCGCAGCGCGAGCGCCGAGGCGAGCGCGACCAGCGGCCAGCCGACGCCCACGAGCAGCCGGTTGGCGCCGGTCATGTTGGCCGCGGCGTAGGCGGCGTACGAGGGGTCGGAGCCGGCGGCGTAGGCGAAGTAGAGGTCGACGGCGTATTCGGGCAGCACCGCGATGAAGGCCAGCAGGGCGAGCGCGAGCGCGCCGGCCATGTCGGCACGGGCGGTCTCGGCCGCCCACATCAGCAACAGCGCCGAGCACAGCACGCCCAGGCCGAAGACGGCCACGGTCCAGCCGGGCGCGAGCGGGGTGCCGCTCAGGCGGAGCACGGCCGCGGGGACCGCGCCCGCGCAGGTGACGCCGATCCGGGCGGCGCTCGCCGCGGCGGAGGGAACTCCCCGGCTCTCGCGCATGACGGGCTCCTTCGCGTCGCGCCTGTACCGCCGATCTATCAGCAGGCACCGGTGGAGCGGCGCGGACAGCCCGGCGCGGGGCCGTGCGACGCCCGTTCGGAGCACACGGGCGGCGGGGCGCGGCGAAGACGCGCGCGGAGGGGCGGGGCGCGGCCCCGCCGTTCCTATAACGCCGCTCGCGGAAGCTGCGGGCGGATGTTCCCCGCCCACTGCTGTCCCTGTCGGTCGGTCAGCGCACGCATGGTGTCCCCCTCCCTCCAGCTCTCTCACGACCACCTGCTCGCGGTGAAGTCGGACCAGGTCAGCGGCACCCCCGTGGCTGCTGACCCGTGGGTCGATCATGCAGCAGGGATGCGATCATTTCTGCGGAGAGCTTTTTGCAGGAAAAAGTGACCCAACAAATCGGCTTCCCCTTGCGGCGCCGTTCGTGATATTGGGGGGAGATTTCCGTTGGACAAGGAAGCCCTACAGGCATTGCTCCGCGAACGGCGGGGCCGGATCGCTCCGGAGGACCACGGACTCGTCCGTCCGTCACGCCAGGGCAGGCGCGCCCCGGGGCTGACCCAGAGCCAGATCGACCAGCTGCTGCACCGCACCTACGGCACGTTCAACCGACTGGAGACGGGCGCGTACCCCAATCCGCCGGAGGACCTGCTGCGCGACGTCGCGCGGCTGCTCGCGTTCACCGAGCACGAGTGGACGTCGCTGTGGCTCTACGCCGTGCACCGCCGCCCGCCCTACCCGCTGCACCAGCGCTCGGGCACGGAGGTGCCCCGGGCCTGGCAGGACGTCGTCGAGGGCCAGTCCCACATGGCCTACATCAACGACCAGTCCTGGCGGGTGCTCGCGCACAACCAGGCGTTCGCCGAGATGTTCCCGCGCCGCGAGGTCCCTCAGAACACGATGCGGTGGATGACGCTCCACCCGGAGGCCCGCACGGTCCTCGCCGGCTGGCAGGAGCACTGGGTGCCGATGATCCTGCCGCAGATGCGCGCGGCCGTGGCGGCGCTGCCCCACGACGAGACGCTCGGCGAGCTGGAGGCGGACATCCTCGCCGACCCGGTGGTGGGGCCGCTCTACGAGGCGGGCGGCGGGGCGTACGTCCACCCCGACGGCGACGAACGGCCGCTGCTGCACCCGGTGCGGGGCCCCGGCTGGGTGTCGCTGTGCAGCGCGGAGCCTCTCGCGTCACCGCGCGCCCGGCTTATGGTGCTGGTCTTCCGTGCCGGTGAACGGAGCGGACCGACCCGCCGGCCCATGCTGCGCGCAGGATGACCGTGCGGGTCGGCCCGTGCCGGACACCGCCCCCGACCAAGGCCGGCCGCCGCCCCGACCCGTGGAGGTCCCGTGACATCGCACGTCTCGCCCCCCGCCATAGCCCTCCCCCGTCACCGTGTGACCACCGAGGACATCTGTGACGACATCCGTGAGCACCACGCGGACCATCCGCGGCTGGATTCCGTGCTGCGCGTCGTCCACGCCACCGGTGTGCGCACCCGGAGGTTCACCCAGCCGCTGGACTCCCCCACGGTCTCCGGGACCGCGTCGGTGGAGGAGCGCAACCGGGTGGCGTTCGCCGACTCCGCCGAACTGGCCACGCGGGCGGCGCGGACCGCGCTCGCGGACACCGGGCTCGAGCCGTCGGACATCGACTGCATCGTCACCAGCCACTCCACCTCGTGGGCCGTGCCGGGCCTGGACATCCACCTCATCGGCGCGCTCGGGCTGCGCGCCGACGTGCGCCGGGTCCCCATGACGTCCCTCGGCTGCGTGGGCGGGGCCCAGGCCCTGGTCCGCGCCACCGACCATGTGCGGGCGCGCCCGGGGAGCCGGGTCCTGGTGGTCGTCGCGGAGACCATCAGCACGATCTACAACCACCGCAACACCGCCTTCGAATCGATGATCTACAAGGCGCTGTTCGGCGACGGCGCCGGCGCCTGCGTCGTCACCGACGCCCCGCTCGGCCCCGGCCTGCGCGTCGAGGACACCTGGGAGTACCTGCTGCCCGACAGCGGCGACCGCTACCGGGGCCGGCTCGACGACGCCGGGCTGCACTTCGACTCCACCCGCGAGGCCACCGAGGCCACCGGCGAGGTGATGCCCGCCCTGGGCGCCTGGCTGGACTCCGTGCAGGCGCCGTCCGCCGAACCGCGGTGGGCGGTCGTCCATCCGGGCGGGCCACGGGTCCTCGACGATACCGCGCGGGGCCTCGGCGTCGACGCGACGATGCTGCGGCACTCGTGGGACAGCCTGGCGGAGAACGGGAACCTGGGCGGTGTCGCCGTCCTCGACGTGCTCGCCCGCACGCACGAGGACCCGCCGGGCGACGGCGAGCGGGGCTTGCTGCTGTCCTTCGGGCCGGGCTTCCTGGCGGCCGCGTGCCGCGGCACGTGGCGCGCGTGAGGAATCCTCCGGTCCGTACCGCCTCGCGGGCCCGCCCCGCGGCGGGTCAGTGCGCCGAATCCGCCCGGAAGTCCTTCGGGACCAGCAGCGCCGCCAGGACCACCGCCACCGCGACGATGCCCACGCACACCAGCGCGGTGGTGGCCAGCGCGTCGTCGAACGCCGAGCGCGCCGCGGCCAGCAGGGCCCGGCCCACCGCGCTGTCGGTGCCGAAGGAGCGGGCCACCTCGTCGGCGCCGCCCACCGACTGCCGCGCGGTCGCCAGGTCCGCGCCCCGCACCTCGGCCGGGAGACCGGTCATCCGGGAGCGGAACAGCGTGGTGTGGATGCTGCCGAGCAGGGCCACGCCGAAGCCGATGCCCAGTTCGTAGGCGCTCTCGGAGACCGCGCCCGCCTGGCCCGCGCGCTCGGGGCGCACGGCCGAGACCATCACCGCCGCGGAGGCGGTGATGGCCATGCCGTCGCCGATGCCGAAGGTGATCAGGGCGATCGCCACCACGCCGTAGTCCGGCGGCCGCGGGGCCGCGGCCAGCACGGCGAAGCCGCACAGCAGCGCGGCCAGACCCACCGTCAGCACGGTCCGCACCCCGATCCGGCGCAGCAGCCAGGGCGTCGCCAGCGACGAGGCGAGCAGGGCGAGCGCGACGGGCAGGGTCCGCAGCCCGGCCGCCAGGGCGTCGTAGCCGTGCACATACTGAAGCCAGAGGGAGATCAGATAGAGGGCGGCGCCGATCGCCATCATCGCCGTCAGGGTGGCGAGCGCGGCCGCCAGGAAGGGCCTGCCGGCGAAGAGCCGGACGTCCAGCAGCGGGTCCGCGGCGTCCAGTTGGCGGCGTACGAACCAGGTGAGCGCCGCCAGGCCGGCCAGCAGCGCGGCCAGGTCGGCGGGCCGGAAACCGCCCGCCAGGTGCTTGATGCCCCAGGCGGTGGCGATGACTCCGGCCACGGACAGCGCGGCGGACCACAGGTCGAGGGCGTGGTGCGAGGGGCTGCGGTATTCGGGGAGCAGCAGCACGGCCGCGACGACGGTGACCACGACGACGGGCACGTTCACCCAGAAGGCCGCCGACCAGGAGAAGGCGTTCACCAGCACACCGCCGACCAGGGGGCCGATCGCGGCGCCCGCGCCCGCGACGGCGGCCCAGATCCCGATCGCGAGGGTGCGCTCGTGGGCGTCGGTGAAGATGGTGCGGATCAGGGAGAGGGTGGACGGCATCACCATGGCCCCGCCGATGGCGAGCAGCACCCGGCCGGCGATCAGCTGGAGGACGCTCTCGGTGATCCCGGCGGTGGCGGCGAGCACCGAGGCCGCCCCGAAGGCGGAGAACCCGGCGACGAACAGCAGCTTCCGGCCCACCCGGTCGCCCACGGCGCCCGCGGTCACGAGCAGCCCGCCCAGCACCAGGCCGTAGATGTCGATGATCCACAACTGCTGGAGGGCGTCCGGCCGCATCTCCTTGATGAGGGACGGCAGGGCCACGTTGAGGATCGTGGCGTCCATGGCCACCAGGAGGAGGCTGGCGCAGAGCACCGCGAGCATCGCCCAGCGGGCGGGGTCGGCCGCCTCCGGGCCGGGTGCTGTGCCGGGGCCGTGGTCCACGCGATGTCCCGTCCCTTCGGGGATCACGCGCCCCGCCGGTGGCGATGACGGGGCGGCGGGCGTGTGGTGTGCGCCGCCCCGCAACGGAACCTAACCCCTCGCCCCACGGGCCGCATCCCGGCCGTTTCCGCCGCTGTCGGCGGCGGCGGGTTCCGCCGGACGGCCGACTGGGCAGGGTGCTCTACGGAAAGGGAGGTGCCTGTGGGACGCATCGCCGAGTCCGCCTCCGGGTGGGACGCCGGGCCCGACGGCGGCCGGGAGGAGGGGCCCGAGGGCGGGCGTCCGGGGCGCACCGTGGCGGTCGTCGGCGGCGGGGTCGCCGGGACCAGCGTCATCCTCCACCTGGTGCGTACGCTCCTCGGCCCCTCCGGAGGGGCCGGGCGCGGCCGCGTCGGCACCGTTCTCCTCATCGACCCCCAGCCCGCGGGGTGGGGGCTCGCCTTCGGGGACACCGACCCGCTGCTGTTGTGCAACACGGCCGTGGAGATCAACTCCCTGCTCGCGGACCGGCCCTTCGACTTCGTCACCTACCTCCGACGGCACGGCTGGACCGGCGGCGAGAAGGACTGCGTCCCCCGCGCCCGGATGGCCGAGTACTGCCACGACCGCTTCACCTGGGCCCGGGAGCGGGCGGCGGCCCACGGCATCGCCGTGCGGCAGGTGCGCGGCACGGCCGCCTTGGTCGAGACGCGGGGCGCGGAAGGGCCGCGGATCGAGCTGGCCGACGGGCGGGTGGTGCGGGCCGACGGCGTCGTCGTCTGCACCGGCGTCCACCGCCCCCGCACCCCCGACGGCTTCGCCGCCTTCACCGCTCACCCCCGCTATCTGGACAGCCCCTATCCGGCGGCCCGGATCCGGACGCTGCGCCCGGATTCGCGAGTGCTGGTGGTCGGCAGTCACCAGTCGGCGGTGGACGCCTCGTTGCTGCTGTGCCGGGACGGGCACCGCACGACGGTGACCTCGCCGTCGGGTCTGCTGCCCGCCGTACGGGTGTCGCTGGCCGCGCCCGTACGGGACTTCCCGCCGCTGGACCGGATCGCCCGGCTCGACCCCGGCGACCCTTGTCTGGAGGAGCGGCTGGTCCGCTGCGTGGTGGAGGCCGTCCGGCTGCTCGGCCCGCTGCCGCTGCGGCGGCAGACCTCGCGGGCGGCCGACCCCGTGCGGCGGCTGCGGGAGGAGACGGCGCTGATGGAGGAGGGGGCCTGCGCGTGTGCCGGGGTGATGGTGCCCCTGATCGAGGCCGTGATCGCCCTCGCGCCCGCGCTGCCGCCCGCGCGCCGCACGGCGCTCGCGGCGCGCTTCGGGTGGTTCACCGGGCGCTACGCCACCGCGGTGACCGCGGTCAACGCCCGCCGCCTGCTGGCCTGTTTCGACTCGGGCGCGCTGCGGATGGCACCGTCCTACCCGTCCGCCGTGGCCTTCGACGGAGGCGCCTGGCGGGTGGCGGCACCGGACGGGCGGGTGGAGCGGTTCGACTACGTGGTCAACGCCACCGGCTATCACCCGCCGGTGCTCCACTGGGACCGCGCGGGCTCCGCGCTGCACCTGGGTGATCCGCCCCCGCACGCCACGGCCGTCGACCACCTGGAGGGCGATCTGCGGGTCCGCCGGGCGGCCGGGGCCGCGCCGGAGCGGGTGTGGGTTGTGGGGGTGGGGACGCACGTCCGCATCCCGTTCGCCAACCACCTGCGCAATGTGGTGCGGCAGGCGCGGCAGGTCGCGCGGGAGCTGGCGGGCGCGGAGGTGGCCGTCTGAGGGGCACGGTCGCGCTATTCCAGCAGGCCGCGCCGCATCGCCTCGGCGACGGCGGCCGCCCGGTCGGACACCCCGAGCTTCTCGTACAGCCGCTGGGTGTGGGTCTTGACGGTGCTCGCGCCCAGATAGAGCTCCGCGGCCACCTGGGGGATGCTCTTGCCGGCGGCGAAGCCGTGCAGCACCTGCCGTTCGCGCTCGGAGAGGACCGTGGTGTCCCGGTCCGCGCGCAGCCGGATCTCGTCGACGAGTCCTCCGGCGAGGTCCTGTGAGACCACCTGCTTGCCGTTCGCGACCTTCAGGACCGCGTCGACGATCTCGGCCCGCTTGGCGTCCTTGGCGAGATAGCCCGCCGCGCCCTCCTCCACGGCCCGGTAGACCACGGCGGCGTCCGTCGTGGCCGAGAGCAGGATGGCGCGGGTCGGCAGCTGGTCGCGGACGACGGCGCGCACGACGGCGATGCCGTCCATGGTGGGGATGCGGTAGTCGATCAGGGCGACCTGGGGCTCCAGCTCCCGGATCACCCGGAGCGTCTCCGCGCCGTCCCCCGTCTCGGCCACCACCTCGATCCGGCCGCTCAGCCGCAGCCCGCGGGCGATGCCCTCGCGGTAGACGGGGTGGTCGTCGGCGACGACCACCGTCACCGGCGCACCGGCATCGGACTCCATACGACCGCCCTTCCGCGTGCGTGCCGCCTCGCGCGACAGCTTTGTCCCTCTCGCACCACAATAGGAGGTTTCCTCCAGGACGGCCGGGCGCTGCCCTCAGCCCGGGGCCGGATCCGGGCCGCGGCGCGGGCCACCCCGGTGAGCCACGCCTCGGCGTCGACGATCAGCAGGGCGGCCCCGGGCGCCGGGGGTGCCGGGCCGGTGCTCGACGTAGCGCGGCGGGGCGGAGGCGTCCGGCGGGCAAGCGGCCGGGGGCGGCCCCGCGAGGCCCGGCCCGTCGGCACCACCGCCGGACCGCAGCGCCTCCGCCGCCCGCGGGTGGCGCCGTGCCCGTCGCGACCCCGGGGCGGGCCCGCCGGCCGTCTCACCTCGGTCGTCATGGCGCGGCCGGGGGCGCTGTCCACGGCGAAGCGGCCGCCCGGTGCCTCCAGGGCGGCGGGCAGGCCCGCGGTGGCGAGGATCTGCGGGTACGGATCGAAGATGATCTCGCGCATCTCCTTGACGGTCCCGCGCGCGCCCGCCTGGGCGCGGGCCAGGGCCTCCGCCCCCGCTTCCGCGTCCGGGCGCTGCCCCGCCAGGAAGAGCGGGATGAAGAAGGGGACCCGGATCCAGGCGACGCAGCGCGACGACCGGGCGATCACTCGCCGGTCTGCGCCTCGCGCCGGCGGGTGGTCATCGCGCTTCGTCCTCGGTCTCCGGCGGGCCCGGACGGCGGTCGGCCGCCGGGGCGTTCAGCAGTCCAGCGGGACGGGGATGTTCCGCGAGGTGGGTCCCGTGTCGCGGCACAGCTGATAGCCCTCGTCGCGGAGGTCGTCGATGATCCCCGGCACGGCGTCGGGGAAGTGGGTGAAGAGGTGCCCGAGAATCACTCCGCCCCGCTTGTCCGCCGCGGGTGCCTGGCGGACGCGCGCCCGGAGGGTGTCGGCGCCGGGGAAGCCGCCCGCGCTGTTGTCCCAGTCGAGCGTGTCCACGGTCCAGGTGCAGACGCGGTAGCCGAGTTCGGAGGCGATGCGGCTCTCCCGGTCCCCGTAGTTGCCGAAGGGGGGCCGCAGCAGGGTGCTGTCCAGGCCGTCGCGGATCTCGGCGCGGGCGTCGGCCTCGGAGAGGTCCGGGAGGTTCCGGTGGGAGTAGGTGTGGTTGCCGACCCAGTGGCCCTGGTCGCGCAGGGTGTCGACGATGCGCGGGTTCTGGGAGGCGAATTCGTTGATGAGGAAGAACGCGGCGCGGATGCCCCGGCCCGCCAGATAGTCCCCCACCTCCACGGCGAGGTCGGGGTCGTCGTAGGCCCAGTCGTCGAAGGACAGCAGCACCCTGCCGGAAGTGTTGCCGCAGCGCTGGTGGTCGTACGGAGCGGCCCGGTGCGGACCGGCGGTGCCGGTGGCCGGGGTGAGGGCCAGGGCCAGGGCGGCCAGGGCCGCGATCAGCGCGACGCGCTTGCTCGTGCGGTGACGGGACATCCAGGGGCTCCTCTGCAGGCCGCCGTGAGGGTCCGATCATCCCGGTGGGCGGGCCGTGCCGCCAGCAGCGAGGACGCGTGTCGGCCCGCGCGGCGCGGCGCCCCCGGCGGCGTGGACAATCGGAGGATGTCCAACACACGCACCACCGACCTCACCGCCGACTGCCCCTGCGGTCTCGGCAAGCCCTACGGCGAATGCTGCGGCGCCCTCCACCGGGGCGTCAGGACCGCGGCCACCGCCGAGGCGCTCATGAGGTCCCGTTACAGCGCGTTCGCCGTGCACGACGCCCCCTACCTGCTGCGGTCCTGGCACCCGAGCACGCGCCCGGAGAGCATCGACTTCGACCCGGAGCAGCGGTGGACCCGCCTGGAGATCCTCGGCACGACGGGCGGCACGGCGTTCCACAACGAGGGCACCGTGGAATTCCGCGCCCACTTCACCGCCCGCGGCCGCGCGGGCGACCAGCACGAGAACAGCGGCTTCGCCCGCGTCGACGGCGAGTGGGTCTACGTGGACGCGATCGCCTGACCCACCGGGGACCCCCGCGGGAACCTCAGCACGGCTGGCGCCACGCGTCCAGCGCCAGCCGTTTGCGCATGGAGCTCAGGCCGAGGCTCTTCGCCTCGTGGCAGAAGTCGCCCGGGTCCAGCTCGTACTCCACGTGGAAGACCGCCTTCCCGCTCTTGACGAACGGCGTCAGCTCGTCGCACTCCTCGTACTGCGCGCACTGCTCGTTCACGGCGAAGTCGAAGTCGGAGACCAGCCGCGGGATCTGTTCGAGGTCGTTCTTCAGGCCGATGGCCAGGCCGCGGTCGTGGGCCAGTCGCGCGAGCATGCGGTTGAAGGCGAGCTGGTCGGCGGCCGTCAGGGGGAAGCCGGTGTGGTTGCGGTAGCCCTCCGTCAGGTCCGGTTCGACCGCGTCGAAGCCCTTCTCGCGGCACATGTCGAAGCGGGCGGCCATGAGCGGGCGGAGGGTGTCGAGGCGGCGGATGTCCAGCCACTTCTCGCCCTTCCAGCCCTTGTTGCGGTCGCCGAGCAGGGTTTTCGGGAAGGCGCTCTGATCGGGCCGGAAGTCCTCCCACGCACCGGCGTTGATGTAGCAGATCACCTTGCGGCCGTGCGCGTGGAGGCGGTCCACGACCGCGGCGGAGTTCTCGAACCCGTCGATGTCGTAGACGGGGACGTCCACGCTCGTGTCGACCTTCCCGTCGAGCTGCCACTGCCAGCGGGTGCCGGGGCGGGGCTGCCAGCGGCCGGACGGCGGGCTCGCGGAGCGGCCGGCCGGGCCCGCGCCGTCGTCCGGCTCCGCCCGCGGGGAGTCGTCGGACGAGCAGCCCGCGAGGACCAGCAGCAGCACCGCCGACAGCGCTGCCCACCAGGTGCGTCTCATCGCCCCTCCCCCGCGGCCGCGGCCGTCCGGGGCACGGCCTGCCAGGGGTTGGGCCCCTCGCCCGGCACGGCGCAGTGCACCGCCGCGCCTCGCCGCTCGGCGGTGCGCGCCACCTGCTCGGCGCGCTCGGGAGGCACCCCGTGGACGAGGTGGCAGAAGCGCTCCGGCGGATGGTCGGCGGTCCAGGCCGGGACCTCCGCCCGCCGGTACGCCTCCCAGTCGCCCTCGAAAGTGACGAGCAGGTCGGCGAGTTGGGCGTAGCCGGGGTCGGGGTGCGTGCCGGGGTTGAGCACGGCGGTGCGCGCGCCCAGCGCCTTGCCGAGCAGCACCAGGCGGCGGTAGCGGGGCAGCAGCGCGGGGTGGGCCGCGGCCTGGTCGAGGAAGACCCCGTCGACCTCGTACCACCTGCGGTGGCGGCGGATGTCGGCGACGACCTCGCGGGCCAACCGGTGGCCGTAGCCGGTGTCGGCGTAGCCGAACAGCGGGACGCCCGCGGCGCGCAGGCGCGCGGCCGCGGCCGTGAAGGCGGGGTCGGGGCGGTGCCCCGGCCCGTCGGCGACGTTGAGGACCACGCCGCGCAGCGCGGGCGCGGCCGCCTCCAGCGCGGCCCACGCGCCGGGGTCGGCGGCGGGGTGGACGTACAGCGGGACGAGCAGTCGGCGTCGTGCCGCGGCCGTACCGTTCATGGGGCGGACTCCGGCGGTCGGGCGGTCCCGTCCCAGAGGTCGGTGAGGGACTCTGCCAAGGGGCGGCGCGGCAGCCAGTGCAACGCGCGCGCGGCGAGCGTGATGTCCGCCTGCTGCCAGGGTACGGCGGCGGAGCGGTGCGAGCCGTCGCCGTCCTCGTCCAGCCGGCCGCGGAAGCCCGCGGCCCGGATGAGTTCCTCGGCGAGCTCGCGGGCCGAACGGGCGGTTCCGCTGCCGATGTTGACGACGGGCGGCAGTGGCCCGGGGGCGGTGACGGCGCGGACGACGGCCTCGGCCACGTCGCGGGCGTCGACGAAGTCGCGGTGGGTGGAGAGGTCGCCGACCCGGACCCGGCCGTCGGGCCCGGCCCGGCGCAGCTCGGCGGCGAGCCGGCCGGGCAGCGAGGCGGCCGGGGCACCGGGGCCGACGGGGTTGAACACCCGCAGGACGACGGCGTCGAGGCCGGATCCGGTGACCGCGAGGGTGCCCGCCAGCTTGCTGGCGCCGTAGAGCCCCACCGGGCGGGTGATGCCGGATTCGGCCAGCGGCGTACGGGCATCGGTGGCGCCGTACTCGGCGGCGGAGCCGAGGTGGACCAGGCGCGCCCGGGGCGCCGCCGCGAGCAGTGCCTCGCAGAGGACGGCGGGGCCGCGGGCGTTGGTCGCGGTGAGGGTCACAGGGCCGCCGCCGACCGCGCCGGCGCAGTTGACGACGGCGTCGGGGGCGGCGGTCCGCAGGGCGGCGGCGAGCCGGTCCGGGTCCGCGGTGGCCAGGTCGACGGTCAGCGCGGCACCCGGCCCGCGGCCGGCGTCGAGGACCTGCGCGCCCGGGAGGGCGCGCAGGCTGCTGGCGGCGTGCCGGCCCAGGAAGCCGGTGCCGCCGAGGACGAGAATGCGCATGCGAGCCGTTCACGCTCCCTTGATCAGCAGGTCGCGGTGCCCGGAGAATTCGCGGTTGGCCCGGTCGTAGTCGTCGGGACGGCCGATGTCGAGCCAGTAGCCGTCGAAGTCGTAGGCGTGCGGCGGGGTCCCCTCCTCCAGCATGTCCAGCACCAACTCGTCGAAGCCGAGGGGCAGTCCGGGGGTGTAGCGGGCCAGCGCCGCGCGGGAGACGCCGTAGACGCCCATGGAGACGCGGTAGTCCATGCTCGGCTTCTCGGCGAAGCCGACGACGCGCCCGGCGTCGGTGGTGAGCACCCCGAAGTCGATGTTCACCTGACGGGCGTAGGTGGCGATCGTCAGCGGTGCGCCGGAGGCGACATGGGTGCGGTAGACGTCACCGAAGTCGAGGTCGGTGAGGATGTCGCCGTTCATGGCGAGGAAGTGCTCGGGCAGCCGGTCGAGCATGGTGAGCAGGGGGCCCATGGTGCCGAGGGGGCTCTCCTCGGTGGTGTAGTCGACCTTCATGCCCCATTGGGAGCCGTCGCCGACATAGGCGCGGATGATGTGGCCGAGGTGGCCGATCGCGAGGGTGCAGCTGGTGAAGCCCGCGCCGGCGAGCTGGCGCATCACGATCTCCAGGATCGCGTGCTCCTCGCCGATGGGCACCAGCGGCTTGGGGAGCGCCGTGGTGTACGGGCGCAGCCGGACGCCCTTGCCTCCGGCGAGTATGACTACGTGCATGGTTGCCGTCCTCTCTGCGTGGGTCACGTCGGGTGGTGAGCGGGCCGGCCGGGTCAGACGTTGTAGATGCCGGCCTTGTAGCGCGCGAGGTTCCGCGGGTCGCGGAAGAAGTCGACGGTCGCGGCCAGGCCCTGCTGGAGCGTGTGCGCGGGGGCCCAGCCGGTGGCGGCGCGCAGCCTGCCCGCGTCGCAGACGAGCCGCATGACCTCCGAGTTCTCCGGCCGGACGCGCTCGGGGTCGGGGCGTACGTCCAGGTCGGTGTCCATGAGCTTGCCGATCAGGGACACCAGGTCTCCGATGGAGATCTCCTCGCCGGTGCCGGAGTTGAAGGTGCGGCCGACGACGACGTCGGCGGGCGCGGTGCCGACGGCGAGGAAGGCGGCGACGGTGTCCTTGACGTAGCTGAAGTCGCGGGTGGGACGGAGGTCGCCGAGGGTGATGACGCGCTGTCCGGCGGCGACCTGGCCGATCACGGTGGGGATGACGGCGCGCATGGACTGCCGCGGCCCGAAGGTGTTGAACGGCCGCAGCGTGACCACGGGCACCCCGAAGCTGGCGTGGTAGCTGTCCGCGAGCCGGTCGCCGCCGGCCTTCGAAGCGGAGTACGGGGACTGGGTGTTGATGGGGTGGTCCTCGCTGATGGGCACGGTCTGCGCGGTGCCGTAGGTCTCGCTGGTGGAGGTGTGCACGAGGCGTGGGATGCCCAGGTGGCGTACGGCTTCGAGCACATTGAGGGTGCCGGTGACGTTGGTCTCCACATAGCTGTGCGGGGCGAGGTAGGAGTACGGGATCGCGATCAGCGCGGCCAGGTGGTAGACGGCTTCGGTGCCGGTGACGAGCCCGGTGACGGAGCCGGGGTCGCGGACGTCGCCGAGGACGACGTCGACCTGCTCCATCACTTCGCCGGGCAGCGTCTCCAGCCAGCCGTAGGAGGAGAAGGAGTTGTACTGCACCATGGCGCGGACCCGGTGGCCGGAGGCGACGAGTGCCTCGACGAGGTGCGAGCCGATGAAGCCTTCCGCGCCGGTGACGGCGACGGGTGCGGATGCGGGCATGAGAGATCTCCCTTGTGACGGGCTGTGCGCGGGACCGGCCCGTGGTGGCGCCGTGCGGTGCTGGAGGTACGCGGTGCGTCAGCGGTGCGTGGTGAGGCGTCCGAGCCGTTGGGCCGAGACGGCCAGCAGGGCGGCGGCCGCGGCCGTACAGACGAGGAGCTGGACCGTGGGGGGAGTCGAGGCCCGCAGGGCCAGCGCGGCCGATTCGGCGCCGGCCGCGCCCAGGCACAGCAGCGCCGGGACCCAGGCGACGCCGAACGCCTGCAGCAGCAGCCCGGCCCACAGGACGGTGCCGAGGGCGAGCAGTCCGGCGAGCCGTACGGCGGTGACCGGGGGGCCGTCCGGCCAGAGCGCGCCGGTGGCCAGGGCGAGGACCGTGAGGACGGCGAGGTAGACGCTCGCGCAGAAGGCGAGCACGCGGACCCCGCCGATCAGCAGTCCCCGCGGAGTGGTGGCACGGGTGAGCGCGGCCAGGGCCATGCTCCGGCAGCGGTAGAGCAGCCATTCGGCGGCTCCCATGCTGAGGGTGAGCGCGATGACGGCGGCACCGGCCGTGCGGGCGCCGGGGCTGTGGCGCAGGACGTCCCCGAGCGCGGCGAGGGTGGTGAGCACACCGCAGCCCAGGCCGAACAGCCCGTACGGCAGTGAGGCCAGCGGTGACAGCGGGGGCGGCGGGGTGCCCGGGGTGCCGGTCTCCCGGGTGCGGAGGATCTCGTGGACCGCGGCGCCGGTCACGCCGGCGACGGTGGCGAGGAGCAGGGCGATCCGCACGGGGGCGGGCAGGGGGACGGCGAGGAGCAGCGCTCCCCCGGCGGCGGTGGGCAGCAGGGTGAGCAGCAGGAGCTGTTCGCGGCCGAGGACGAGCAGGACGGTGGCCGCCGCGAGATAGACGGCCTGGCCCGCGGCGAAGGAGGTGACCCCGGCGCCGCGGGGTGCCGCCAGTGTCGCCGCGGTGGCGAGGAGGGCGCCGAGCGGCGCTCCCCACCGCAGGCAGCGCCCCGCGGCCGGACGGCCCACGGCGAGCCGGAGGTAGGCGCGGTGGGCGAAGCCCTGGTTCCACGCCCAGGCCACGAGCGCCGAGAGCACGAGTCCGACGGTGCCCTGGGGCAGTCCGTAGCCGTCCCGGGCTCCGCTCATCAGCGGTGAGCCGAGGGCGTAGCCGAAACCGGGGAGGGTGAACACCAGGGCCCTGAGCAGGAATTGGGCGGGGTGCACCCGCCAGGGGTCGGGGCGGGGGCCGGGCTCGGGGTGGCTGCGGGGGACGCGTGCGTACAGCTCCGCCGCGAGCTCGAAGGCGTCGGCCCGGCCGTAGCGTTCGGTGATCTGTTCCCCGGTCAGCCCGTCGGCCTCCAGGACCGCCGCGATCTCGTCGGGGTGCACGGCGACGGCACACACCGCGGCGAGCTCCTCGGCGAGTTCGTCGATCGGGTCCGCGGCCCACCGCGGCCGGGGTCTGGGGCGGCCGGCCACCGGGGTGCCCGCGAGCTCGTGGGCGGGCTCGGGTTCGTCGGGCACCAGGCGGAGTAACCCGCTCATCCGGCGTCACCTGCCGCCATGGCCATGACCGGGACGGGAGCGGCTTCCTCGTGAGCGGGCCGCGGCTTGTGCCAGGCGCGCTCGACGGGCGGCCGGCCGACACCGGCGAGGTCGCGGTAGATGTCGCGGAAGGCGCTGATCGTCTGGCGGAGGGTGAACTGCTCGATGACGCGGAGCCGGGCGGCCTCGCCCATGCGGGCGCGCAGCGCGTCGTCCCGCAGCAGTTTCAGTGCCGCCTTCGCCATGCTCTCGGGGTCGCGCGGCGGGACGACGAGCCCGGTGTCGCCGACGGCTTCGCGGACCCCGCCCACGTCGGTCGAGACCGTGGCCCGGCCGCAGGACATGGCCTCGATGAGGGTGAAGGGGAAGCCTTCGCTGATGCTGGAGAGCATCACCACGTTGCCCGCGGCGTAGGCGTCGCGGATGTCCTCGACCCGGCCCTCGAAGACCACGGCCTCGCCGACACCGAGCTCGGCGGCGAGCTTCTCGCAGGCGGTGCGGTAGCCCTCCCCGCCGCGCGGGGTGCCGCCGAAGAGGCGCAGCCGCGCCTCGGGGAGCTCGGCCCGGACGAGGGCGAACGCCCGGATCAGGGTCTCCAGGCCCTTGATCGGGTCGACGCGCCCGGCCCAGCTGAGGGTCGGGGTCTCCGGCTCCGGTCCGGCGGGCGGGAAGGCCGCCGGGTCGACGCCGTTGTAGACGGTGCGGATCCGGGCGGGCGGGGTGCCGCCGTGCTCCTCCCAGCGCCGGTTGTAGCGGTTGCCCGGGGTGACCAGCGCGGCGCACCGGTAGCTCTCGATCGCGAGCAGCCGGAAGAAGCCCAGCATCAGGGACTTGACCGGCCAGGTGTACGGCTCCGTACGGAAGCCGAGGTAGCGCTCCCGCAGATAGATGCCGTGTTCGGTGAGGAGGAAAGGGGTGCCGTGCCGGTGGTGGGCGACCAGGCCCGGCAGGGCGGCGAGCCCGCCGCTCACCGCGTGGGTGACGCCGCCGGGGGGCGGGTCGGCGGCGAGCGGACGGAGCGCGTGTTCCAGCAGGTCGGTGGCGGTCAGCGCGTCGTGGAGCGTGGGGCGCGCGGCGGCGGTGGCGAGTCCGGTCCTGTTCCAGACGCGGACGAGGGTGCGGGCGGCGGCCTCGCCCCGCAGGGCCGGGGCCAGGGTGCCCGCCGCCGCGTGGTCGGCCAGCCGGTAGAAGGCGCGCGGGAAGTGGTGCTCCTGCGCGGGGTCGAGGAGGGCCAGCAGGAACTGTTCGTAGCAGGTGAGGAAGGAGCGCAGGGCCCGGCCGCGCGGGGCGCGGCCGGCCGGGGCCGGGCCCCACAGCGGGTGGGTCTCGACGCCGCGGACGTGGGACGGGAGTTCCCAGGCGAGGGCCTCCCGGCCGGTGCCCGTCACCGCGATGACCCGGAAGTCGACGTCGGGCATGCCCTGCACCAACTGGTCGCACCACACGCTCACTCCGCCATGGCTGTGCGGGTAGGTCCCCTCGGTGAGCAGGGTCACCGAGGGGGTGTCGAATGCCGTTTCGGCAAGCGGTCCGTGCATGAAATTCGGTTCTCCAGAAGTGGCGCGGCCTGAGGTGACGGGGTGCGCTCAGCGGCGGGCGCCCTGTCCCGGGCCGAACGGCACGGGGCGGGCGACGCCCTGGGGGATCGACAGGCGGGCCGCCGGGTCCTGCACCCGTGCGGCGTGGGCCGTGGCGTGTGTGGCCGCGGTGGTGGCGGTGGCGGGCAGGGTGAAGGAGAGCTGGGTCTGCCCGGCGGCGGGCGTGGCCCAGCCGGAGCGCGCTCCGGCGTACGCGGTGCCGAAGGGGGTGGTGGTCGCGCCCTTGACCTGCACGGTGCCCTCGGGGAGGGTCGCGGTGACCTCCACGCCGGCCGGTGCGCCGACGGTGACCGCGGAGCCGATGCGGTAGGCGGTGGCACCGGAGGCGACCGCGGCCTTCCAGGCGGACCGCTTGCTCAGCTCCGTACCGATGTCCCGCATGCGGAGGTTGACGATCGGCGCGCTGTCGGCGTAGAGGCCCGCGTAGTCGGCGAGGGTCTTCTCCAGGGCCGCGTAGCCGATACGCTCCTCGGAGAGGTTGGACTGGTGCATGAAGTGCGGCCGCGGGTCGTTGGCGAGCACGTGGCTCAGCGCGATCCGGCTCTCCAGCGGCACGATGTAGGAGCCGAAGCCCGTCTTCACGTCCAGCGGGCTCTTCAGGCAGGTCGTCACCTTGGAGTTCTCACAGGTGCCGCTGCCGCCGTCGGCCTTCTTGGTGTAGAGCCAGTTGTACTCGTCGGTCTCCTCGGCGGCGGTGCCGGTGTTGTAGAAGATGTTCATGGGGTAGCGGGGGACGGTGAGCGCGGCGCCCACCGGGCGCTGCTGCCGCTCGCGCGAAGTGTCGCTGCCGATCCAGCGGACGCCGTTCGCGGCCAGCACGGGCGCGAGGTTGGGGTTGTCGTCGGGCTGCTGCGGAGTCGTCCGCAGGCCGGAGTGCTCGCCGGTGACGAGCTCGTCCCGGTCGAGGGTGAGCCCTTGCCGGGCGCCCCAGTTGAGGTTGTCGTTGATCTGGCTGTTGATGGTCGCCCCGCTGACCCAGCGCACCTTGCCGAAGAGATCGGTCTGGCACTTCCAGGGCACGACGGTGGTGTTCTGCTCGCAGCCCAGGAACGCGTGGGTGTAGGTGTGGTTGACCCAGCGGAAGGACTTCTGGTCCGCGACGAGCTGGTTCAGCAGCGGGTCGGGGGCCCCGCCGTGGTCCGCCTTGTACTCCTCGCTGCCGACGCCGTTGTAGAGCAGATCGAGCGGGAGTCCATGGCTCTGCGACCACTGCTTGGCGTACTGCGCGTCGGCGGCCGTCATCCGCAGCGCGGGGTGGTCGGGGGTGGGGTTGCCGGGGCAGTCGACGTCACCGGGGGTGCACTTGAGCTTGGTGTCCCAGCGGTCGTCGGAGGCGAAGACGTCGTCGACGTGCACGGCGAAGTAGTTCCGGGAGGCGCCGAGATGGACACCCTGGGTCAGCCACTCCACCATGCCGCGGGAGACGAGCCGGAACTGCTGCTGGTACTGGTTGTAGACGAAGGTGACGACCAGCTCGCTGCGGCCGTCGTGGGTGTACTGGCCGATGAGCGAACCGCGCCCCGTGCCGCCGGGTATGGGGGCGTCGAGATAGCTGGTGTAGGTGGCGCCGTCGGCCTGCTTGGCCAGCGGGGCCGAGAGATAGCCCCAACTCTCGTTGACACCGGGGTCGTTGTCCTCAAAGGGAACGTTTTTCCTGAGGTAGCCGAACGGTCCGGTGACCCCGCTCGCCGTCACCTGCGCGGTGGCGCCGTCCAGGGTGCCGCTGTAGCCGGCGTCCTGCGGGGTGTTGAGGCCCACGGCCGGGCGGGCATACGTATAGGCGTCCACCTGACGTATGCCGAAGCGCTTCTCGTACGACGCCAGCGCCGCCATCTCCGGCGAATTGGCCCCGAAGGGATTGTCGTTGGGCAGCACGACGCCCTGGAACTTGGCCCTGGGTCTGCCGTCGACGGTGTCGCTGAGGAACGCGTCGTCGATCCGGGGCCGCCCGGCGTCGTCGAGCGCCACGCTCGTGTACGGCGTTCCCGCGTCGTCCAGTTCGGCGCGTATCGCCTCGGTGGCGGGACCGCCGTCGTCGACGACGAGCACCCGCAGATCGATCCTCGGAGTGGTGTCCGCGGCATACGCTCCCGTCACGGGAACGGCCACGGCCAGCAGGGCGCCCGCAGCCCAGGCTGCGGCAAGACGGGTCGAACGACCCATGATTTTCTCCCCCCAGAACGGCCTCGCGCACCCGGTGCGCGGCCGTCCGGTACGACGTGTGCGCGCAGGGCCGGACCCGGCACCACGGCACATCGATTGAGTCCCCGGAAACGGCCCCTGCGCGGTCGCGCCTCCCCACCCGACCGCCCGCTTCTCCTGCGCCCGGCGCGGACGCTGTGTCCGCCGCCGATGCCGTACGGCCGGAGCCGGTGCCGTACGACGGTGTCCACGGGCGGCGGGCACGGCGGCGCCCGGCCCTCGAGAGGCACCGATGCCTCTCGACCGCCCAGCCATATAGTGCGCCATGGCCGAACGTCCCGCTGGCGCACTGCCGAGTAGCCCAGGCGCATGTGCCCGGCCGCTGTCCGGAATTGGACGCACCTCCGCGGACCCCCCGCCGGAGGGGCCGCCCCCGGATCCGGCGGCCATCTCCGCGATGACCTGTGCCGACATTGGTACACACCGCCGCGGCGCCCGCCCTCTTCGCACGGTGCCACAGAGATGCCCCGGGGAATGAGACGCCCTGAGATCGGCCTGATCACTCCTGTCCGGCTTGCCCGTTACACCCGCCGATTGCCGGATACATCACCCGAACGGCGCTCGCCGCCGACGCGCCTTCCAAGATCGACCCCAACTCCGGGAGGCAACCGGAAGCCGCGCCGCCCCCTCTAAGTAAGGTTGCCCTCAAATCCTTGGGGGAGGGATCAACTCCACTCGATCGGCGGCTGGTTGAATGATTACCGGCATATGACGGAAGGCGGCCTCCGGCCGTCTGCCCGCGGCAGATCCGCTCACGGCTGACGACGCTTCCGTCAACGCCCTTGAGCAGGCAGGGTTTCCCTCATGAGACTACTGATTCTGGGCGGAACGGAATTCGTGGGCCACGCCGTCACCGAGGCGGCCCTGGCCCGCGGCTGGGAGGTGACCGTCTTTCACCGCGGGCGGCACGCGGCACCGGCCGGCGTGAGGGCGCTGCACGGCGACCGCACGGCACCGGACGGCCTGGCGGCCCTGGGCACGGGCGAGTGGGACGCGGTCGTCGACACCTGGTCGGCGGCGCCGACGGCCGTGCGCGACGCGGCGCGGGCGCTGGCGGGCCGGGCCGGGCGCTACGCCTACGTCTCGACCGGCTCCGTCTACACCTACCCCTCGCCGGACGGGCACGACGAGAGCCACCCCGTGGTCGACGGCTCGCCGGACGCCGGCGCGGTGGACTACGCGCAGGACAAGCGCGGCGGGGAGCTCGCGGCGACGGCGGCCTTCGGCGACGACGCGTCACTGCTGGTGCGCGCCGGGCTGATCCTCGGCCCCCGCGAGAACATCGGCCGGCTGCCCTGGTGGCTGAACCGGATCGCCCGCGGCGGGCCGGTCCTGGCGCCCGGGCCGCGCGACCTCCCCCTGCAGTTCATCGACGTGCGCGACCTCGCCACCTGGACGCTGGACGCCGTCACGGAGGGGCTCTCCGGCCCGTACAACCTGATCGCCCCGCCGGGACACACCACGACGGGCGCCCTGCTGGAGGCGTGCGTGCGCGCCACGGGCTCGGACGCCGAGCTGCGCTGGACCGGCCCCGAGGCGATTCTCGCGGCGGGCGTCCAGCCGTGGACGGACCTTCCGGTGTGGGTGCCGCGCGGCGAGCTGTACGACACGCTGCACCGGGGGTCGGCGGCGAAGGCCCTGGCCGCGGGGCTGCGGTGCCGGCCCGCCGAAGAGACGGTGGCCGACACCTGGGCGTGGCTGCGGACGCTGGACTGCGTGGCGCCGCGGCGCCCGGACCGCCCGGCACCCGGGCTGGACCCGGAGCTGGAGGCGAAGGTCCTGGGCACCGGCTGACCTCACGCGTTGCCGGGCGGGCCGGGCCCCGGCCCGCCCGGCGCCGGAATCGCCGGGCTTTCCCCACCGGCATAAGATGACATCGGCCGTCGCACGGTAAACCCGTACCGGCCGTATCCCGTCTCTCCTGGGGAACCTCCCTCCACGAGGAGTGACCACCGTGGGCCTCACGTCCCAGACGTTCCTCACCGTCCTCACGCTCATCGCCCTCGCGGTGAGCGTGCTCGTGCTCTGGCTGTGGCCGCGCGCGGCGGGGAAGGGGCTCCTGCCCCTGGCCGCCCGGATCGGACTGCTGGCCGTCACCCAGGCCGGCATCCTGGCGGTGCTCCTCGTCGCCGCGAACAACACCTTCGGCTTCTACTCCACTTGGAACGAGCTCCTCGGCCGCGCCTCCAGCCGCCAGTCCCTCCAGCCGGGCCCGGAGGGCGGCGAGCGGGTGCGCGCCCTCACCGTCAAGGGGCAGGAGTCGGTGGGCCTGAAGGGCACCCGGGAGAAGGCGGGCCAGGTGGACCGCGTCGAGATCCGCGGCCCGGTCAGCGGGCTGAGCATGGACGGCTACGCCTATCTGCCGCCGCAGTATTTCCAGAAGGAGCACGCGAGCGAGAAGTTCCCCGTGGTCGTGGCGATCACGGGCCAGCCAGGGGTCTCCAAGAACCTCATCACCCAGCTCAAGATCCCGCAGGTGGCGTCCTCCGCCATCATGGCGAAGGAGATCCGGCCCACCATCTATCTCCTCGTGCGGCCCTCGGTCGTCGCCGACCGCGACACCAACTGCACGGACGTGCCGGGCGGCCCGCAGGCGCTGACGTTCTTCGGCCAGGACCTCCCGCTGGCGGTCTCCGAGCAGTACCGCGCCTCGGACGCCGTGGGCTCCTGGGGCGCCGTGGGCAACTCCACCGGCGGCTACTGCGCGCTGAAGCTCGCCATGACCGACCCCGCGCGGTACGGGGCGGCAGCGGGGCTGTCCGCGGACTACTTCGCCCGGCAGGACGGCAAGACCGGCGACCTCTACGCCGGCAGCAAGGCGTACAGGAACGAGAACGACCTGACCTGGCGCCTCGAGCACATGCCCCCGCCGCCCGTGTCCCTGCTGGTGTCGACGAGCAAGACCGGCGAGGAGAACTACGAGCCGACCCTGAAGTTCGCGGCCGCCGCCAAGCCCCCGGCCCGCGTCACCAAACTCGTCCGTGACGAGGGCGGACACAACTTCCAGACGTGGCGCGAGGAGTACCCGGTCGTGCTGCGCTGGCTGGACAAGGAGCTCGCCGCCAGGAAGTAGCCCTCCTGCGAGATCCGGAAAAATCACCCGAACGCAGGAATGCGCGCAAAGTAATGGCAATCTTACGCTAAGTCCATGCCTGGTTGGGGTCTCGCTCTGCCGCAGTCGGCGCTCCGCGCCGCGGCCGCCGTGCTGATCTCCTTGCTGCTGGTCCTCGCGGGCGGCGGCGTCCAGGCCATGGCGTACGGCGACGACCGCGAAGAGGGCACCTCCTCCTCGGAGTTCGCCCCGTCCGACGAGTGCGTCACCTCCGTACCGCTGCTCCCCGGGAGCGCCGTGCGCGAGGGGCGGCGCGTGCCCCTGCCCACCGGCCCGGCCACCCCGGTCGCCCGGCTTCCTCTCCCCCTGCTCGTCTCCCGCGCCGACGCCGCTCCAGCGCGCGCCGCCCGCGCGGGTCACACCGTCCTGCGCTGCTGAGGGCGAGGCGCGCCCCACTGCCCGGGGCCGCCCACCACGCCCGGCACATCCAGCAGGTACGAGAGCAGAGAGACCGGAAAGAGACGTCATGCCCCTCGACCCCGCGCGTGCCATGGGCGCCTATCTGCGCGCCCAGGTCTACCGCGACCACGCCTCCGGGCCACCACCCACCGCCGTCGTCGAAGAGGAACCGGCCGGCCTTCCGGAGGGCTCCCCCGCGGCCGCGGAGCCGGAGACTCCGCCCGCCTCGCCACCGGAACGAGCCCTCCGGGCCAGCGCTCGCCCGCCCGGGAGACTCACGCGGATGCTGCTGTTCCTGCGTCAGGGACCCGCGGCCGCCCCGGACACCCGGCAGCCCTGACCCGGACGGCGCGCCGCGCCTGATGTTGAATGCCCACATGATCGACATCCAGGTGCTCCACGTCTTCACCGGACCGGACGCCGAGGGCGGCAACGCCCTCGGCGTCGTCCACGACGGCACGGCCGTGCGCGGTGACACGGCCAGGCAGGAACTCGCCGCCGAACTCGGCTACAGCGAGACCGTGTTCATCGACGACGCCGGCCGAGGCGTCGTCGACATCTGGACGCCCAGCGTCCGGCTACCCTTCGCCGGCCACCCGCTGGTCGGCGTGGGGTGGCTGCTGGGTACGGAGGTGCTGCGGCCGCCCGCGGGCGAGGTCCGCGTGCACGGGGACGGCGAGTTCACCTGGGTGCGCGGCCGCGCCGCGTGGGCGGCCGGACGGCTCACCGAGCAGTACGCCTCACCGGCCGAGGTCGAGGCGCTGCCCGCGCCTCCCGAGGGCGAGGGCTGGCTGTACGCCTGGGCCTGGCAGGACGAGCGCGCCGGCCGGGTGCGCGCCCGCGGCTTCCCCCGCCGCGGCGACGGCATCGCCGAGGACGAGGCGACGGGCGCGGCCGCGCTGACGCTCACCGACCGGCTGGGCCGTGCCCTCGACATCCGTCAGGGCGCGGCCTCGCAGATCCTCACCCGCCCGCGCGCCGACGGCACGATCGACATCGGCGGCCGGGTGGCACCGGGCGCGGCCGTACGCGCCGGCCGAGGCCCCGGGCGGGGCAGCCGCCGTCGCACACAGGCCGTTTCCTATGCTGAAGGTGTGAACCCTTGCCGGATCCGCCTCACCCTCGCCCCCGAACTGCGGCTCTTCGCGCCCGCCGACCGCCGCGCGGAGCGCACCCCCGTGGCCACCGACGGCGCCTCCTCGCTCGGCCATGTCGTCGAGTCGTCCGGCGTCCCGCTCACCGAGGTGGGCGCGCTGCTGGTCAACGGGCGGCAGGTGCCGGTGTCGTACGTCCCGGGAGCGGACGAGGACGTCGAGGTGCGCGCCGTCACGCGCCCGCAGGAGGTGCCGGGGGCTCCGCTGCGCTTCCTCCTCGACGTGCACCTGGGGACGCTGGCCCGGCGGTTGCGGCTGCTGGGCGTGGACGCCGCCTACGAGAGCGAGGACATCGGCGACCCCGCCCTCGCGGCCCTCTCGGCGGCCGAGCGCCGGGTGCTGCTCTCCCGTGACCGGGGGCTGCTGCGGCGCCGGGAGATCTGGGCGGGCGCCTACGTCTACAGCGACCGGCCGGACGAGCAACTGCGCGACGTCCTCGGCCGCTTCGCCCCGGCCCTCGTGCCCTGGAGCCGGTGCACGGCCTGCAACGGCCCGCTCCGCGACGCCGACAAGCAGTCGGTGGGCGAGCGCCTGGAACACGGCACGCGCTCCACGTACGACGTCTTCGCCCAGTGTGTGGACTGCGAGCGCGTCTACTGGCGCGGAGCGCACCATGAGCGCCTGGAGGCCATCGTGAACGAGGCCCTGCGCGACTTCGGCACGCCGGCCACGGCGGTCTGACCGGGGCGCGGCCCCGGCACCGCGCGTCAGCTGGTGCTCATCGCGTACGTCAGCCGATGCAGTTGCTCACGGTGCGCGGTGTCGGGCAGCCGGTTCAGGTGCGTGCGCGCGGTCTCCACGTAGGCGTCGAGCATCCCCACCGCCGCTTCCACGGCCTTCACTTCGTGCACCAGCGCGGTCAGCCTGCTGCGCGCCCGCCGCCCCTCGCCCCGCAGGAACAGCCGCCGCAGGCGCCGGGCCTGCCGCGGGGTGGCCCGCTCCAGGGCGAGGAGCAACGGCAGCGTGGGGCGGCGGTTGCTCAGATCGCTGGCCATGGGCTTGCCGGTCGGCGACCGTACGTCCTGGGCGCGGTACGGCAGGAGGTCGTCGCGCATCTGGAAGGCGATGCCCAGGATCTCGCCGTAGGCGGTGAGCGCCGCGGTCACCTCGTCACCGGCGCCGGTGACGAGTGCCGCCATGCGGCAGGTGGAGCGCAGCAGGGCGGCGGTCTTGAGGGTGATCATGGCGAGATAGGCGTCGAGGCCGCAGCCCAGGTCGGTGCGCATCCGGTCCTCCAGCAGCTGGCCCCGGCAGATCTCGACTCCGGTGTCGCCCGCCAGGGCGATGATGTCCAGCAGCAGTTCGGGGGCGAGCCCCTGACCGCGGCAGTCGGCGACGTCGGCGAAGGAGCGGCACATCAGGGCGTCACCCACGAGCAGGGCCCGGTCGGTGCCGAAACGCGCGTGGACCGAGGGGCGGCCCCGGCGTTCGGCGTCCCCGTCGATGAGGTCGTCGTGCACCAGGCTCGCGGTGTGGTGGCTTTCCAGGGCGGCCGCGAGGGAGGCGGCCTGGGCGAGGTCGCCGCCCAGTGCCGCGACACACAGCAGGAACAGCCTGGGGCGCAGCAGTTTGCCGTGGGGCAGCAGGGCGTAGCGGGCCAGGGAGTCGAGGGCGTCGTCGGGCCGGGGCCACAGTTCCTCCGTGCGCCGCGTGTAGTAGCGCGAGAAGAAGGCGGCCGGGGACCGCTCGGGGGCGACGGAGTGCGGGGGCGAATCGAGGGTCACGGGTCCTCGCGGTGTGCGTTCGGGGAACGGAGGCGTCGGCGGGTCCGGGGCCTCGCGGCTCCAGCTTTCCAGGCGGGCGGCGGGTGCCGGGGGCGCGACGCGATGCGGGGCGGTCCTGTGGGGTGACAGTGACGGGTGGGGTGTTGACATCGCGTGGGGTGGTGAACGCGCCGCGGCGAACGGCCGCCGTGCCCGGGCGCCGGCCGCCCGCGCTTCCTCGTACGAACGCACCAGGTCGCCGGGCCCTACCCGCTCGACGGGGTGCGTCCGGCCGTACGGGGCGCGTCTGTCGCGATTCCGTCGCGCCCCGTCGGCCCGGCACGCGCCCTGCTCAAGTCGCCCGCGGTGGGCGGATAATGGGGACGCCGGTGGTTCACCCGCCGGTACCGCCTGCGCTGCCAGGGACACCCGGCACACCATGGGGGCATGGATGATCGCTGAGTTGGAAGCTGACGGGCCACCGCGCGAGGGGCGGTCGGCGGACGCCGTGCGGCGCCGGGACCGGCGCACCCGCCGTGCGGCCGTCGTCGCGGCCCTGGCCCTGGGGGCCGCCCTGCTCGTGCCGGCCGCTTCGGCCGAGAGCCCGGCCCGGACGGTGGCGTCCGCCGGCCGGACGGTGGCCGCGACGGGCACCGCCGACACCGCCCAGGCGCCCGCCGCCGTACGTCACGGGGCGCGGCAGACCACCCGGACCGCTGTGGACCACCAGGTCACGGCCGCGAAGGCGAAGAAAAAGAAGAAGGGCTTCTTCGCGAAGCTGGGCATCTTCCTGCTGGTGGTGCTGATCATCGTCGTGCTCTTCGTGGTGCTGCTGATCGCGCTGGCGATCCGGCTGGCACGGCGGGCCTTCGGGCGCCGCCGTACCTGACCGAGGGGACGGTCAGCCGCTCTTGCGACGGAAGGAGCGCTGGCCACCCGCCTTGCCGTGGGTGCCGTGGATCTTGGAGCCGTCGCGGCTCTGGCCGTTGGCGCCGCCCTCGGCCGACTGGCCGCGCTTGCGCTCCAGGGCCTCGCGGAACTTCCGCTTCACATCGTCCTCGGCGCCGGTTTCGGGCGTGTCCTGGGACGCGTTGCTGTCCGTCATCAAAAACCTCCTGGTCATGGCGTCCGTCGCCCCAGCTTGGCACGGCGGCGCGGTCAGTTGAAGTCCGGTTGACGTTCAGCCGGTCCGATTCAAGCAGGTGACGACGGGAAAGCCGGCATCGGCGGGTGGCGCCGGGCGGCCGTTCCGCCCGGCGCCCGGATCAGTTGACGGTCAGATCGCCGTCAGGGAGGTCCTCGACGGTGACCTTCGCGCGCGGCACGCCGAGCCCCGAGGCCACCGCCTTCGCGATGCCTTCCGCGTCGGGCGCCGTGGGGTAGGGAACGGTCTCGCCCTCGCCGTAGCTCTCGATGGCCTTGGTGAAATAGCCGGGATACCAGGCGCCGACCGCGCCCTTGACCTCGACGCCGCTCACCGGCCGCTTCCCGACCCGGTTCCTGAGCGCGGCGAGGATCCGGTCGGAGCGGTATTCGCCGGGCACCTGGAAGAGGCTGGCGTGCGCGCCCGCCTTGCCGCCGTCCTTCAGGTGGACCGTCACCGTCAGGCAGCTCGTCACGCTCGGGTAGAGGATCGGGCGGCCGGGCGCGGCCTCGGCGACCTGGCCCTCGGTGATCCGGACAGCCGTGGTGTCCCTGTCCGCGGCGGCCGCGGCACGCGGCCGGGCCTCCGCGGCGGGCCCGGCCACCAGCGGGACGGCGACGGCGGATATGAGGGTGGCGGAGAGCAGCAGCGCCCGGCCGCCGGCCGCGGCGCGCGGCATGATCGTGGAAGTCATGCCGCTGATCATCCCGCCGAGGACGCCTCGGGGCCAAAGCGGCTGCGGACCGCCGTCTGGACCTCGGCCTCCTCGGCCGGGTCGGCGGCGAGTCTGCGGAGCTGCTCGACCACGCGCGCGTCCGCCGTGGTGGCGTGGTGGGCGGCCAGCTCGCGGGTGGTCTCCTCGCAGTCCCACAGGCACTCGACGGCGAAGCCGGTGGCGAACGACGGGTCCGTGGCCGCCAGGGCGCGCGCCGTGCGCCCGCGCAGCTGCGAGGAGGAGGTCTCGCGGTAGATGTGGCGCAGGACGGGCGCGGCGCAGCCGATCGAGAGCCGCCCGGCGCCGTGGACGAGGTCGCACAGCACCGCGGCGTCCGGGCCCTCGGCCCGCACCGTCCGGCGCAGGGCACCGAGCACGAGCGCGGAGTCGTACGCCGCGCCCCGGCAGGCCAGCATGCCCGCGGCGGCGGCGCCGAGGGCGTCGGCGCGATGGATCCACACACGGGCCCGCTCCAGGGCCGCGGTGTCGCGCATGCGCTCGAAGGCGGTGACGGCCGCCTCCGCGACCAGCTCGGCGGGGTCGGCCGCGGCCGTCTCGATCAGGTCGAGGGCCTGGGGGTCGTGGTGCTCCGCGAGATAGCGCAGGGCGGTGGCGCGCGCGGCCTCGGGGCCGGACGCGGCCGCCTGGATGATCTCCAGCCGGTCCTCGGGACCGGCGACGGCGGTGAGGCAGCGGGTCGCGGGGACGTGCCGCAGCTGGGTGGGGTGCAGGGCCAGGCCCTCCTGGGCCCAGTCCAGGACCTCGCGCACGCTCCAGCCGGGCCGGGGGCCCGTCGGGCGCAGCTGGCGCTGCCAGCGGTCGAAGGAGCCCTGCTCCTGGGCGGCGCGGACGCGGGCGGCGGTCGCGGGCGACAGCCGGTCGTCGGCCCACAGCCGCCAGGGGCGGGGCTCGAAGGCGTCGCGCACGGCCGCGGCGAGCGCGGTCTCACCCGCGGGGGTGTGGGGGAAGCGGGCCAGGACGCTCTCCCCGAGGCCCAGCAGTCCGGCGTCGTCGTCCCGCAGGGCCAGCTCGTCGAGTGCCCAGGCCCAGTTCCCGCCGGAGATCGCGTAGCGGCGCAGCAGCAGCAGGGCGTCCGTGCGGCCGTACGACGCGAGGTGGCCGAGGACGGCGAGGGCCAGCCCGGTGCGCTCCTCGGCGGTGTCGAGCAGGTCGTCGGGGTGGAAGAGGTGCTGTTCGATCTCGTCGAACCCGCCGTCGAGGTCCATGTGGAGGCGCGCGTAATAGAGCGAGCGGTTCTCGACCTGCCAGTCACGCCGGGGGTCGTGGAGCACGCAGTGGTGCAGCGCCGCGAGCGCCTCCGCCCGGGGCGCCGCGAGGGCATGCAGGGTCCCGTCGCCGCGGCCTCGCTGAAGGAGGCCGAGCAGGGTGCCGCTGGGCGCTATGTCTGGATCGAACATGGGGTCAGCATCCGGTGCGGGGAGTCGGCTGGCAACGGGATTTCCGTCGTCCGGCATTCTTGCCGGTGTCCACCGGTGCCATGCCTGGTGAACAGCGGGAACTCGAGGTCTCCGAGCGCCCGCAGCCTACCCGGAGCCGAGCATTCCGCCGAGTCGCGCCCGAATTGCCCGCCTCCGCCCCTCCTCTGGGCCACCGGCACCCGAGGCCAGGGGCTTCCCGGCCCGGAGCACCGGGCGGCGGCGCTCCGGGCCCACCGCGAGCACACAGTGGATCTTTGACCGCATTTGACGTCGTTCGCCCCTCCGCGCCCTGCGCGGCACCGCGTCTCCATGTCCACGACACACCTCCTCCCTACCGCCGAACACCTCCTGCCGCACCCGGAACGCCCCATACCTCATGCCCCTGACAAACCTCCCTGTTGCCTTCGGCATATGCCGTCGACACCACCGGATCGGGTGTTGCCAAACCACTTACAGGCCCTCGCTCCCTGTGCAACAGTCGTTACCGGCCTTTCCCCCGGACCCAACGCCGGTCGCGCCACGCCCGTATCGGAGTACGTCATGCCGTCCCCCCTCCACACGGATCGTTCCGCCGCTCAGCCGCCCGAGCAGACCGTCGACGCGCTGATCTCGCTCACGCGCCGGCTCCGTGGCGACCTCGACGCCGTGCGTCGCGAGGCCGTGGGCGAGGAGCTGCCCGCCGACCCCCGGGCGCGCTGGCAGCGCGCCCTGTGCGAGCTCGCCGCGCATCAGCTCGACGACCTCGGCGAGCACCTGGACCAGCTCCGGGAAGGGCTGCCCGACGAAGGCACGGCGGCCCGCGCCGACGATCCGGAGGCGCTCCCGGGGGATCCGGCCGGGGCGTACGGCCGGCAGCCCGGCGCGGCGCTCGGCAAGGCCGGCAGCGCCGAGTGGAATCTCCTCACCGACGATGTCACCTGGTCCCCCGAGCTCTTCGAGCTCTTCGGCCGCCGGCCCGAGGACGGCGCGCCCACGCTCGACGAGCTGCCCTCCTGGATCCTGGAGGAGGACACCCAACTGCTGACCGCGATGGTCACCGACTGCCTCGTCGACGGCAAGCCGATCGACGGGGAGTTCCGCATCGTGCGCGGTGACGGCTCGCGGCGCACCGTGCACATGATGGGTGAGCCGGTGCTCGACGCGGACGGCGCCGCGGCCTCCATGTGGGCGGTGTTACGGGACGTGAGCGAGCTGCGCCGCAGCCGCCAGGCCGTGCAGGAGACGCGCGACTCGCTGCGGCACCACCGGCACGCCGCGCGCACCGAGCACCGCCTCGCGGTCGAGCTCCAGGAGGCCGTGCTGCCGCCGTGGCGCGGCTCCTTGGTCTTCCCCCCGGGCAGCACGGTGCCGGAGGCCGACGCGACCCCCGGCACTCTCGATCTCGCGGCGCACTATCTTCCTTCCGCCCGCAGCGCGCTGGTCGGCGGGGACTGGTTCGACGCCCTCCAACTGCCGGACGGCAGGACCGTGCTGAGCGTGGGCGGCCTCACCGGGCACGGCGTGGCCGCCACTTCCAGCATGGCCATGCTGCTGGGCGCGCTGCGGGGCATGGCGGTCACCGGGGCCGAGCCCGGCCCTCTGATGGGCTGGCTCAATCACCTCCTCGATGCCTCCGCGCAGCCCGCCCTGGGCAGCGCCGTGTGCTGTCGTTACGACCCCACGACCAGGACGCTGAGCTGGTCGCAGGCGGGCCACCCCGCCCCGCTGCTCTTCCGCGACGGAGTCGGCAGTGCCCTCCGACCACCGGAGGGCATGCTGCTCGGAGCGGTGCCCGATGCCGCGTACGCCCAGGCCGAAGAGCCCTTGGAGCCCGGCGATGTGCTGGTGTTGCACACCGACGGTCTGTCACCCCGCAGCACCGAGCCGTCCGCTGCGATCACGGAGCGGCTGCTGGACCTCGCACCGCGGTTCGCCACGGCCAGGAGTGCCCAGGAGTGCGTCAGGGGCGTGCTGGAGGAGTTCGGGGGCAAGGAGCGCGAGGACGACGCCTGCGTGCTGATCGCCCGCATCCGCCGTTGAGACGGTCCGTGGAAGCATCCGTACGCGGGCCCGGCCGAAGCCGCTTGAAGATCCGCGGAACTTGAGGATCCGCTTCTTGGGGTGAACCCGGTGCCGGAGAGGTCCTTCATGTGATCCCGGGAGAGACCCCGAACCGCCCTAGACGGCCGTGCCCTTGTCCGGATCCTTGCGCGTGCCCTTCCCCGGGCTCTTCGGAGCCTTGGGGAGAGCCTGCTTGATCTCCTGGCGGAGGTCCTCGATCCGGCCGTAGCCCGCGTACCGCCCGGTGAGCCGGTACATCACGCGCAGCCGGTCCCAGGTGCGGTGCGAGGACGTTTCACCGATGGACACCAGTGCCAGCCGGGCATAGGTGTCCGCCTGCTCCGGGTCGTTGTCGATGAAGCAGGCCGACGCCATGGAGATGTAGTCGAAGATCATGGAGCGTTGGTAGCCGGCGCCGCGCAGCGCCAGGGCCTCCTTGGCGTGCTGCTGGGCGACCGCCGCGGCCGAGGGATCGTGCTCCGCGAGCGTGCGGTAGGCCAGCGCCTCCATGCCGTGGAGGTCCGCCTCGTCGAACGACTGCATCCAGCTGGGCGGTGGCACATCGCCCTTGTCCGAGATGAAGAGCTCCTCGGCCTCGCCCAGGGTGCGCCGCATGGCCTGACCCCGGCCCATGGACGCCTGAGCCCATGCCTCGATGGTGCAGAGCATGGCGCGGGTGCGGGGCAGGGCCTCCTCGCCGGAGCCGGACTTGGCGAGCTTCATCAGATCCAGCGCGTCGTCCGGGCGGCCGAGGTGGACCATCTGGCGCGCGGCACGGGAGAGCGCCTCGCCCGCCCGCGGTCGGTCGCCGCCCTCGCGTGCCGCGTGGGCGGCGATGACGAAATACTTCTGCGCGGTGGGCTCCAGGCCCACGTCGTGGGACATCCAGCCGGCGAGCACCGCGAGATTCGCGGCGACCCCCCACAGCCTCCGCTGGAGGTGCTCGGGGTGGTGGTAGGCGAGCATGCCGCCCACCTCGTTGAGCTGGCCCACGACCGCCTTGCGCTGGAGGCCGCCGCCGCGCTGGGCGTCCCAGGCGCGGAAGACGTTGACCGAGTGCTCCAGGGCGTCGATCTCGGTGGAGCCCACGGGCGCCGCCTCGTAGCGGTCGAGCCCGGCGTGGTCGGCGTGTGTGGAGTTCAGGTGCAGGGGGTCGGTGAAGCGGGGAGCGTCGGAGGCGAGAACCGGATCGGAGTGCAGCCAGTCGTGCATAGCGCTGCTGAGTGCTGAGCCTGCGGCGAGCGCGGCGCCCGCGCCCACCAAGCCGCGTCGGTTGAGCATGAGGTCCATTCCCGTGAATTCGGTGAGGACCGCGGCGGTCCGCTCGGGCGGCCAGGGCAGCCCGTCAGCGGACTGCCCCTTGCCTGCGCGCCCTCGCCGGCCGAACCCGAGGTCCTCGATGGTCACGACACGACCGAGCCGCTCGGTGAAGAGGGCTGCCAGCACACGGGGCACGGGATCGCGGGGGGACTCCCCCATGTCGATCCAACGCCTCACCCGTGAGGTGTCGGTGGCCAGCTGCGGGTGGCCCATGACGGCCGCCTGCCGGTTCACCAGTCTCGCGAGTTCGCCCTTGGACCATCCGGCCAGGCCGAACAGATCCGCTAGGCGGGTGTTGGGTTCCCTCGTCACGTCAAGCCCCCAGGTTCTCGGCTGACTTGAAGGTAGCGGGCCGTCATGGGCCAAGCGAGTATTCGCCAGGGTTCGCCAGGGTGCGCCAGATGGTGTGCCACCCGCGGTCGGGTGTGATGTAGGAACGCGCCACCCCGGCCACCCCGCAGCCGGAAGGCATTCCCCAGGGTGCCCCACGGCCCGGGGACCGGGGAGCGCCGTAATTCGCCGGCACACGAAGGGATCTGTTCCGCACATGTATGCAGCCTCGTCCTCCGTGTCCGCGCCGCCCCGGCAGCTCCGTCCGCAGCACGTAGGCGGCGGACCGTACCTCGACCCCTCCCACGCCGCGGGAGCTGCCTTCGGTGCCGGACGGGCCCGGCGGCCCGCGGGGCTCGGCGGCCAACCGCTCAGCGGGAGAATCGACTTGTCCGGCCCCCAGGGCGCGCAGTTGCGCACGGCCATCGCCGCGGTGCACCGCATCTGCCCGGAGTTCAACCCGGTCCAGGTGCTGCGCCGCAGCGGCCGCTCGGTCCTGCTGGTCGGGTCCACCGGCCGCAGTACAGCAGTGGCCAAGTGTTTACTGGACCACTCTCCGGCATGGGCCGAGCGGTTCCGCCACGAAATAGCTACGTACCGGGCGTTCGTCCGTCACCGCCCGCCGGTGCGGGTGCCGCGGCTGATCGCCGCGGACCCCGACAACTGCACGCTGGTGATCGAGCGGATGCCCGGCCGGCCGGCCGCCGCCATGCGGCACCCGACCGACCCACCGCCCCGCGCGGATGTCCGCGCGGCGCTCGGGGCGATCTGCCGGGTCAACCTCTGGCGGCCCCCGGCCGGCATGTTCGACATGCCGCTCGACTACGGCAAGCGCATCACCCGCTATCACGAGCTGGGCCTGCTCACCGACCGCGATCTGGGCGACCTCCAGAAGCTGCTGCACGGGCTGGCCCACGTCCAGGGGCAGTTCTGCCACGGCGACGCCCTGCTCTCCAACATCCTGCTCTCCCCCGCGGGCCCGGTGCTCGTCGACTGGGACCAGGCCGGCTGGTATCTCCCGGGATACGACCTGGCCACCCTCTGGACCGTCCTCGGGGACGCCCCGGGGGCCCGCCGTCAGATCAGCCAGTACGCACAGCAGGCCGGCACGGTCTCGCGTGACGCCTTTCTGGTGAATCTGATGCTCGTGCTGACGCGGGAGATCCGTACGTACGAAACGGCTGTCCAGCGCGCATTGCAGGAGCCGGCCCCGACCGCACCCGGTGCCACGCCGACCGCACCCGGTGCCGCCGAGTCCGGTGAGGAGCAGCGGCTGCTGCTGCGTCGTCTGCACGACGACTGCGCGCTCGCCCGGCGTGCCGTAAGGGCGGCGGTCGGCACCCGCTGACCGCTCCCACCCGGCTCGCCACCCCGACACGCCGCGCGTCCTCCCCGCGCGGCGTGTCGTCGTTCACCGGCAAGGATGACCACCGTTTTCACGCTGAAGCGTCACCCACACAGGCGCATCACCATGATTGACGGATCGTCATCCAGCGGCTACCTCTGGTACGTCCGGTCCGGCACGCCCGATCGCGCACCTACCATCCAGCTCGGTGGCACCGCCGTCCCGAGGAGGCCGCATTGCGAGGATCCGCCCCCGCCCCCCGGACCACCCTGCCGAGAGCCCTGCGGGGAAACCGCCGCAGACTCCGGGCGGTCGGCGTCCTGACGTCGGCCGCCCTGTTGACGCCCGCCCTCTCGGGCGGTGCCGTGGCCGGCGCCGGGGAGCAGCCGGGCTCCGGCGCGTTGCAGCGGGCCTTCATCGCGGCGTCCGCGAAGTATCGCGTGCCCTCGAGCGTGCTGCTGGGCGTCTCGTATCTCCAGTCCCGCTGGAACGACCATGCCGGTGCGCCCAGTGTCACCGGTGGCTACGGCCCCATGCACCTCACCGAGGCCGTCACCGCGCTCGCGGCGGGCACGCGCCGCGGTGACGAGCTCCAGGATCCCCGCGGCGACGGCGCCCGGCCGCTGGCCGGGGCGCGTTCCGTCCGCCCGGAGCTGCCCGTGCCCGTGGAGGTCCCGGCGCGGCTGCGCACGCTGGACCGGGCCGCCGAGCTGTCCGGCCTGTCCACCGAGGCGCTCCGCCTGGACCCGGCGGCCAACGTCCAGGGTGGTGCGGCCCTGCTGGCCGCCGCGCAGCACCGGCTGGGTCTGCCGCCGAGTCCCGACCCCGCGGACTGGTACGGCGCGGTGGCGAGCTATCCGGGCGCCGCGGACGCGGTGTCGGCCGGCACCTTCGCGCACGACGTCTTCGAGGTGATCCGCGCGGGTGTGCGGCGCACGACGGACGCCGGTCAGCTGGTCGATCTGGAGGCGGTCCCCCGTGCGGTCGACCGCATGGACCTGGTGCGGCGGCTGGGGCTGCCGGCGCCTTCGGCGAAGGGCGTGGAGTGCCCGTCCTCGGTGGCGTGCGAGTCGGCCCCGGCGCCGTATCAGAAGCTGGAGGGGGCGGACTACGGCAACCACGACCTCGCGGACCGCCCCAAGGCGCCTTCGCAGAAGGTGGACTTCATCGTCATCCACGACACCGAGGCGTCGTGGGAGACGACGGTCAAGCTGATCAAGGATCCCGCGTACGTCTCCTGGAACTACACCGTGCGCTCCTCGGACGGGCACATCGCCCAGCACGTGCCGACGAAGGACGTGGCCTGGCACGCGGGCAACTGGTATGTGAACTCCGCCTCCGTCGGCATCGAGCACGAGGGCTTCCTCGCCCAGCCCGAGGCCTGGTACACCGAGGAGATGTACCGCACGTCGGCCCGGCTGGTGCGCTATCTGGCCGACAAGCTGCACGTCCCGCTGGACCGGCAGCACATCCTGGGTCATGACAACGTCCCGGGGACGACCCCGGCGACCATCAAGGGCATGCACACCGACCCGGGTCCCTTCTGGGACTGGGAGCACTATTTCGAGCTGCTGGGCAAGCCCTTCTACCCCACGGGCGGCACGTACGGCGGGATGGTCACCATCCGGCCCGACTACGACTCCAACACCCCGCGGTACACGGGCTGCGAGGGAGCGGGCAAGCCCTGTGCGCGGCACGGTTCGGGCGCGGTCCGGCTGTACACGGCGCCGAAGAAGGACGCCCCCCTCGTGAAGGACATCGGGCTGCGCCCGGACGGCGGCGCCTCGACGACCGACGTCAACGACACGGGGGCCCGCGCCTCCACCGGCCAGCAGTTCGCGGTCGCCGACCGCCAGGGCGACTGGACGGCGATCTGGTACCTCGGTCAGAAGGCGTGGTTCGTCAACCCGTGGTGGGACCCCACCGTGGTCAACGCCCGGGGCAAGGTGGTCACCCCCAAGGCGGGGTCGGCCGGGGTCCCGGTCTACGGACGGGCCTATCCGGAGAAGGAGGCGTATCCCGCCGGTGTGCCCGTGCAGGAGGTGACACCGCTGCCGTACAAACTGCTCGCGGGGCAGGCGTACGTGCTGGGCGGTCAGGTGCCGAACGAGTATCTGTGGTCGAAGTCCTTCGATCCGGCGGGGCACCGGGTGATCCGCGGCAAGGACGTCTACTACGAGATCCAGTTCGGTCACCGGGTGGCCTTCGTCAGGGCCGCCGATGTGAGCGTGCGCCAGTCCGGCAGCTGAGGAGGCGGACAGCGAGAGAGCCCGGTACGGCAGGCGTACCGGGCTCCGGTGTCGATGGGGCGTTCCGCGGGCTCAGACCTGCTGGAACATCTCCGCGGGCAGCGGCTTGAGCAGCTGGTAGAGCTCGTCGGTGATGGGCCGGTCCCAGCTGGCGATGGTGACGAGGACGCCGTCGCTGCGGTCGAACTGGGTGCAGGAGATGCGGCCTTCGGAGCACTTCAGACGGCGCACGATCAGCAGGTTGTCCTCGTGCATGACCGGGATGTCCTCGGTCTCCAGCACCTGCACGGGCTCGTCGTTGCCGAGGGCCACCAGCAGCTGTGCCACCTCGAAGGGGACCTGGCCCTCGCCCAGCTCGCGGGCCGGGGAGCCCTCGGGCAGATTGCCGATGATCATCGCGGGGCCGCGCCCGCCGAAGAGGTCGTAGCGGAGGAAGACGCCCTGGCAGCTGCCGTCGGGCGCGGGCAGCAGCCCGGCACCGAGGTCGCCGGGCCAGTCCCCCGGGTCCATGGCGAGGACGTCGAAGTCCGGCCCGGTGGGCGTGGCGGCGCTGCGGCGGCGGAGGAACGACATGCTCACATCGTACGTGCACCGCGGCGCGCCGTGACGCCGGGGAGACCCCCGGTGCGGCCCGCGCGCGGGGCCCGGGCGGCGTACGGGGCGAGTGGCGCGCGCGGCGGCCGTGGGGCCGAACGGGTGCGGTCAGCGGTGCTGCCCGAGGGTGTCCAGGTGGTGGCTCAGCATCCGGCGCTGGAGCTCGGGGGTCAGCCGGTCCGGTTCGAGCACGGCCTGGAGGGAGAGGCCGTCGACCAGCGCGGCGAGCCGGAGGCTCTCCAGTTCGACGTCGAGGCCGTCGGACAGACCTCCGCTCTCCCGGCCGCCCTGGAGGACACGGGCCAGCAGGGTGACGGTGCCCCGCTGCAACTCGACGGCGCGGGGCCGCAGTCCGGGCCGGGTGCGGGCCGCCGTGGTGAAGGCGATCCAGAGTTCGGCCTCCTCGCGGCGCTCGTCGTCGAGCGGCAGGAGCTCGGCGAGCAGTTCCTCGGCGCGCGTGCGGAGGTCGCCGCCGGGTGCGGTGGCGAGGACGAGGTCGGCGCGGGCGCGGAGGCGGCGTTCGATGCGGTCGATCAGCTCCCCCATCGCGAAGATCACCAGCTCGTCGTGATCGCTGAAGTAGTGGCGGACGGACCCGATGGCGAGCCCCGCCTCGTCGGCGACGTTGCGCAGCGAGGCGGCTTCCAGGCCGTCGCGGCCCACGACGCGGAGGAAGGCCGCGGCCACGGCGCGGCGGCGGGCCCCGGGATCGACGATCTTCGGCATGTTGGCTTTATAGCACGGCCGAGCTAATATCTTTTTGGCACAGTCAAGCTAAAAAGGAGGCCACGTGCACAGCTGGCTGCTCGGGGGGATCATCGCCGTGGCGGTGGTCGTCGTAGTGATCAAGCGACTGGCGGGAGAGCCGCTCAATGCCCGCGATCTGCTGGCGGCCCCGGTGATCCTGACCGGCCTCGGCGTCGCGTCCCTGGCCAAGGCCGAGGGGCTGACCGCGACGGACGGCGTCTGGTCGGCGACGGGCGCCGTGCTGGGCATGGCGGCCGGCGCGTGGCGCGGGTCGACCATCGCGGTCTTCGAGAAGAACGGGGTGCTGTGGCAGCGCTACACCGGACGGTCCTTCCTCGTCCTGGTGATCACCTTCGCCGCCATGGCGGGCTTCGGGCTGCTCGCCACGCGCGCGGGCATGCACGAGAGCGCGCGGCCCACACAGCTGAACATCGGTGTCAGCTTCCTCGGCGAGGCGCTGGTGGTGGGGCTGCGCGGCCTCCGGTCCGGGGTGCCGTTCGCGCCGGAGCGCAGCCGGCCCTGAGGCCCGCCCGCCACGCCCGGCGACCGGCCCGCAGGAGCGCAAAAGCCCGCCCGGACGCAGCTTGTGGGGGCGCTGTCCGGGCGGACTGACGGCCGAAGATCCGCCGCACGCAGCACGCTACCAGCGATACCGGGCAGGCCCCCGCCGCGATCACCCCCATGCGCCGCACCGGCGGGGGAAATAACCCGAGGCAGTAGCGAGACTCCCGGCCTTTCCGTGCCGATCGTCCGATGGCGCAAATGAGTGAATGCCCGAAACCTCGGCAAATGGGGTCGAGTTACTCAGGACACTTCCCCTGAGAAGGCGCTAATCGATCGAAAGGCACAGACGTGCTCAAGAAGGTACTCGCCACGGCCGCACTGACGGCCTCGGCGGTCGGCACCATCGCCGGTCCCGCGATGGCGATCGGCAACGACCAGGACGTGGCGAACGGAAACGCTTCCCGCACCGGTTACGGCAACACCAAGACCGGCGGCGAGCAGAGCCCGCAGATGAGCCTGATCCAGGGCACGCTCAACAAGCCGTGCCTCGGCATCGGCAAGATCGGCCTCCAGTCCCTGATCGCCCTGCTCAACGTCGGCGTCCAGGACGTACCGGTCCTCAGCTCCCAGCAGCAGCAGCAGTGCACCGACAACTCGACGATCTCCGACGGCGACGACCCGCTGTCGCACATCCTCAGCGAGATCCCGGTCGTCTCGGGCAACGGCTCGGGCAACGGTCGCTGACCACGGCGGACGCTGCTGCGCGAATCCCCCCTTCCGCGGGTGCACGAGCACCGCGGAAGGGGGGATTCCCTTGCGCCCGGACCCGGAAGATCCACCGCCGCCAGGCCGTCCGACCAGGCCGGATCCGTTTGTTACGGCGTCGTATACGATGGGGCACGTGACCATGCTCGTGAAACGCCGCCACGTGGACCTCCTCCGCGTCACGAGCATGTCCTGTCGCCACTACGGCTGACCTTCACCCCGCCCAGCCCGCTTTCCCGGGCCGTGGCCTCTTTCCTCTTTCTCTCTTCCCTGCCGCTTTCCCGGTCCCGCCTGCCCTGTCCGCGTACCCCGCGACGGCAGCGCGGCCGTCCGGCATACCGCCGTACGGAAACCGGGCCTTCACGCTGTGGACACCCTCATGAGCAACAAGCTTCCTGTCCTCGACCTCTCGGCCGCGTCGGGTGACGCCGCCGGCCGCGCCGCCTTCCACGAGGCGCTGCACGCCGCCGCCCGCGACGTGGGCTTCTTCCATCTGACCGGGCACGGGATCACCGAGTCCGAGACCGCCGAACTGATGCGTACCCTCCGCGCGTTCTTCGCGCTCCCCGAGGCGGAGCGGCTGTCCATCAGCAACCTCAACTCGCCCCATTTCCGCGGCTACACCCGCATCGGTGACGAGCGGACCGGCGGCAGCCGCGACTGGCGGGACCAGATCGACATAGGCGCCGAGCGCGCGGCCCGCATACCCACCGGCGACGAGCCCGGCTACTGGTGGCTGGAGGGCCCGAACCAGTGGCCCGCCGCCCTTCCCGAGCTGAAGACCACCGCGCTGCGCTGGATCGACAGGCTGAGCGAGATCGCCGGGCGGCTGCTGCACGAGCTGCTGGCCTCGATCGGCGCTCCGCCCACCTTCTACGACGACGCCTTCGCCGACCGCCCCCACCTGCACCTCAAGCTGGTCCGCTACCCCGGCAGCGCCCCCGACGGCGCGGGGCAGGGCGTGGGCGCGCACAAGGACTACGGCTTCCTGACGCTGCTGCTCCAGGACGAGGTCGGCGGCCTCCAAGTGGAGGGCTCGGACGGGGTGTTCCGCGATGTGCCGCCGCTGCCCGGGGCGTTCGTGATCAACCTCGGCGAGCTGCTGGAGGTGGCGACCAACGGCTATCTCAAGGCCACCAACCACCGCGTGGTCAGCCCGCCCGGCACCCGGGAGCGCTACTCCGTGCCGTTCTTCTACAACCCCCGGCTGGACGCGCGCATCGAGCCCGTGCCCTTCCCGCACGCGCACCGGGCGCCGGGGGTCACCCAGGACTCCGCCAACCCGCTGTTCGCGGAGTACGGCCGCAATGAGGTCAAGGGCTGGCTGCGCGCCCACCCGGAGGTCGCCCGCCGCTACCACGCCGATCTGCTGACGGAGGGCTCCCGGGTCGGCTGACGCCGTGTGGTCCCGGGGCGTGCGCGGCGGGCGGCCCCGGGGCGTCAGGCCGGATCGAATTCGCCGCCCCGCGCGCCGACGACGAACGCCCGCCACTCCGCCGGGGTGAACACCAAGGCGGGCGCGTCCGGCCTGCGTTCGTGACGCATGGCGATGAATCCCTCGACGAAGGCGATCTGGACGTCGCCGACGCCCTGACTGCCCGGCTGCCATGCGGCGTTCGCGAGGTCGAGCTCCGGCCTTGTGCCACCGGCCAGTTGGTGCGTCGTGCTCTTCGCCACGTCCGTTGCTCCTCCCGGTCGTCCCTCCCGGCCACCCTAGCGAGCACGCGATGCGCCGGACAGGCCGCGCGTCTCAGCTGCCGGGCGGCTCGGCGCCCACCAGCCACATCGAGAAGAACTGCGCTCCCCCGCCGTAGGCGTGACCGAGCGCCTTGCGGGCGCCGTCGACCTGGTGTGCGCCGGCCCGGCCGCACACCTGGAGCGCGGCCTCGGCGAAGCGCAGCATGCCCGAGGCACCGATGGGGTTGGTGGACAGCACCCCGCCCGAGGGGTTCACGGGCAGGTCGCCGTCCTGCTCGGTGGCGCCGGAGACGGTGAGTTTCCAGCCCTCGCCCTCGGCCGCGAAGCCGAGGTTCTCCAGCCACATCGGCTCGTACCAGCTGAAGGGGACATAGAGTTCGGCCACGTCGATCTCGCGGCGCGGGTCGGTGATCCCCGCCTGGCGGTAGACCTCGGCGGCGCAGTCGCGGCCCGCCCGGGGCGAGACGAAGTCCTTGCCGGCGAAGAGGGTCGGCTCGCTGCGCATGGCGCCGCCGTGCATCCAGGCCGGCGGCCGCGGTGCGCGCGCGGCGCCCCGGCGGCCGGTGAGGACCATCGCGCAGGCCCCGTCGGAGGAAGGGCAGGTCTCGGAGTAGCGGATCGGGTCCCACAGCATGGGCGACGACCGCACCTTCTCCAGCGTGATGTCGTGTTCGTGGAGGTGGGCATGGGGATTCCGCAGGGCGTTGCGGCGGTCCTTGTAGGCGACGAGCGCGCCGACGTGATCGGGTGCTCCGGTGCGGCGCATGTACGCGCGTACATGCGGGGCGAAGAAGCCGCCGGCGCCGGCCAGCAGGGGCTGCTGGAAGGGGACGGGCAGGGACAGCCCCCACATGGCGTTCGACTCGGACTGCTTCTCGAAGGCGACGGCCAGGACGGTGCCGCGCACCCGGGAGGCAACGAGGTTCGCGGCGACGAGGGCCGTGGAGCCGCCGACGGAACCCGCGGTGTGCACACGCATCAGGGGTTTGCCGACGGCTCCGAGCGCGTCGGCGAGGTAGAGCTCGGGCATCATGACGCCCTCGAAGAAGTCCGGCGCCTTGCCGATCACGACGGCGTCGATGCCGGCCCAGGTCAGCTCCGCGTCGGCGAGGGCGCGCAGAGCGGCCTCGCGGACGAGCCCGGCGATCGAGACGTCCCGGCGGGCGGCGGCATGCCGGGTCTGGCCGACGCCGACGACGGCCACGGGTTCGTTGTCCGCGCGCTTCACCGGCTCTCCCCTTCCAGGACGCCGACGAGGTTCTGCTGGAGGCACGGCCCGGAGGTGGCGTGGGCCAGCGCCCGGTCCGACGCGCCGCGGTGGATGCGGGCGGCCGCCTCGCCGAAGCGGATCAGCCCGGTCGCCATGACCGGGTCGGCGGCGAGGGCGCCGCCGGAGGGGTTGACCGTGACGTCGTCCCCGAGCCGGAGGGCCTTGCGCAGAATCACCTCCTGCGCGGTGAAGGGCGCGTGGATCTCCGCGGTGTCGACGGGGGCGTCGAACGCCCCGGCGTGTTCGGCGGCGAGCCGGGCGGAGGGGGCGTCGGTGAGGTCGCGCAGTCCGAGGCCCTGCGGGTCGACGCGGTGGTCCAGGCCGCGGATCCAGGCGGGCCGTTCGCACATGCGGCGGGCGGTGTCCCCGGCGGCGAGGACGACCGCGGCGGCGCCGTCGCAGACGGGCGGGCAGTCGCCGGTGCGCAGCGGTGCTACGAGGTGGTCGCCCATCGGCACCCGGCCGCGCAGCCGCGCGTGGGGGTTGGTGCGGGCGGCGGCGCGGCTGCGGTCCGCGACGGCGGCGAGGGCCTCCTCGTCGGTCTCGCCCGCGTCGATGAGCGCCTGCGCCTGGAGCGCGGCGAGGTCGACGGGGCCGGGCCACAGCGGGGCGGTGCAGTAGGGGTCGAGCTGGCGGGTGAGGACGGCGCCGAGATCACCGGCGGAGGACTTGCCGTAGGCGTAGACGAGGGCGGTGTCGGCGGCGCCGGTGAGGAGTTCGACCCAGGCTTCGTAGAGCGCCCAGGCACCGTCCGTCTCCACGTGGGACTCCGCGACGGGCGGCCAGGCGCCGACGCAGTCGAGGGCCATGGTGAAGGAGAAGGGGCGCCCGGCGAGGTAGTCGCTCGACCCCGAGCAGGTGAAGCCGGCCTCGCCGGGTGCCAGTTGTGCCCGGTCCAGCACCTCGCGCAGGACGGGCAGCAGCATCTCGGTCTCGGACACGTCCTCCGACGAGCGCCGGTGGGCGGTCTGCGCGAAGGCGACGATCGCCACGTCGCGGGCGTACCGCGTCACAGCAGCTCCTTGTACGTGTCGTAGTCGGCGTCGGGTTCGCCCGTGGGGCGGTAGTGATCGGGGTGGCGGGCGCCCTCGGTCCAGACCGGCTCGACGCGCAGGCCCATGCGCACCTGGTCGCAGGGGATGCCCGCGATGCGCCCGTGCAGGGCGAGGTCGGCGCCGTCGAGGGCGATGTGGGCGTAGACGTACGGGACGTCGATCGCGGCGTTCCTGGCCTTGATGTTGACGACGCAGTAGGTGGTGACGGTGCCGCGCGGGCCTACCTCGACCTGTTCGCCGGTGGCGACGCCGCAGGTCGGGCAGGCGCCCCGGGGCGGTACGTACACGCGGCGGCAGGCGGGGCAGCGTTCGCCGGTGAGGGTGTGCCGGGCGAGGGCCGCGAGGTGGCGGCTCTGGGCGCGGCCGGGGGCGTAGGTGTAGTCGAGGCGGGCGGGGGTGGTGATGCCGGTGACCGGGTCGGCGAAGGCGCCGCTGTGCGGGGTCGCGGGGCCCGCCGTGCCGCTCTCGTGCGGTTCGAAGCACGCGATGTCGGTGATCGCGCCGGTGCGCTCGGCGGTCCAGCGGACGCGTACGCGCATGCCGGTGCGTACGGCGTCGGGGCCGGGGGCGTCGAGAGCGTGCAGGAGGGCCGTGTCGGCTCCGTCGAGGCGTACGAGGGCCCACGCGAAGGGAGTCGGCAGGGGCTGCCGCGGGCGGGGGGCCGCGTTCCAGGCCCAGGTGGTGACGGTGCCGGTGGGGGCCACCTCGACGAGCTCGCGGATCTCCTCGGCGGTGAACGGGTCGTACTCGACGGGCGGCACGAGGACGCGGCCGTCGGTGGTGCGCACGCCGAGGACGACGCGTTCGCGCAGGCCCGTGAGGAAGGCGCTCTGGACGGGGCCCAGGGAGCGGGTGAAGGGGAATTCGACGACCAGGGGCGCGGTGAGGATCTCGGACACGGCCGCGGCTCTCCTTCTGTCGGACGGTCTCGGGCGTCTCCGGGGGGGCTCAGGCGCGCCGGAAGACGGGCGGGCGCTTCTCGGCGAAGGCGCGGGCGCCTTCCTTGGCGTCGGCGGTGTCGAAGATCCGCATGCCGCGTTCGAGCTCGACGGCGAGGGCGTCGGGCTCGTCGAGGCCGGCGGTCTCGTAGGCGCACGCCTTGACCGCCTCCACGGCCAGCGGGCCGTTGGCGTTGACGAGTTCGGCGGTGGCGAGGGCCGACTCCAGGGCGGTGCCGTCGGGCACGACCCGTCCGATCAGCCCGATGCGCTCGGCCTCGCGGGCGGTGTAGGGGCGGCCGGTGAGCAGCATTTCGAGGGCGTGGGTGCGCGGGATCTGGCGGGCGAGGCGGACGGTGGAGCCGCCGACGGGGAAGAGGCCGCGCCGGACCTCGAAGAGGCCGAAGGTGGCGCTCTCGCCCGCGACGCGGATGTCGGTGCCCTGGAGGATCTCGGTGCCGCCCGCGACGCAGGGGCCCTCGACGGCGGCGATGACGGGCTTGCGGGGGCGGTGGTGGCGGAGCATGGCCTTCCAGTGGAGGTCGGGGTCCGCCTTCAGCCGCTCCCGGCAGGTGTCGTCGGCCGCCCTCCCCTGCCCGGCGAGCGCCTTGAGGTCCATGCCGGAGCAGAAGGCTCCGCCCGCGCCGGTGAGGACGACGGAGCGGACGGTGTCGTCCTCATCCGCCTCGGCCCAGCCGTCGTGGAGCCCGACCAGCATCGGCAGGGAGAGGGCGTTCCTGGCCTCCGGCCGGTTGAGGGTGAGCAGCAGGGTGGCGCCGACGCGTTCGACCACGAGGTGTGCGGTCCCGCTCATGGGTGTCCTCCTGTCCGGCGACGGAGAACAGGGTGGCGGAGGCGGGTCCGCACTTCAAGAGTTTTCTGACAACCTGTCAGATTTCTTGGGCGGCGCCCCTTCCCACCCACCGCGCCCGGCGCTCTAATGACCGCCGGGCCGTCCCGGCCACCGTGCCACCGCCGTTCCCGTCCCGCGACCGCGCGACCGGGCCCCACCGCACCACCGCCGTTCCCCGCCGTACCGCCCGGCAGGAGGAGACATGGACGTGAACCTCGCCGACCTCTTCGAGTCGGTCGTCGACACGGTGCCCGGCCGGGAGGCCCTGGTGCACATCGAGCACCCGGGCAGCGGCGCCGAGCGGCGGCTGACGTACGCGCAGCTCGACGCGGCGGCCGACCGGCTGGCCCACCACCTGCGTGACAGCGGCATCCGGCCGGGCGAGCACGTGGGCCTGCACCTCTACAACGGCGTCGAGTACCTCCAGACCCTCTGGGCGTGCCTGAAGCTCCGGGCCGTGCCGGTCAACGTCAACTACCGCTATGTGGAGGAGGAGCTGGCCTATCTCTACCGGGACGCCGACCTGGCGGGGCTGGTCTTCGACGCCGAGTTCACCGGGCGGGTGGCGGCGGCGCTGCCCGGGGTGGAGCGGATCCGTCACCTCGTCCGCGTCGGCCCGCCGCCCGAGGGCGCCCCCAGGCCCCGGATCGAGCCCGTGCCCTTCGCGGACGCCGAGGCATCGGGCGCCCCGGGGCGCGACTTCGGGCCGCGCTCCGGCGACGACCAGATCATCATCTACACCGGCGGCACCACCGGCATGCCCAAGGGCGTCATGTGGCGGCAGGAGGACCTCTTCTTCTCGGGGCTCGGCGGCGGCGCGCCGACCGGCGACCCGGTGCGGCGGCCCGAGGAGCTCGCCGAGCGGGTCGCGGCGGGCGGCGAGGGCCTCGTCTTCTTCCCCGCCGCGCCCCTGATGCACGGCACGTCCACGCTGACGGCCTTCATCGCCTTCGACTTCGGCCAGAAGGTGGTCCTGCACCGCAAGTACGTCCCGGAGCAGGTGCTGCGGACCGTCGCGAAGGAGCGCGTCACCTGCGTCTCGCTGGTGGGCGACGCGATGCTGCGGCCTCTGGTGGAGGCGCTGGCGGGGCCGCTGCGGGGCACGGACTGCTCGTCACTGTTCAGCGTCAGCAGCTCGGGGGCCGTCCTGTCGGACACCGTACGGGAGGAGTTCGCGGCGCTCCTGCCGCACGTGGCCCTGGTGAACAACTTCGGCTCCTCGGAGTCCGGCTTCAACGGCACCGCGACCGACGACGGCGGCCGGGGCCTGCGGGTGCGCGTCAACGACCGTACGGCGGTGGTCGATCCGGTGACGTACGAACCGGTGGGCCCCGGCGAGGTCGGGCGGGTCGCGCAGCGCGGCCATGTGCCGCTCGGCTACTACAACGACCCGGCGAAGACCGCGGAGACGTTCTTCCAGGCGCGGGGCGAGCGGTGGGTCCTGCTCGGGGACATGGCCACGGTCGGCGCGGACGGCGTGGTCACCGTCCTGGGGCGCGGCTCGCAGTGCATCAACACCGGTGGCGAGAAGGTCTATCCGGAAGAGGTCGAGGAGGCCCTCAAGGCTCATCCGGATGTGTACGACGCGCTGGTCACCGGCGTGCCCGACGCCCGGTGGGGACACCGTGTCGCCGCCGTCGTCCAGCCCCGGCCCGGTGCGCGCCCGCCGACGCTCGGCGCCCTCCAGGAGCACTGCCGCGCCCGGCTGGCGGGGTACAAGGTGCCGCGCAGCCTCGTCCTCACCGACCGCGTCGAGCGCTCGCCCAGCGGCAAGGCGGACTACCGGTGGGCGCGCGCCGTGGCCTGCGGCGAGCGCGCCCCGTAGCGCTTTTGCCAAGTCTTGACACGCGGGACACCTCCTGTGCGCGCGGTGGACACGGCGCACTCCGCAGGCGTTGGGGCGGGGGTGGCCGCGTGGGCCTTCAATCAGCGCGTCACCTTCCACCCGCTGCCTCCAGGAGTCACCGTGACCCCCTTGTCCCGCCGTGGTTTCCTCGGTGCGGCCGCCGGCGCCGCCGCGCTCGGCGCCCTGCCGTCCTCGCTCCAGCAGGCCATGGCCGCGAGCTCGCCGTCCGGCAGGCTGGACGATGTCGAGCACGTGGTGATCTTCATGCAGGAGAACCGCTCCTTCGACCACTACTTCGGCACGCTGAAGGGCGTACGGGGCTTCGGGGACCGCTCCCTGCTGCGCTTCCCCGGCGGCTCCGACGTCCTGCGCCAGACGACGCTCGGACCCCTCGGCGGCAGTGTGCTGACGCCCTGGCACCTGGACACGGCCACCACCGACGCCCAGCGCGTCCGCGACCTCGACCACGGCTGGGCGGGCACCCACAGCGCCTGGAACGGCGGCAGATACAACAACTGGATCCCCGCCAAGAGCGCCTGGACCATGGGGTATTACCAGCGCGCCGACATCCCCTTCCAGTTCGCGCTGGCCGAGGCGTTCACCATCTGCGACCAGTATTTCTGCTCCGTGCAGGGGCCGACCAACCCCAACCGGCTCTACCAGTGGACGGGCATGATCGACCCGGGCGGCCGGAACGGCGGCCCGGTCACCGACAACTCCGAGAAGGGCTACACCTGGACCACCTACCCCGAGCGGCTCGACGCCGCCGGGATCTCCTGGCGCGTCTACCAGCAGCAGGACAACTACGACGACAACCCGCTGGCCTGGTTCAGCCGCTTCAAGAGCGCCGGGAGCGACTCCTCGCTGTACATCAACGGCATGCGGCGCCGTACAGCCGACGCCTTCAACCAGGACGTCGCCGACGGCAAGCTGCCCGCCGTCAGCTGGGTCGTCGCCCCCGAGCGGCAGTCCGAGCACCCCGCCTACCCGCCCGCGTACGGCGCCGACTACACCGCGAAGTACGTCCTGGAGTCGCTGGCCGCGCACCCCGAGGTCTGGGCGAAGACGGTGGTCTTCCTCAACTTCGACGAGAACGACGGCTTCTTCGACCACGTCGCCCCGCCCGTGCCGCCGTCCGGCACCCCCGACGAGTTCATCGGCGGCGCGCCCATCGGGCTCGGGCCGCGGGTCCCGATGACCGTGATCTCACCGTGGAGCCGGTCCGGTTACGTCCACTCCGAGGTGCTCGACCACACCTCGCCGCTGCGCTTCCTGGAGAACTGGACCGGCGTCAAGGAGCCCAACATCTCCGCCTGGCGGCGCACGGTGTGCGGCGACCTGATGAGCGCCTTCGACTTCACCTCGAAGAACGCCTCCTTCCCCGCCCTGCCGGACACGACGGCCCTCGTCGCCGCCTGCGACAAGCAGGACTCCCTGCCCGACGCCAGGCCCCCGGCCGGCGCCGCCCGCCCCGCCCAGGAGGAGGGCACCCGCCCGGCCCGGCCGACCGGCTACGGTTTCGACACCACGTCCTGGACCGACACCTCCACCAACCGCCTGTGGTTCAAGGTGGTCAACACCGGCCGGCTGGGCGCGGGCTTCACGGCCTACGCGGTGAACCACCGGGCGTACGAGGCATGGCACTACACCGTCCCGGTGGGCGGCAGCGCGAGCGACTACTTCAGCGCGCTCACCTACGGCGGCGGCAAGTACGACATCGACCTGCACGGCCCCGACGGCTATCTGCGCGGCTTCAAGGGAGACGTCCGCACATGGACGAACGCGGCGAAGGGCCGTCCGGAGGCCGCGGTCACGGCCTCGCCCGACGGACTGCGGCTGACCCTGACGAACGGCGGCCGCGCTCCCGTGCTCTTCACCGTCTCGGACGGCACGACCGCCACGGTCACGGCCGGCGGCCACACGGAGCTGACGGTGGCGGTGGCTTCGGACGGGGCGTACGACGTGACGGTGACGGCGGACGTGGGCGACGGCTTCGAACGGCGGTTCGCGGGGCGGGTCCTCGGATAGCCGGTGGCGTCCGGGGCACTCCCCCGGTTTCGGCCACCGCCGCACCCGGGGAAACTCCCCGGCATGGTCGACGCAGCCGAGCAGATGTCCCGTGAGCAGCTCACCGAGTTGCAGCTCGTACGGCTGCGCCGGACCCTGCGGCGCGTGTACGAGCGCGTGCCCTTCTACCGGCACGCGTTCGACGCCGCAGGCGTGCGGCCCGAGGAGTGCCGGGGGCTCGGGGATCTCGCGCGGTTCCCGTTCACCACCAAGGGGGATCTGCGCGAGCACTATCCGTTCGGGATGTTCGCCGTGCCGGAGGGCGAGGTGCGGCGGATCCATGCCTCCAGTGGTACGACGGGCACCCCGACCGTCGTCGGCTACACGCAGGGGGACCTCGGCACATGGGCCGAGGTCGTCGCGCGCTCGCTGCGGGCGGCCGGTGTCCGGCCGGGGGACAAGGTGCATGTGGCGTACGGCTACGGCCTGTTCACCGGCGGGCTGGGCGCGCACTACGGCGCGGAGCGGCTCGGCTGCACGGTGATCCCCGCGTCCGGCGGGATGACCGAACGCCAGGTCAGGCTGCTTACGGACCTCCGGCCGGAGGTCATCATGGTGACGCCGTCCTACATGCTCACCCTGCTCGACGAGTTCGAGCGCCAAGGGCTCGACCCCCGGGCGTCCTCGCTGCGGACCGGCGTCTTCGGGGCCGAGCCCTGGACGGAGGGGATGCGGCGGGAGATCGAGGAGAGGTTCGCCCTCGACGCGGTGGACATCTACGGCCTGTCCGAGGTCATGGGTCCGGGCGTCGCGCAGGAGTGCGTGGAGACCAAGGACGGGCCGCACATCTGGGAGGACCACTTCCTTCCCGAGATCGTGGACCCGGTCACGGGCGAGGTGCTGTCCGAGGGCGAGCACGGCGAGCTGGTCCTCACCTCGCTCACCAAGGAGGCGATGCCCGTCGTGCGCTACCGCACCCGCGACCTCACGCGGCTGCTGCCCGGCACCGCCCGCGTCTTCCGGCGCATGGAACGGATCAGCGGGCGCAGCGACGATCTGATCATCGTGCGCGGGGTCAACCTCTTTCCCGGGCAGGTCGAGGAGATCGTGCTGCGCACGCCGGGCGTCGCCCCGCACTTCCAGTTGCGGCTGACGCGCGAGGGCCGGATGGACCACCTCACCGTGCGCGCGGAGGCCCGGCCCGGGGCGACGCCGGGGCGACGCGCGGAGGCGGCCGGGGAGATCGCCCGCCGGGTGAAGGAGGGCATCGGGGTGTCGGCAACCGTGGAGATCGTGGACCCGGGCACGCTGGAGCGCTCGACGGGCAAGCTGAGGCGCGTCGTGGACGCGCGTGAGCCGAGGCCGTGAGCAGGGCCGGAGGGCACGACGCCGGGACCGCCAGTGCGGGTCGGCCGGCGCCTGCGGCAGGCTTCTTCCCCTGCCCCGCCCCTTCCCGGCCGCATCTCCGCCGCGTGGGGGCAAGCCCCCAGCCCCCCGGCGACACGGCTTCGCCGCGTTGTCCTCGAACTCCCCCAGCTACCTCCCCCAGACTCCGTCCGGGGGCACCCCCGGACGGAGTCTGGGGGAGTTCGAGGACGCGGCCGCGGGCACGGGCCGGCCCGCGGGCTAAGCCGGGCGCCGCCAGTGCGGGTCGCGCAGCCGGCGTTTGTAGAGCTTGCCGTTGGGGTCGCGGGGCATGTCGGCGATGAAGTCGACGGCCCGGGGCCGCTTGTAGCCCGCCAGGTGGCGCGCGCAGTGGGCGAGGAGCTCGGCGGCCAGCGGGGCGCCGGGCGCATGGCCGTCGGCCGGCTCCACCACGGCTCTCACCTCCTCGCCCCAGTCGTCGTGCGGGACGCCGAAGACGGCGGCGTCGGCCACGGCGGGATGGGTGAGGAGCACGGATTCGACCTCGGCGGGGTAGATGTTGACCCCGCCGGAGATGATCAGGTCGATCTTGCGGTCGCGGAGGAAGAGATAGCCGTCCTCGTCCAGAAAGCCGAGGTCGCCGACGGTGAAGAAGTCGCCGATGCGGTTCTCGCGGGTCTTGCCCTCGTCCTTGTGATAGGCGAAACCGCCGGTGGTCATCTTCATGTAGACGGTGCCGAGTTCACCGGCGGGCAGCCGTCGGCCGGTGTCGTCGAAGACGGCGAGTTCGCTGATGGGCCAGGCCCTGCCGACGGTGCCGGGTTTCTTCAGCCAGTCCTCGGCGGTGGCGAAGGCCCCGCCGCCCTCGCTGGCCGCGTAGTACTCCTCGACGCAGTCGCCCCACCAGTGGATCATCGCGCGCTTGACGTGGTCGGGGCAGGGGGCGGCGCCGTGGATGGCGTGCCGCATGGAGGAGACGTCGTACGCGTCCCGTACGTGCGCGGGCAGTGCCAGCAGCCGCTGGAACTGGGTGGGGACCATGTGGGTGTGGGTGCAGCGGTGGGTGTCGATGAGGCGCAGCATCTCCTCGGGGGTCCATTTGTCCATGACCACCAGTCGGTGGCCGAGATGCAGGGAAGCGGCCGCGAACTGGAGGACCGCCGTGTGGTAGAGCGGTGAGCAGACGAGGTGGGTGTTGTCGTCGAACGGCTTGATGCCGAAGATGCCGAGGAAGCCGCCGAGATGGCTCTCCTCGGGCGGCTTCCCGGGCAGGGGACGGCGGATGCCCCGTGGCCTGCCGGTGGTGCCGGAGGTGTAGTTCATGACCCAGCCGAGCGTGCGGTCCGCCGGCGGGGTGCCGGGGTGGCCGGCGAGGAGCCCTTCGTACGGGCGGAAGCCGGGGATGTCACCGACGGCGTAGCGGCGCGCGGCGGGCAGCCCCGCGCCGTCGGCGGCGGCGGTCGCGGCGGCGGCGAACCGCTCGTGGGCGATGAGCGCCCCCGCCTCCGCGTCCGCCACGATCCAGGCGATCTCCTCGCCGAGGAGATGGTGGTTGACGGGTACGAGGTAGAAGCCGGCCTGGGCGGCCGCGAGGTAGGCGGTGAGGAGTTCCTCGCCGTTGGGGAGGACGGCGGCGAAGGCGTCGCCCCGGCGGAGTCCGGCGGCGCGCAGGCCGCGGACCAGCCGGTTGGCGGCGGCGTGGAGCCGGCCCGCGGTGCGGGTGCGGCCGTCGGGGGTGACGAGCACGGTGCGTTCGGGGTCGGCGGTGGCCTGTGCCCAGAACCCTTCGGGGTGCGGCATGGGGTGCTCCCTCCTCGGTCTCAGGGCCGGGCGGGCCCGGTGCGGCCCGCGATGCGGTTCATCCGGTCGACGGCCCGCTCGAAGCCGGCCGTCAGGTCGTCGAAGACGGCCTGGACACTGCGCCGGGAGTTCATCCGCCCCACGATCTGCCCGACCGGTGTGCCGAGCAGCGGCTCCACCTCGTACTTCTGGATGCGGGACAGGGCCTCGGCGACGAGCAGCCCTTGCAGTGGCATGGGCAGCGGGCCGGGTCCGCCCGGGTCGTCCCAGGCGTCGGTCCAGGCCGTGCGCAGCTGGCGGGCCGGTTTGCCGGTGAGCGCCCGGGAGCGCACGGTGTCGCCGGAGCCCGCGGCCAGGAGCTTCGCGGTGAGGGCGGGCGAGTGCAGCTCGGCCTCCTCCGTGGTGAGCCAGAGGGAGCCCAGCCAGACCCCCTGCGCGCCGAGCGCGAGCCCGGCGGCGATCTGTTCGCCGCTGCCGATGCCACCGGCGGCGAGTACGGGCAGCGGGTCGACGGCCTGTACGACCTCGGGGGTGAGCACCATGGTGGCGATCTCGCCGGTGTGGCCGCCCGCCTCGTAGCCCTGGGCGACGACGATGTCGATGCCCGCCTCGGCGTGGCGGACGGCGTGCCGGGCGCTCCCGGCGAGCGCGGCGACGAGGACGCCGTGGTCGTGGGCGCGGCGGACGACGTCGGCGGGCGGCGGGCCGAGGGCGTTGGCGAGCAGCGTGACCGGGTGCTCGAAGGCGACGTCGAGCTGGGCGCGGGCGACCTCCTCCATCCAGCCGGTGATGCGCCATCCGGAGCGGTCCCCGGCGGCGAGCGCGGGTACGCCGTGCCGGGCGAGGGTCTCCTGGACGAAGCGCCGGTGCGCGTCCGGGATCATGGCCTCGACGTCGGCCTCGGTGACGCCCTCGACCTTCTTGACGGGCATGACGACGTCGAGCCCGTACGGCTTGCCGTCGGTGTGCGCGGCCATCCAGTCGAGGTCCCGGGCGAGGGCGCCGGGGTCGGTGTAGCGCACGGCGCCGAGCACGCCGAGTCCCCCGGCGCGGGTGACGGCCGCGGCCACCGCGGGGAAGGGGGTGAAGCCGAAGAGCGCGTGCTCGATTCCCAGTCGCCGGCTCAGCTCGGTCTCCATGGGCGGCAGGATGCCGCAGCGGGCGGGGCGAGGGAAGAGTTTTTCTGACGCAACGTCAGATTACCGGGGTCATCTCCCGTACGGCGCCCCGCGGGTGGCCCGCGTCCAGCGCAGCGCGGCGACCTGGCGGTGGAGCTCGACGGCCTCGGTGGAGCGGCCGAGCTGCTCCAGGCAGTGGGCCTCGTCGCCACGGCTGGCCAGGGCGTCGGGGTGCTCGGCGCCCAGCACCCGCTGGCGGGCCTGGGCCACCTCGCGGTAGCGGGCGAGCGCCTCGGTCCAGCGGCCGAGCCAGCCGAGGGCGACCGCGATCTCCCGGCAGCTGACAAGGGTTTCGGGGTGGTCGGCGCCCAGCACCCGCTCGCGGATCGCGCACACGTCGCGCGCCTCGGCGAGCGCCTCCTCCCAGCGGCCGAGCCGGCCGAGGTTGACGCCGAGGCAGTGCCGGGCCCGCAGGGTGTCGGGGTGCTCCCGGCCCTGGGCCTGGGTGCGCTCGTCCACGAGGTCGCGGAAGAGCCGGAGCGCCTCCGCGCTGCGGCCGAGCCGGCCGAGGCAGATGCCGGTCTCGTAGCGGGCGGCGAGCGTGTCGGGGTGGTCGGCGCCGAGCGCGCGCTGCCGTGCGGCGGCCACCTCGCGGTAGGTCCGCAGCGCGTCGGTCCAGCGGCCCAGCTGGCCGAGGGCGTAGCCGACCTCGTAGCGGGTGACGAGGGTGTCCGGGTGGCTCGGGCCCAGGACGCGGGCGCGGGCGTCGGCGACCTCGCGCGCCATGCCGTACGACTCCTCCAGCCGCCCCAGCCGGCCCAGGTTGAAGGCGAGGTTGTGGCGGCAGCGCAGAGTGTCGGGGTGCTCGGGGCCCATGGTGCGGTCGCGGACGGCGAGCACGGCGGCGTAGACCTCGTGGGCCTCGGCGTACCGGCCGAGCTGCCCGAGCACGTACGCGGTCTCCTGACGGGCGGCGAGCGTGTCCGGGTGGTCGGCGCCCAGGACGCGTTCGCGGCCGGCCGCGGCGCGGGCGTACTCGCGCAGCGCGTCGGCTGGGCGGCCCTGCCGGCTGAGGGTGAAGGCGGCCTCGTAGCGGCTGGCGAGGGTGTCGGGGTGGTCGGCGCCGAGGGCGCGTTCGCGCTCGGCGGCCACCTCGTGGTGCGCCTCGCCGGACTCCGTCCAGCGGCCCAGCCTGCCGAGCCGCAGCGCCTCCTGATGGCGTGTCGCGAGGTCGGCCACGACCTCCGGGGACGGCGGCGCGGTCTCCTCGGCGCGCGCCGCGGCGGGCCCGGTCCAGGCGCCGGTGAGCGAGGCGGCCGGGTCGGGCGGCGGCAAGGGCAGGACGCCGGGGCCGGTCGCCTTGGAACCGGTGGTCATGTTCCGGGCCCAGTGCGGGAGCCGGGGCGGTTCGGGCAGGCGCACGGAGGCGCGCAGGGGGCGTGGGCGGGCCTCGGGGAGCGTGCGGGGCACCGTGGTGGCGTGCCCGGACAGGGCGAGCTCCAGCAGCCGTTCATGGAGGACACCGGCGTCGGGCGGCCGGGCGTCGGGGTCCTTGGCGAGCAGGTCGAGGACGACCTCCTCGAATGTTTCCGGCAGTTCGGGGCGAATCTCCCGCAGCGGGGTGGGCGGGGTGTCGCGGTGGCCGACGAGGACGGCCCAGGCGTCGTCCATGTCGAAGGGCGGGGCGCCGGTGGCGATCTCGTACAGCACACAGCCCAGGGAGTAGAGGTCGCTGCGGTGGTCGACCTGGCCGCCGCCGATCTGCTCGGGCGACATGTAGTGCGGGGTGCCCATGGCGATGCCGGTGCCGGTGAGGCGCGAGGACGGCGCGGAGAAGCCGATGTCGTGCCCGAGGCGGGCGATCCCGAAATCGCATATCTTCACGGCGCCGTCGGTGAGCCGCATGATGTTGGCGGGCTTGAGGTCACGGTGCACCACGCCCTGCCGGTGGGTGTACGCGAGGGCCGCGGCCACCTGCTCGGAGATCCCGACGACCTCGGACACGGGCAGCGGCCGCTGGTCGTTGTCCTCCATGAGCTCGCTGAGGTTGCGGCCGTCGAGCAGCTCCATGACGAGGAAGAGCACGCCGTCGGACTCGCCGAAGTCGTGAATGACGGTGATGCCGCGGTGCTGGAGCCCGGCGGCGAGGCGCGCCTCGCGCCGGAACCGCTCGCGCAGCACGCGGAGATAGGACTGCTCGTGCTGGGGCCCCATCGGTTTGAGGCACTTGACGGCCACCTGGCGGCCGAGTGATTCGTCGCGAGCCCGCCACACCTCGCCCATGCCGCCCCGCCCGATCCGTTCGAGCAGCAGGTACCGGCCCTGGATCAGCCTGGATTCCGCCATCCCTCGCCGCCGCCCCCGTCGCGTCGCTGTGCCTCCCCCGGCCCCTCCAGTATGGCGGCCCGTCTTTGCAGGTTGTAGGAGGAAGGGCGGCTACCGGCGCCCATCCTGCCGACGGCCCGGAGGATGTGTTTGGGCGGGAGTTGCCATCGTACGGTGGCGGGGACGGAGCGCAGGACGGTGCCCGCGCGGCGCAAGCGGCGGGTGACGACGGCAGGGGGCGGGGCGGCGCGCCCGTAGAGCTCGTGCGCGTAAGGAGGGAGCGCCCCGTAGGCGAGGGAGGCCACCGTCCCCCACACGAGGGCGCGCGCGGGTCTGAGCAGGGGGCGCACCGGCGGACGGCGCAGGAAGGCGTCGACCTGACGCGCCTCGGGGGTGAGGGCCAGACCGGGCCGCGCCTTCTCGAAGTACGCCGCCATCGCCTCCGTCGAGGCCGGGACACCGGCGGGGTCGAGGCCCACGAGCCGGGCGGAGGCCCGGTGCTCGTCCAGGAAGGCGTCGGCCTGGGCCGCGGTGAGCGGGATGCCGGAGCGGCGGACGACGTGGAGATAGGAGTCGACCTCGGCGCAGTGCACCCACAGCAGCAGTTCGGGGTCGTCGACGCCGTAGCGCTCGCCGGTGTCCGGATCGGTGGCCGACAGCCGCCGGTGGATGCCGCGGACGGCCGCGCCCGCGCGCTCGGCGGCCTCCGTGGTGCCGTAGAGGGTGGTGCCCACGAAGTTCGCGGTCCGCCGCAGCCGCCCGAAGGCATCGGCCTCGGTGAACGCGGCGGAATTCTGGGTGACACCGCGGACCGCGCGCGGGTGCAGCGCCTGGAGCCACAGCGCGCGGATGCCCGCGATCCACATCATCGGGTCACCGTGCAGCTGCCAGGCGACCGAGGCGGGCCCGAAGAGCCCGGGGTCGGCTTGCGGCATGGGCACACCTCCGGTGATCGGCGCTCCTCCTGCGACTCCTACCATAAGTGCTGCCGCAGCGCCTCAATCCCCTCTGGAACCCGGGTGGTTGTCCGTTCGATAAGCGGTCGCGAGTGCGTCCGCGAGCGGCTTCCCGCGCCAGTGACGGAGCGTGTCGCCGACCGCGCCACCGTCACCGTACTGACATGCGGTCATTCCCCACCCCGGAGCGGCCGATTCACTAGTGTCTGAGCGGTGGCGACAAGTGAGACAGACAACGGACACACCCACCGCGACCTCACCGGTCGCCGGCCGGCCCTCGACGAGGATCTCGACCGGCTCGGGGAGCAGCTGGCCGAATTCGCCCGCACGCAAGAGCGCATGCGCGGATTACTGGGGGCGATACTCGCGGTCAGCGGGGAGCTGGACCTCCCCGTCGTGCTGCGCCGCATCGTGACCACCGCCATGGAGCTGGTCGGGGCCCGCTACGGAGCCCTCGGCGTCCTGGACGAGGAGGGCACCGAGCTCGCCGAGTTCATCCCCGTGGGCCTGGCCGAGGAGGAGAGACAGCGGCTGGCGGGGGTGGCTCTCCCGCACGGCCAGGGGCTGCTCGGCCTGCTCATCAGCGACCCGCGGCCACTGCGGGTCGAGGCGATCCCCGAGCATCCGCAGGCGACGGGATTCCCGCCCGGCCACCCTCCGATGCGCACGCTCCTCGGGGTCGCCATCACCGTGCGCGGCAAGGTCTACGGCAATCTCTACCTCACCGACCGCGAGGACAGCGGCGCCTTCGACGCCGCCGACGAGGCCGTGGTGATCGCGCTGGCCGGCGCGGCCGGTGTGGCCATCGAGAACGCCCGCCTGTACGGGCAGGTGCGCGCGGGTGCCGAGCAGTTCCAGCGGCTGCTGCTGCCGAGCCTGCCCGACCTCTCCCCCTTCGACTCCTGGGCCCTCTACCAGCCCGCGGCGGACCCGGCACTGCTCGGCGGCGACTGGTACGACGCGATGGTGCTGCCCGACGGCAGCCGCGTGGTGATCGTCGGTGATGTCGTCGGCCACGACGTGCGCGCCGCCGCCACGATGGCGCAGATCCGCAACATGCTCCGCGCCCTGGCCTTCGACTCCGACGCGCTGCCCAGCGAGCTGCTCAGCCGCCTCGACCGCACCCTGGCGGCCGTCACGGAGCCCACCATGGCCACCGTCTGCGTGGCCCGCATCGCACCGTGCGAGGGCGGCTGGTCGCTCCTGTGGAGCAGCGCGGGCCATCCGCCGCCGCTCGTGGTGACCGAGGACGGCGACGCGCGCTTCCTCGACGCCGACGCCGACGTGCCGATCGGCGTCGACGCCGGCCTCGTCCGCCGCGACCACCGGCACGTGCTGCCGCCGGGAGCGACCGTCCTGATGTTCACCGACGGCTTGGTCGAGCACCCGGGCCGCGACTTCGACGAGGGCCTGCGCATGATCGCGACCGTCGCGGCCGCGCACGCCGACGAGCCCCTGGCCGCCCTGGCCCGGGCCGTGGCGGACGCCCGCCCCGGCGACGGCCATGACGACATGGCGATCCTGGCGCTGCGGACGCCGGCGGGGGGTTGAGCGGCCTGGACTCCGGCGTCACCAGCTCGCCCGCGCGGCCTCGTCGGAAACCGCGCGGGCGGCGGGGGCGTGGCAGGGGGTGGCCCTGGCTTACGTCTGAGCGATCGCGCACCGGCCGGATGGCGACGGGTGACTCACACAACTCCTGACTGGTCGGATGGACCCGTGCCATCTACGGTGCCAGGGCCCAGGCTTTTTCCAGCTCTTCCAGCGCACCAGTCCTGTCGCCGAGGGCCAGTTTCGACCGTGCGACGTTCATATGGAGTGGACTGGTCCTCGTAGCCGGCAACACAAGCGGGTTCCTGCTCCCGAACCGGCTCATCTCGTCAATGGCATCCTGATGCCGACCGAGGTCGCCAGAAGTAGCAACGACGTGCACAGCGGTGTTCTGGGGCCCGAAGTGGTTGCCGAGGCGATTCGCGTCGTGGTCAAAGTCTCGTGCGAGCCTGCGAGACTCCGCGATGTGCCGGTCAGCCGTCGCCTTGTCTTTCAGACGGCCGGCCAGGGTCATCCCCCGGAGGCGCGGAATTCCGAGAGCACACGAGCGTCCTTGCCCGGCGGCGTGGGTCTCCACCTGGCAGATCGCACGGTCGACGACGGCAAGGCCATCCTCGAACTCACCATGATTCAGATGAACTCCAGCCGTATCCCGCCCCGCAATCGCGAGAGTTACCGGATCAGCCTGAGCAGCTGCCAGTTTTTGCTTGGTGACGGCGAGGTCTGCCAGGGTCATCCACCGATGTCGGGCAGCCAGCCAATACACCGTGCTGTATGCCTCAGCCACCATCGCCCAGGCTTCCTGGCGTATTGACGGCGTGGGCGTAGTTCTGGACTCCGGACACGAGTTCTGGAAGGTCACCAAGGACCTGGCTCAGGTCGGCGTTGCCTCTCATGACGACCATGTCGGCCAGGTCACGCTTCAGCGCCGGATCATGCGCAGGAGCAGCCCAGCGCGGACAGAGGAGTGCGAAGCGACCAAGGGGGCGCCCGGCACCCGCCGGTCGTGCACCCCGACGTCGAACCGCGGATCCGTACCCGCCGCGTCTTCCGATGCGGCCCGTACACCGTGCAGCTGAAGGGTCGTGGACCGTCATGCTGATGCCCGGATCGATCACGACACCAGGCGCCACCAGGCGGAGGTGACGCAGTGACCCGCGCCGTCATCCGGCATGTGCCGCACACGATCACCGTGCACCCTGACGTGATCACGTACGGCGCCGCTAGGAATGGCGGCTCACATGCCTGGAATGCCGGGTCGCCTGGCCGATGGACCAGCACGGAGGGGAACCCGACGAGTACATGTAGCCGCGTGGAGGGATCATGGACGGTCGACAGTTCCGCACTGCGCTCCGCTGGCTCCCGATCCTGTCCAACCAGAACTGCCCGTAATGCTTGAGCCCGGACGTCATCAGCCCCCACTCGCTCTGATCCGCGGTGCGAGCCGCACTCGGCGTGCCGACCGGGAACGCGGACCACTTGCCAACCCAGGGTCTGAAGTGTTCGAAAGGAACCGACTTGGCTGAACTGCCCGGCGAGCACTCCCGCGAACTGATCCGCCCGTACACCGGCGAAGTCGCTCAAGTGCATGTTCCGAAGCAGGGGTTCACCACGGAGTTCGCTGCGGTCATCGACAGTGGGAAGGGATCGTTCCTGCGTCAGCGGCGAAGACGAGCTGGCATTCTTCCGTGGTGACGCTCTGCTGCATACCGACATCAATCCGTCCAACTTGGTGGTAGGGGATGCGGGCGCATGGCGTATTGACTGGTCATGGCTCACACGCGGGGCAGCGTTCATCGACCCGGCCTGTTTCGTCGTACAGCTGATCGCAGCCGGCCACAGCCCCGAGTCCGCCAAATCCTGGGCCGAGGGTGCATGGCATGGGCGAACGCAGGCCCGAGGGCGATCGATGCGTTCGCCATGGCCGATCTGTGGATGCGCCGTGCTCTGGCCGACCGGCGTCCCGACGAAGGACGGCTCACGGCCATGGCGGCACAACTCGGCCAGAGCCCGCTCCTAGCAGTTTGCCTGAAAGCGGTCATAGCAAAGGATTTCTGCGCATGGGAATTTGCATAAAGGGGCTCCATCACGCCCATGAGGCCAAGGTGCACTTGCGGCGGCCGCATGCCTGCGATTCTGGGCGCTGGCTAGCGCCGGAGGCCGCCAGGGCAACGGCTTCGCCCGCGGAGACGTTCAGTCCGCCTCGTCGCAAAGGACTCAGCGCCGCACCCGCGGCATCCCCAGCCCGATCCAGGAGATGATCTCGCGCTGGATCTCGTTGTTGCCGCCGCCGAAGGTGAAGATGACCGCGCTGCGGTAGCCGCGTTCCAGTTCGCCGTGGAGGACCTCGCCCGCCGAGCCCTCCTTGAGGGGGCCCGCGGCGGCGAGGATCTCCATCAGCCAGGCGTAGGCGTCGCGGCGTGCCTCGGAGCCGTAGACCTTGGCGGCGGAGGCGTCCTGGGGGGTGAGGGTGCCCCGCTGGAGTGCGTCCACCATCTGCCAGTTGAGGAGCTTCATCGCGTCGAGGCGCAGGTGCGTGCGGGCGAGGCGGCCGCGGACCCAGCCGAGGTCGGCGACGCGGCGGCCGTCGGGGAGCCGGGTGGCCGCGGCCCAGCGCCGGACGTCGCGCAGGGCGCGGATCGCGGTGGCGCCGTGGGCGGCGAGGGTGACGCGCTCGTGGTTGAGCTGGGTGGTGATCAGCCGCCAGCCCTTGTTCTCCTCCCCGACCCGGTTGCGGACGGGGACGCGGACGTTCTCGTAGTATCCGGCGGTGGTGCCGTGGGAGGCGAGGGTGTCGATGGGGGTGTACGAGTAGCCGGGGGCGCCGGTCGGCACGAGCAGGATGCTGATGCCGCGGTGGGGCGGTACGCCCTCCTCCACGGGGGCGGTGCGCACGGCGAGCCAGATCCAGTCGGCGGTGTCGCCGTTGGTGGTCCAGATCTTCTGTCCGTTGACGACATAGTCGTCGCCGTCACGCACGGCGCGGGTCTTCAGCGAGGCGAGGTCGGTGCCCGCGTCGGGCTCGCTGTAGCCGATGGCGAAGTCGATCTCCCCGGAGAGGATCCTCGGCAGGAAGTACGCCTTCTGCTCGGGAGTCCCGTACTGCATGATCGTCGGTCCGACGGTGTTGAGCGCCATGAGTGGCAGGGGCACCCCGGCCTGCGCGGCCTCGTCGAAGAAGATGAACTGTTCCATGGGGGTCATCCCGCCGCCCCCGTACTCCTTGGGCCAGCCCACGCCCAGGCGGCCGTCGGCGCCGAGCCGGCGGACGGTGTCGCGGTAGAAGCGCTTCTGCCGGGCGGGGTCGGTGTGCCGGGCGTAGGCGTTGTCGGGGACGAGGCCGGCGAAGTAGTCCCGCAGTTCGGCGCGGAGGCGCCGCTGCTCCGGTGTGTGGTCGAGGTCCATGGGCCCTCCGTAGGGTCGCGCCGTCGCCGCGGGTGACGGCGCACACACTAGAACCCGTTGCAGAAATCCGGAAGGCGCGGGAACGACGGCGGGCCGGTCGCCACCGGCGACCGGCCCGCTCGTTCCGCTGAAGGCGGAGACATCGGCTGAAGGTGAGGGCGTCAGCGCCCCGCGTGCTTGCGGTGGCGTCCGCCGGTGGGCGCGGAGCCGCTGCCCGCGGCCTGCCTGCGCCCGCTCGGCACGGTCCCGTGGACGTGCGACGCCGCCTCCCGCTCATCCAGCTCGCGGGACAGGCCGAAGCGCTCCATCAGCGGCAGCCGGTGCAGCTGGGGCAGCACCCGGGCGTGCCAGACGCCGGTCACGAAGAAGATCGCGGAACCGGCGATCAGCACCGAGCCGAGGGTGTCCGTGGGGTAGTGGGCGCCGACGTACATCCGGGAGAAGGCGACGAGAAGCACCGCGAGGACGCCGCAGACCAGGACGGTCCGGCGGTGACGGGTCTCGCGGAGGAGGAAGTACGCGGCGACCACCGCGGCGACGGTGAAGGCGGTGTGGCCGCTGGGGAAGCTGTTGGAGCCGATCTCGGGATCGAGCATGAACTCCCGGGGCGGCCGGGGGCGGGCCACGATCGCCTTGGCCAGCTGCGTGCTGTTCCAGCCGACCGCGACGACGAGGAAGGTGGCCACCGCGCGCATCGGCCGCCGCCGCACGAACAGCAGCCAGCCGCTCCAGACCGCGAGGATCACGACTCCGGCCACCGGCGAGGCCAGATAGCTGACCCCCTCCATCGTGTGATTCAGCCAGCCGGTGCGGAGCGTCTGGATCGTGCGGTCCAGCTGGAGATCGTGCGGCTGGATCAGGTGGGTGTGCGCGGCGACCAGTCCCAGCGTGATCGCGAGCGCGAACAGCAGGATGGAGTTGCGCAACCAGTGGCGCACGTACGGCATGGGTGGGGCGTCCTTTGTATCGGTAGGGCGGTACCGGCACGGCAGTACACGCGCAGGTGACGAGCGCAATGCCGCGCGGGTCGTCGGCACGGCTGTACGCAAAGCTACACGCGCGGCCCGCGCGGCCCGCTCCGCTTCCCCCGCCGGACCCCCACGGCGCGACGGCGCGTTACCGTACGCATACGGAAACAGTATCCTCGGACGCCTGCGAAGATCCGGAACACTCCCGCGGCGCCCTCGCGCCCGCGGTGGCGGCGGACCCGGCGGCACGCGTACGAAAGAGGGCAGAACACTGACCGGCAGCACACCCGAACGCCCGAAGCGGGGACGGCCGTCCCGGCTGTCGCGCGAGCACATCGTCACCGCCGCCTACGAGATCATCCTCAAGGAGGGCGCGGAGAACCTGACGATGCGCCGGCTGGCCGGTGCGCTGGGGAGCACGGCGATGGCGGTCTATCACCATGTGCGGGACAAGGACGAGTTGCTCACGCTGACCCTGGAGCACGCGGCCCGCACGCTGCCGCGGCCGGAGCTTCCGGAGGAACCGCGGGAGCGGCTGGCCACGGTCTGCGGGCTGATGCACCAGGCGTTCGTGAGCAACCCGTGGGTGGTGCCCATCGTGGCGCGCGGGGAGCCCGCGGGCATGCCCGCGGCGTGGATGACGGAGGAGATCGTCGCCGCGCTCGTCGGCTGCGGGCTCAGCCGGGAGCGGGCGGTCGAGGCGCACCGGACGATCTGGTACTACACGACCGGGCAGATCCTCGCGACCGTGCCACGTCCGGGCGGGCCGCCGCAGGAGGGCCGGGGCACGGCCGACGGCGAGCGCCCCGCCGAGGCCGAGGGGCGGCACGGCTATCTGCGAGGGGTGCGGCACATCCTCGACGGGGTGCTCCCGGCGCCCGGCTCCCACTGAACGCGCCTGCGCAGCTCTTCCGCCCCCGCCCCCGACAGCCGGTCGAGGGCGGCCGGGCGGCCGGTGAGGAGCAGCAGGATCGCGCTGATCGGGCCCTCCACCTCGTGGCCCTCCCCCGCGGCCCATTCGGTGTCGGTCGCGGCGATGCGCAGGCCCCAGAGGTTCTTCCGGGCGTGGAAGGGAAAGCCGGTCGTCCAGACGCGGGTGGCGGCGACGGCCGCCGCCTGTGGCGGCATCTCGCGCGGCCTGCCCAGCGGCAGCGCGATGTCCTGGCCGTGCACGAGGACGTCCAGGAGCGGCTCCAGATGGCTCGTCCCGACCGCGTGGCGGCGGGATCCGGCCGACTCCCGGATCTCGGCGGCCAGCGCCGCGGTGGGCCGCCGCGCGGCGTAGCGCCGGGCGGTGTCGCGCACCATGCGGTGAAAGCTGCCCCGCGCCCGCACGAGAGCGATCAGAGTGGCGCCGGGGCCGGTGCGCGACAGGGCGAGGTGGGCGGCGACGTCACGTACGCGCCAGCCTTCGCAGAGGGACGACCGCTCCCACTCCTCGTCGGAGAGCCGGTCCAGCAGGTCGGCGAGGCTCCGGCGCTCGGCGCCGGTCGTCCGCCAGACCTCTTCGGCGTCCATTCCGCTGATCACCCCCGTTCACGCGACGGTATGTCCATTTTAGTCGCCTTCGGATGCTCGGGAAACTTCTTCACCGACCCACTGGCCGCGCATGGCCGGATTCCGGCCCCGCGCCCAACGCGGCTCAACCGGCCGGGTGTTGGGCGAGTCCTGTCGGGTGCACTTGTCCGTGGGAAAGGGAGGGGACGTAGAGCATGAAGGTACGCACGATCCACAGAGCTCTGGTGGGGGCGCTGGCCACCGCCGCGGTGACCGCGACCGCCCTCACCGCACCCGCCTCGGCCGGGGGCAGAGGCACCGGCCCGCACGCCGCCACTCGCACCGCGATGGAGGCCCAGGTGCGGGCCGGGGTGCCGGGGGTGCTGGGGCAGAGCGTGGGAGAGGACGGCGTCTGGCAGGGGTCAGCGGGGGTCGCGGACCTCACCACGCACCGGCCGCGCGCGGCGGAGGACCGCTTCCGGGTCGGCAGCATCACCAAGGCTTTCACCTCGGTGGCCCTCCTCCAGCAGGAGGCCGAGGGCAGGATCCGGCTCGACGACACGGTCGACCGCTGGCTGCCCGGCGTGGTCCGGGGGCACGGCCACGACGGACGGCACATCACGGTCCGTCAACTCCTCAACCACACCAGCGGGATCTTCAACTACACCGAGGACCCGGACGTCCGGAAGGACCTCACCTCGGGCTTCTACGAGCACCGGTTCGACACCCACACCCCGCGGCAGCTCGTGGACATCGCCATGGCCCACGCGCCGGACTTCCGGCCCGGTGCCGGCTGGCACTACTCCAACACCAACTACGTCCTCGCCGGCATGATCGTGGAGAAGGTGTCCGGCCGCTCGTACGCCTCCGAGGTCACCCGGCGCGTCCTCAAGCCCGCCGGCCTGCGGGCCACCACCCTGCCGGGCACCTCGCCGTGGATGCCGGACCCGCACGGACGGGCGTACGGGAAGCTGGACAGCGCCCCGGACGCGAAGATCCACGACGTCACGGTCTTCAACCCGTCGTGGGCGTACGCGGCGGGCGAGATCGTCTCCACGACGGGTGACCTCAACCGCTTCTACCACGCGCTGCTCGGCGGCAAGCTCCTCCCGGAGCGCCAGCAGCGGGAGTTGCTGACCACGGTGCCGGCCGGCGGGAAGGACCCGCGGATGGCGTACGGGCTCGGTGTCCTCACCACGACGCTGTCGTGCGGGGTGAAGGTGTGGGGACACGACGGCGGCATCCCCGGATCGGTCTCGGTCGTGTCCTCGACGCCGGACGGGCGGCACACCGCGGCGTTCAACTTCAACGCGGACTGGACGGGCGACACCACGGCTCTCGTGGAGGCCGAATACTGCGGCAAGGTGCCCGGTACGGTGGCCTCACCGGGACTGGACGTGAGCCGCTCGCGCTGACCGGAACCGCGAAGGCTCCCGCCGGAGGTCGGTCCTCCGGCGGGAGCCTTCGCGCGTTGCGGGCCCGATCAGCCCTGGCAGACGCCGCGCTCGTAGTCGAACGTGGCGGTCGCCTTCGAGAACTGCCACTGCGGGGCGAGCAGCTTGGCGTCGAGCTGCTTGGCCGCCTCCGGACTCTCCACGATGTACCCGAAGTCCTGGAGCCAGGACGGGTAGAGGTTCTTGGAACCGATGTAGAAGGCGGAGTCGTCCACGGAGACCAGCTTGTGGTGCTGCGCGTACGGGTGCCCGTCGGCCCACTTGGCGCTGTCGGAGCTGCGGGCGGTGGCGAGCTGGAGGTTGCCGCACATCGCCGCCTTGGCGCCCTGCTGGCCGCCGGTGATCAGCGCCAGCCGGTTGCGCAGCAGATCGCTGATCTCGGACAGCGACTTGATCTGCGAGTAGCCGCCGCTGCCGACGGCGCCGCGGTTGGCCGGGTCGCTGACCACGATGCGGACCTTCACACCGGCCGCCATCTTCGCCGCGATGGCGTCGTAGAGGCGAACGTCGTAGCGCGGCAGCGGCGGGCAGGTGGCGTTGAGGTCCTGCTGGGAGATCTCGACGTGACTCTTCGCGCTGCCGACCAGCGCCCGCAGGGCGCTCTCCTCGGGGTTGACCGTGTCGTAGTCGCGGTCTGCGTTGGTGTTGTCGTGCAGACCCACGACGCACTTGGTGTCCGAGGCGCTCGGCAGGTCCGGGCGGAACGACGAGGAGGAGTCCTTGTCCTTGATGCCGACCCCGAGACCGCCGACTGCGATCACCGGCACATTGCCCGTGGCGGCGGCCGCCTTGGGGTTGGCGTCCTTCTCCAGCGTCGGCATGCAGCCGGCGCCGTTGGACGAGGCGAACCAGACGCTCGCGATGTTGCTCTTGTTCTCGCACGTCCAGGACCAGAGCGTGTCCAGATAGCGGCCCGCCGAGCCGGCGGCGGGGCCGGTCAGGGCGAGGTCGACGTCCGACACCGGGTGGGCCGTGTCGACATAGTCGCCCTTCCAGCCGTTGATGCCACCGGTGACCGCCGACTCGCCGTCCACGACGAGAAGCTTGGAGTGGTTCCACGAGAACGCGGTCTTCGACGTGGTCATCGACGCGACATTCAGCGTGACATCGCCGGCGGCCTTGCCCAGCTTGGAATTGAGCTCGTCGCGGTATTTCGACGGCACCACATTCAAGTGGTAGACGGGAGCGGCGCCGACGAGTATCCGGACCTTCAGCTTGTTGCCGGATTCCGCGGAGGCTTTCAGACCGGCGACGATCGCGTCCTGGAACGCACCGTCGGGGAAGGGCGCGAGCGTGGATATGTCGACCGTGCGCTTCGCCTTGGAGATGTTCTCGGTCATCTTGGCGAGCAGCCGCTTCGTACCTGGGCGCTCGGCGCACTTGTCGTCGCCCCAGCAGCCGGGGGTCTGCAACAGCCAGTCCGTCGGGTCGGCGGAGGAGGCGTCCAGCTTGTTACCGCTGGTGCGCTCCCATACGTCGCCTTCAAGCCCCGGCGAGACCTGACGCAGCGTCTGCTCCACGGCGTCGAGGTGCGGGGTGCCCGAGCCGTCGGCGGAATCCGCCAGGGCCGGCGCTGCGGGCAGCACGGCGAGCGCTATGGCCGAGGCCGCCGCACTTCCTGCGAGACGGTTTAAACGGCGGAGCCGGTGGCGAGCCAATTTCGCATCCTTATCGAGATGTCAAGTGGGTGACGCCCTGAAGTTATCAGTCCTGAGGGGGTGCGCCGTCACCCGGCCGAAGGGTTCGTCACCCCCGCCCGGCTGTCCGGAAAATCGTGCTTACGGGCCTTGACAATGACGGGAATCCCACACCGGGTGGCCCCGGGTAACCCCGAGAGCCCTCAGGGGCATTCGTACATCTCGCGTATGACCCGGCGCCCGGCCACCGGTCTTCGGATGTACGGCACACGGGCTCCTGGTCGGATGCCGGGCCGCCCTCCCCCGCCATAGCTTCTTGATCAGCGGCTGACCCGCCGTCGATCGACCCGAAGTGAGGCACACCATGTACGGCAAGGCATTCGCACCCGAGTACCGGGGCTCGCTGGGCGATCTCTCGGTGAACGCCTCGCTGGCGGAGGTCCTGGAGACGGCCCTGGCGAGACGCCGGGAGGCCGAACTCGGCGACGAGGCACTGGAGTCGGCGCACGCCGGGCTCGCCGTCGCCGAGGCGTACCGGCGGCTGGGCCGTGTCGCGGAGGCGGAGGCCGCGTGGAAGGCCAGCTACCGCGCGGCGCGGCGGGCCGGGGACCGCGGGGCGATGGCCTGGGCGGTGTGGAGCGGCGGGACCCTCGCCCGGCAGCGCGGCGCGCTCGCCCTGGCCTGGCGGTGGCTGTCCCTGGCCGCCGAACTCGCCGAGCAGGGCGGGGACATCGTGGCCCGCGGCTACTCCCTCGCCGGCCTCGCCGAGACGGGGCGGATACAGGGCGACTACCAGGCCGTCGGCGAACTGCACGAGAAGCTGCTCGCCGAGGCCAGACGGCGCGGCGAGGCCCGGCACACGGTGTGGGCGCTGGAGGGCATCGCGCAGATGCACCGCAACACCGGTTCGTACGACACCGCCCTGGCGATGTTCGAGGAAGCGGCCGCGATAGCCGGCGGAGCCGACGACGCCCGCGGCCGCGCCTGGGCCCTGCGGGGCATCGCGGACGTGCTGTCCGTGCGGGGCGAGACCGCGCGGGCCCTGGCGCTGCTGTCCGAGGCGGAGGCCACCTGCCGGGAGATGCGGCTGGTGAGCGCGCTGGCGTACAACCACAAGATGCGCGGCAACGTCCTCTTCCGCGCGGGGCGGTACGCGGAGGCCGAGGTCTGCTACAGCGGTGCCCTGGAGGAGTTCCGGGCCATGGACGAGCCGCGCGGCGCGGCACTCGCCCGGCTGGGGTGGGTCAAGGCCCGGGCCCGGCTGGGCCGCGACGCCGCGGAGACCTCCGCCGACCTCGACGAACTCCACCGCACGCTCGGTGCGATCGGCCTGCTGCACGCGCGGGACATGGTCGAGAAGGCGCGGGCCGAACTGGGCGTCCTGCCCACCGGCTGACGCCCCGGTCCGCCCGCCCCCACCCGCACGCGTCAACAGGTCCGCCACAGGAGAGAGAAGCCGCCATGACCACGCACGCCGCACCACGGGCCACGGCGCCCCAAGCCCTCACGCGCTGCCGGGCATCCGTCGAACCCGCGCTCAGGGCGGCCGTCGAGAGCCTCCACCCCCAGCCGCGCCGGATGGCGTCGTTCTCGCTCGGCTGGTGCGACGCCGACGGCACGCCGAGCGCCGGCCCCGGCGGCAAGGGCGTGCGGCAGGCACTCGCCGTCCTCGCCACCGAAGCGGCCGGCGCGCCCGCGGAGCCGGGCGTGGCCGCCGCTGTCGCCGTGGAGTTGATCCACACCTTCTCGCTGGTGCACGACGACATCATGGACGGCGACGAGCGGCGCCGGCACCGGGACACCGTGTGGAAGGCGTTCGGCACGGGCCCGGCGGTGCTGACCGGCGACGCGCTCTTCGCCCTCGGGGTGCAGACGCTGGCCAGGGCCGGTGGCCCACACGGAGCTGCGGCTGTGGGCCGGCTCGCCGAGGCCCTGGGCGATCTCGTCCACGGCCAGGCCGACGACCTGCTCTTCGAGTCCCGGCCGTGGACGGGGCCGGGGGCGGTCGGCATAGCCGAGTACCGGGCGATGGCGGACCGCAAGACCGGGGCCCTGCTCGGGTGCGCGATGGCGCTGGGCCCGTTGCTCGCGGGTGCCGCGCCGCCGGTCGTGGGGGCGCTGTCGGAGGCGGGACGTCGGCTGGGGCTGGCGTTCCAGGCGGTCGACGACCTGCTCGGGATCTGGGGCGACCCGGGGACCACGGGCAAGCCCGTCCACAGCGATCTGCGCCGCCGGAAGAGGACGCTGCCCGTGCTGGCCGCGACGGCCCTGGACAGCACGGCGGCCGAGCGGCTCGCCGGGCTGCTCGGCTCGCCGGAGCCGCTGTCCACGGCGGCCGCGGCCGCGGCTTCCGCGATCGTGGAAGCCGCGGGTGGGCGGGAGTTCACGATGGAGGAGGCCCGGCGGCAGGTGGCCGGGGCGTACGACTGCCTTGAGTCGGTGCGGCTGGCGGAGGGGGCGCGGGAGGAGCTCGTGGAATTGTGCGGGTATGTGCTGGAACGGCGGGTGTGAGGGGGGCGGGCTTGTCCCCCTGCCCCGCCCCTTCCCGAACTGGGGCCCGCGCCCCGGTCCCCCGGCTACCGGTCCGTTGGCGCCTGCGGCTGGAGCGCCCTTCGGGCACGTCCTCTATCGCCGGACGGGCTGATTTCAGCCCGTCCGGCGATAGAGGACAACGCGGCGAAGCCGTGTTGCGGACGACACCACCCGCACCCGACCGACAAGTCCAGCCAGGAACCGGCCTAGGCAGTGTCTGTTGGCTCTTGCCCGGGTGGTGGATCTGCTGCTGTTCCGGGCAGGAGCTGGGCATGGTGCGCCGACATGAACTGACCAATGC